>NZ_CP033906.1:1519017-1822820 GCF_003816055.1 Bacillus sp. FJAT-42376
GTTCATCTTAACAGATTGTTCCCCGAAGCTCGTTCTGTTTGAAAAAGCGCTGGAAGCCGAGATCGATGCGCTGCATGAGCAGTTCCCCCATACGCTGTTCTGGTCGATTGATGCCGGTCAGCCTTCCTATGCATCCTATTACCGGGAAAAGGTCAAAGAAGCCCCTGCTTCTGAAGTGGAGGCGGATGTAAACGAGGATGACCTGTATGCCATTATGTATACAAGCGGGACGACCGGCCGGCCTAAAGGGGTGCTGCACAGACACCGAGATATGATTGATCAGGCGATGGTCTGTGCGATGGCGCTCAGACTGACTCCGAACGACTGCGGTCTTGTGGCAGCCCCAATGTTCCATTGTGCCGAACTTCATTGCAGTTTTTTACCGAGGGTACTGATTGGGGCTAAAAACGTCATTATCCACCATTTCGACCCGAAGCAAGTACTGGATGTGATCAAAAAGGATCAGATTACGATTATGTTCGGAGCCCCGACGATGTGGAATATGCTCCTGCAGGAAGATTTGAAAGCCGCGGATTTTTCAAGTATGCGTGTTGGCCTGTATGGTGCAGCTCCAATGGCACCGGTTCTTGTCAAAGCATTGAAAGAAACGGTGGGGATCGATTTTGTCCAGGCATACGGAATGACGGAAATGGGGCCGGCCGTGACGTTCCTGGCGGAGGATGAGCAGCTTTCGAAGGCCGGATCCGCCGGAAGAGTCTGCTTCGGACATGAGCTGATTATCGTCCGTCCCAATGAAGAAGGACCTTCTGAACCGGATGACCGGCTTGAACCTTATGAAGTGGGAGAAATTCTGGTCAAGGGCCCGTCCATTATGGCTGGTTATCATCAGCGCCCGGATGCAAGCGAAAAGGCCTTGTACAAGGGCTGGTATCATTCCGGTGATTTAGGCTACCTGGATAAGGACGGGTATTTATTTGTCGCGGACCGGCTTCATGACATGATTATCAGCGGCGGGGAGAATGTGTATCCGCGTGAGGTAGAGGATGCGCTTCATGAGCATGAAGGCGTTCTGGATGCGGCCGTTTTAGGAGAGCCCGACGATAAATGGGGCGAGACCGTGGTGGCATATATTGTGAAAAAGAATCCTGATCTGACAGAAGATGACCTGGAGGCTTTTTGCAAAAATGGAAGCCGTCTTGCAGCATACAAACGTCCGCGGAAATATATCTTCACCGATCAATTGCCAAGAAACGCCAGCGGAAAAATTCAGAAATTCATGCTTAGAGAACAGCTTGCAGCACACACAGAAGCATAACAGAAGGGATGGGAAACCATGACAGCAGCGACTTACGTGAAAGAAGAACATGCGATATTCAGAAGCTCTTTAAAAAAGTTTTTGCAGAAAGAAGCCGTCCCTTACTACAATCAATGGGAAAAAGACCGGATCATTCCAAGAGATTTTTGGATGAAGGCAGGCCGGGAGGGGTATCTCTGTCCATGGGTGGAGGAGGAATACGGCGGACTGAACGCGGATTTCGGGTACACCGTGATTTTAAATGAAGAAATGGAAAGAGTCGGTTCAAGCCTGATCGGATTTGGCCTCCACAGTGACATCACGGTTCCGTACATAAAGGAATATGGCACGCCGGAACAGAAACGGCGGTGGCTGCCCGGCTGTGTGACGGGGGATATCATTACCGCCATTGCGATGACGGAGCCGGGTGCGGGATCGGACCTGGCAGGAATTAAAACAACGGCAGTAAAAGAGGGCAATTCTTACAGGCTGAATGGGCAGAAAACGTTTATAACGAATGGCATTCATGCCGACCTTGTGATTGTGGTATGCAAAACGGATCCCCGTGCCGTTCCCGCGCACAAGGGCATCAGCCTGATCGCGGTGGAAAAAGATACGGTTGGTTTTCATAAAGGAAAGAAGCTGGACAAAGTCGGTCTCCATGCACAGGATACGGCTGAGCTTTACTTCGAAGATGCAATGGTGCCCGCTGAAAATCTCCTTGGGGAGGAAGGAAAAGGGTTCTATTACTTAATGGAAATGCTTCAGCAGGAGCGTCTGCTGGTAGGGATTTGCGCGCAGGCTTCGGCTGAAAAAATTCTGGAGCTCACTTCTGCTTATGTGAAAGAGCGGGAGGCTTTCGGAAAACCGATCAGCAAGCTTCAAACGATTCAGTTCCGTCTGGCAGAGATGGCAACAGAGGTTCAAATCGGCCGGTCTTTTCTAAATGAAGCGATCCAGGAGCACATGGACGGAAAAGATGCGGTGCAAAAGGTTTCCATGGCCAAGTGGTGGCTGACGGAAATGGCGAAGCGGATTGCGGCAGAAGGCATGCAGCTCCACGGAGGATATGGCTATATGGAAGAATATGAGGTGGCGAGAAGGTACCGTGATATTCCCGTTATGGCCATATATGCCGGGACGAATGAAATCATGAAATCGATTATTGCTAAAAAGATGGGATTATAGCGAGGGGGAGAAGGGAATGAGTCTGGCAAAGGTAGCGGTGATAGGAGCGGGATTGATGGGAAGCGGAATTGCCCAGTCTCTTGCCATGGGCGGGAAACGGGTTGCTCTCTATGATTCTTCTAAGGAATCTTTGAAAAAGGCGCAGGCTTCGATTGAGGAGAGCCTGCAGCGCTTCGTCAAGGCAGGAACGATGGATGCGGACGTCGTATTCACCGTGATGGAGCATATCCGCCCCGCACAGGATGTATGGTCAGCGGTTAAAGATGCAGATCTCGTCATCGAAGCGGTTCCGGAGGCCCTTTCTTTGAAAAAACTCGTTTTTGAAGAGCTGGACCGTCTTGCTCCCCCGGAAGCGATTCTGGCAACGAACACATCCGAATTGAGCGTAACCGCAATCGCGGCTGCTACAAGCCGGCCTGAAAAAGTGCTCGGCATGCACTGGTTCAACCCGGCGCCGGTGATGAAGCTGATTGAACTCGTTCAGGGAGAAGATACATCTCCTGAAACCATTGGGCTTGTAAAAGAATTCTCCCATGAAATCGGGAAGGAAACCGTTGTTGTGAAGGACCGCCAAGGCTTTGTAACAACAAGGGCCATTGCGGCCCATATGCTGGAGTGCATGCGCATGTATGAGGAAAATATTGCCGAAGCCAGGGATATTGATAAAGCCATTCGGTTGGGATTGAATTACCCGATGGGACCTCTGGAGCTCGCCGATCTTGTCGGTCTTGATACGATGCTGTTTGTAAGCGAGGGAATGGCATCCGCTTATGGAGACCGCTTTTTGCCGCCGCAGATTTTGCGGAAGCTTGTGGAAGCGGGCCACTATGGAAGGAAGACCGGAAGAGGGTTTTATCATTATACCGAACAGAGGGAGACGAGTAAGCAATGACAAGAGAAGCCGTCATCGTGGAAGCTGTAAGGACTCCTGCCGGAAGGAGAAAGGGGGTTTTCCGGGAAACGCATCCGGTGCACCTTGCCTCAGGGATCTTAAAGGAATTATCAAATCGGTCCGGGCTGGATCCCAGATGGATTGAAGACGTGGTGATGGGCTGTGTCAGCCCGATTGGAGAGCAGGGCCTGAATATCGGGCGGCTCGCCGCACTGGATGCAGGCTTTCCTGTGACGGTGCCGTCCGTTCAGCTGAACCGGATGTGCGGCTCCGGTCTTCAGGCCATTCAGTTCGCCTGTCAGGAAATTATGTCCGGGGACATGGACATCACAGTCGCCGCCGGAGTGGAAAGCATGACGAAGGTTCCGATTCTGAGCGATGGGAACGATGAGACGATTCCTGCTTCGCTGAAAGAGAAATATGAGTTTGTCCATCAGGGTGTGTCAGCAGAGCTTATAGCCGAAAAATACAGCCTGACACGGGTCGAACTGGACCGGTTCTCATTTGAAAGCCATCAGAAGGCGCTGGCCGCACAAAAAGAGGGCCGCTTTGCAAGGGAAATTCACGACATAGAGGGACTGGATCGTGAAGGGAATACCGTTTCGGTCACGAAGGATGAAGGTCCCCGTCCCGATACATCGCTTGAAGCACTGGCGGCACTAAAGCCCGTTTTCAAAGAAAATGGGGTCATCACGGCAGGGAACGCCAGTCAGATGAGCGATGGAGCGGCCGCTCTTCTGCTGATGGAAAAAAACAAGGCGCTTGAGCTCGGACTCAAGCCGAGGGCAAAAATCGTGGCCAATACAGTGGTCGGCTCCGATCCGGTTTTGATGCTGGACGGCGTGATTCCGGCGACCAGAAAGGTACTCGATAAAGCAGGTCTCTCGATGAAGGATATCGATCTTTTCGAAATCAACGAAGCTTTTGCACCGGTCGTATTAGCCTGGATGAAGGAATTGGGCCCGGACAGAGAGAAAGTGAATGTAAACGGAGGAGCGATCGCACTTGGCCATCCGCTCGGAGCGACAGGTGTCAAACTGATGACCACTTTGCTTCACGAACTTGAAAGAAGAAACGGCCGCTACGGACTGCTAACGATTTGTATAGGCCATGGAATGGCTGTCGCAACAATCATTGAACGACTAAACTAAAGGGGATGCAGCAATGAAAACAGTAAACGTATCGTATGAAGGACGGATTGCAAAAATTGAATTGAACAGACCGGATGTTTTGAATGCCATGGACAGCGAAATGCTGAGTGAACTTTTGGCCGCATTTAAGGAAGTCCGCGACAGTGAAGCAGATGTTCTGATTCTTACCGGAGCAGGGAGGGGCTTCTCATCTGGAGGAGATATTAAGTCCATGCTGTCGAATATGGATGAATCCGCTTTTTCCTCCGTCATGCACACTATTTCACAAATGATTGTCGAGCTGTACACGATGCCGAAACTCACAATCAGCGCGATTCACGGAGCGGCTGCAGGCCTTGGCTTCAGCCTTGCCCTTGCAACCGATCATGTTATGGCCCATGAGACGGCCATTCTGTCGATGAACTTTATCGGAATTGGCTTAATTCCGGACGGCGGCGGACATTTCTTCATGGAAAAACGCCTTGGTGAAACGAAAGCAAAACAGATGATCTGGGAAGGCAGAAGACTTTCTGCAGAAGAAGCGCGGGCGCATGGTCTCATTGATCAAATGGTATCCGGCGATTTAAGGGCGGCAGCAGAAGAGAAAATCTCGGAATGGCTGGAGAAACCGGTTGCGGCGATGATTGAAACGAAGCGGATCTACACGTCGAGAAGCGCGGGCCAGCTTGAGAAAATGCTTAGCCTGGAAACCTCGTCCCAGTATAAAATGAGACAGACAAGGGATCACAAAGAAGGCATCTCTTCGTTCCTGGAAAAGCGCCAGCCGCAGTTTTCAGGGAAGTAAAAGCTGTGCAAAGGCTCCATTCTTAATGAGTGGGGCTTTTTTTATGCTCTTTTTAAGAGGCTGGTGTTACTGACTTGGATAACGGACCGGCTACTCAGGAAATGATACGAAGGAGCACCACAAATTCCCTCAAGCAAAAAAGGGGACTCAGGCCCTTACTAGATGGTATGATCACAAAATGAATACTAAGTCGATAAGAAAGGTTGGTTTTATGAAGCTGTCCACTAAGATTTTAATTGGCCTGGTATCAGGAATTGCAGTAGGACTGCTGCTCAATCTCCTGTTTCCCAGTGCGGTCAAGCCGGTTGATACCTACTTCTTCTCACCGGTAGGCCAAGCATTTATCCGGATTATCCAGTTTATCGTCGTTCCGGTCGTTTTTGCTTCTCTAATTATAGGCTTAACCAGCTTAAAGGGTACTGGAAAGGTTGGTGCCTACACAGTCAAGCTCGTTCCGCTTTATATCGTAACGAGTATCATTGCGCTAGGCGCCGGACTGCTCGTCGCTGCCATCCTGAAACCGGGGGCCGGGGTCAGCGGCCTTCAGGGGGCTGAGGCAAAAGCCGAGAAGTCTCAAAGCATTCTGGAGTGGCTTGTCAGCATTGTCCCGATGAATCCTTTTGAAGCCCTCGCAGAAGCGAATCTTTTACAGGTTATTATTTCGGCTATTTTGATCGGTGCAGCTATAAACATGATCAGTGCAGAGAAAGGCAGACCTTTTGTTTCCTTTATTGAAAGCCTGTATGCCATTACAGAAAAAATTCTGCAAATCATCTTAAAGGCTGCACCTGTTGGAGTTTTTGCGCTAATCGCATCCGTCACAGCAACTCAGGGTCTGGACATTATTTCAAAGCTCGGACTCTATGTCATCGGGCTGCTTCTTGCTATTTTCCTGATGATCGGACTATACGCTCTGATTTTGCTGGCAGCAGGTGCAAGGCCGAAAGCCTTTTTCCAGAGCCTGTCTCCTGCATTTATTCTCGCGTTTGGGACAGCAAGCTCCAATGCTGCCCTGCCTGTTGCAATGGAAAATATTCAGGAACGCTACAAGATGAACAAAATGCTCGCAAGCTTCGCCCTCCCATTCGGGACAGCGGTCAAACGAGACGGAGCGGCCGTTTTTCAAGGGTTCAACGCCCTATTTGTTGCGCAGCTGTTTGATGTGGCCATCACGCCTTCTCTCATTGCTGCTGTATTCATCAGTGCTCTTCTCGTTTCATTCAGTACAGCGGGAGTACCCGGTGCCGGCATTATTATGATGACAACCGTGCTTGCCGCTGCCAATCTTCCCCTTGAAGCCATTGCCATGGTAGCAGGGGTTGACAGGCTGACAGACGGATTCCGAACCTCCCTGAATGTCATCGGCAATGCCGCGAATGCCGCGATTTTAAACAGGTGGGAAAAATCAGAATAAAGAACAGACATCGAATGAAAAAGAGGCTGGTACAGAAGTATTTAAGCCCAAGATAAACCCGAACAATTAGGCGGGAGGTTCGTGAATCGATCGCCTTATCGTTCGGGTTTTGTTTGTATTTTCTGTACATTTTACATGTTTTAAAACGAGTGGAATGAAGCGGAAGCACTCGACTCCTGCGGGATGCAGAGGAAAGGATGAGACCCCGCAGGCTCATCTTCCTCCCCGCGGAAAGCGAGTGTCTGGAGCGTAATGGAACGGCTTACCTGATGATAAAACCAAGAAAGGTATTCTATGCCAACGGGCAGAAGAATCGAACTAGGATTCGTTTTTGTGGATCATTCATCTTGTTATGTCCCGGCCCCGTTCCTGTTTCTACCGTTCAAATAACACCATTTTACCGCCGGCGTTCACACAGCGGTGCGTTTTCTTTGTATAATTTTTTTCCTCAAGTTTTTGATAGCCGAGATCCTTTGCTTCCTGATCGTTCGCTGCTTCAAAGCTTTCGTCCAGCAGCTTTTCTCCGTTTTTTTCAAATACGGTTAAGTAGTACATCCCCATTGCTGCATCTCCTTTGTGTTTTAGTCTATTACTATTTCGGAAACAGCCTGCAAAAATCCTTCTTCTAACTTTGGAATCAATGGATTAAGATGAAAATGAAACTTATTTCCAATTGCTTCGTAATACAGGTGAAGGAGGGATTCGAATGGCTTTACTTATAAAAGGAGTAACGAAGAATTTTGGCACTCATACCGCTGTGAATAACTTGACTCTCAATATACCGGAAAAAGAAATTTTCGGCTTTTTAGGAGCGAATGGAGCAGGGAAAACAACAACGTTCCGGATGGTTTTAGGTCTCTTGAATCAAAGTGCAGGTGAAATCAGCTGGCAGGGCGATCCGATTACTTACAAAACAACGGACCAGATCGGCTATTTGCCGGAAGAAAGAGGTCTTTACCCAAAGCTGAAGGTAAAAGATCAGCTCGTTTATTTAGCTAAATTAAAAGGGATGCACAGGCACGAATCGGAAAAAGAACTGATACGCTGGCTTGACCGATTTAAAGTGCCCGAATATTTAAATAAGAGAGTAGAGGAACTATCAAAGGGCAATCAGCAGAAAATCCAGTTTATTACCGCGGTTCTTCATAAGCCGAAGCTGCTGATCCTCGATGAGCCGTTTTCTGGTCTTGATCCGGTCAATGTCGAGCTATTAAAAGAAGCGGTTGAAGAATTAAGACAGCAGGGAACATCAATTGTTTTTTCCAGCCACAGAATGGAGCATGTGGAGGAACTGTGCAATCATTTATGCATCATGCATAAAGGGAAGCCGGTTGTCCATGGAGGCTTAAAGGAGATCAAACGGTCCTTCGGGAAGAAAAACGTCAACATCCATGCGGATTTTGATTTAACGTTTCTCGGTGAACTGCCCGGAGTTGTCAAGCATAAGAAAACATCGGAGGGAATCAGGCTGCAGGTGACCGGCGAAGAAATTTCCCAGGACATACTGGCTTCCATTCAAAATAAGGGGTTTATCCGCAAATTTGTTCTCGAAGAGCCATCCCTGAACGATATTTTCATTGAGAAGGTAGGTGCCTCCTATGCGTAAATTCTGGGTTGTGATGATGTTTACATACTTGAACAAAATCAAATCTAAATCATTCCTGATTACAACGGGAATTTCGCTGTTGCTCATTTTGGGGATTTCCAATCTGCAAAGTGTAATGGAAATCTTCAATAAAAATGAACCGAAACAAATAGCGGTGATTGATGAAACAGGGAAGCTGTTTGAACCATTCCGCCAAAATGCAGAAGCACTTGATCAAGATCTGGAGATAAAGCCGTCTTCTGAAAAGGAAGCCGCTCTTAAAAAGCAGGTACTCGACGGAAAGCTTGATGCTTATGTGGTGCTGAAAAGTGATGAAGAAGGCTTGCCGGAGGGGACGTTTTATGCAGAATCAGTCGTTGATTCCGGATTCGCCTACAGTCTTGATCAGTCGCTTCAGCAGACGAAAGTTGCGGTAGGAACAGAAAAGCTCGGTGTGGATGCTGCCCGGATTTCAAAGCTTCTGGCACCGGTAGAGATGGAAAGAATCGCCCTTCAGGAAAACGCAAAGTCTGAGGAAGAATTGAATCAGGCGCGGGGGCTCGTATATGTGATGCTGTTTGTCATTTATTTCTCTGTCATTACGTATGCCAGCATGATTGCCATGGAGGTAGCGACCGAAAAATCTTCACGAGTGATGGAAATACTGATTTCAAGCATCTCGCCGATTCAGCAGATGTTCGCAAAAATACTAGGGATTGCTCTCGTCAGTTTAACCCAGCTTGCAATCATGATCGGTGTCGGATTCTTAGCTGTCAAAGATAAAATGGCTCAGATTGATGCGATGAGCGGCGGTGTGATGGGAATTTCCAATACGTCTCCTGCTACCATCGCGTATTGCGTCATTTTCTTCCTTCTCGGCTATTTCCTTTTTGCCACACTGGCTGCGTTCCTTGGCTCGCTTGTCAGCAGAATCGAAGACGTTCAGCAGATGATTACCCCAATGATATTAATTGTCGTCGCGGGCTTTCTGATTGCCATGTTCAATCTTGGCAACCCCGATAATACGTTCGTAACGGTTACATCCTTTATTCCATTCTTTGCTCCGATGATCATGTTCCTGAGAGTGGGGATGCTGGATGTTCCGTTCTGGCAGGTGGGGCTGTCCATCTTTATTCTGGCCGCGTCCATTTATCTGCTTGCTTATTTCGGTTCCCGTGTATACAAAGGCGGGGTGCTCATGTATGGAAGCTCAAGCTCGCTGAAGGATATCAAGAAAGCGATTAGCATCGGGAAAGACCATTAACGGAAGGGGCATGCTTTGTTGAATGAAGGACAATGCATGCCCCTTAAAAGGTCAAGGCCACACTTCGAAAGATTTTCTGCTGCTGTATGTGAAGACTATGTTACGGAATGAACATACTCCTTATCCTTCTATTCTTCCGCTCTTTCTAAGGACAACTGCAAATAAAACGATGAAAGTAAGAAGGCCTATCGTATATTGCAGGGGAGAGAGTGGATTTGACCCGACCATGATTGGAAAGAAATAACCAGGGAAATTCTCAATCAACTCTGAAAGGAATTTGTTTTCGATCAAACCCTTGGCATTGGCCAAGGCATTAGGGAAAAACAACATAGTGGCTGTTAAGATTCCATAAACCGCACCACTGCGAAGGCCATATAAGAACAGAAGGTAGCCAAATAAGAAATATGCCATTACCAAGAGTAAGATATTCACAGAGAACCCGGCCAAAAAAGAGATTTTTAAGTCACCTGGAACACCAAGTAATTTCGTCATTAGAAGCAGAACAATACCTGTCATTGTGTAAAGTAAACCGATTGAAAGAGCGATGAAACCATTAGCCAAGACATAGTTTCTTCTATTCTGCACTAAGTTATTAATAAGAGAAATCGTTTTTGCCGAGTAATCTCTATTGATAAAGGACAGCGGCATTAAGACGGCAGCAAGCATTCCTAACATACAATAAAAATTAGAAACATGTTTGATGGTAAAGGGCTTATTTCCGTTTAGGATAAAGGAAGTCATAACGATAGCAGGCACACAAGCAGCAATCAAGCCAGCAAACAGATAACCGCTCTTAATCAAATCTTTCAGGTTATGAATCACATATCTGTTAATACGAAGTATCACTTTATTCACCTCTCGCTTTGTTCATATATATACTGCGGAGGGTTTTCTTCTCCGCAGTAAAATCAATGAGCTGAATGCCAAGCAGATTGATCATTTCGAAAATCTCAGCGTTTTCAGCAGCAGTCTCAATCTGAATATCCTTGTCCCCTAAGCGGATCAAGTCCCCAAAGTGTTGTTTTGAAGCAAATGCAGTTACATCAGCCGAATGATTGAAGACTAGCGTAACTGTTCTTTTTTGCTCAGCTTTTAATAAACTCTGTTCCTCAGTAATTTTTCCATTTTCTAAAAATAAAACCCGATTACAAATTTCTTCAATATCCTCTAATTTATGGCTGGAAATTAAAATACCGACATTTCGTTCATCAGCCATTCTTCTCAATTCCTGCAAAACCTCAAAAGACGTTTCCACATCCATGCCGTTAGTAGGTTCATCCAAGATGATGTAGCTTGGATGGTTTAGCAGGCTAATAACAATCCCTAACTTCTGCCTCATTCCAAGGGAATATTCTTTCACCTTTTTATGCAGCACATCAAATAGATCCAAGTTTCGTAAGAGCCCTTCATATTCGTTTAATTTGAACGTGTTCCCGTATATTTCTGTAAAATAAGTTAGGTGAAATAGTCCCGTCTTATTACGAAATAGTTTTGGTTCTTCAATTAAGTATCCGACTTGATGATTATCGAAAACGGAACCATCATAAGATTGAATCGTTTGCGCTAAAATTTTCATCAACGTACTTTTGCCTGCGCCGTTTCTCCCGATAAGACCCACGATTTCTCCTTGATTGAAATGAAAAGAGAGATCTTTTAAAACGACAGAGTTCCTATACTGCTTAGTGATTGATTTTACAAGCATTCCCAATCCCCCGTTTAGCGTTAGTTTAAAAAATCCCTCTTATATCTAACTGCAAGGTATACACCTGCAGCAATGAATGCAATGGAATATTTAAATAAAAAGAAAATCTGCCACAAATAATCTTTCGGGAAGATCAAATCGCATAAAACAATGCCGCCTAACATGATGAAAGCACTTTTAAGATAGATTTGATTGGTTCTTTCGTCACCTTTCCCTATTTTATTTTGGTAGATGAATATGAGCACCGCTCCTGCAAAAACAAGTACCAAACCTGCTATAATCAGCATGTTTGAATGACCATTTGATTGTTCTGCCCATGCTTTTAATGGTGAAAAAAGTGCATTTGTTAGATTATCTGGCTTCATCTGAATCATTCCCTTTCTCATAAGTGAAAATTTCATTTACATCTGCATTGAAAAATTGAGCTATTCGAAAAGCTAACAGCAAGGTTGGAACATAGTTTCCTTTTTCCATTATGAAGATGGTTTGTTTTGAAACCCCAACGCGCTCTGCTAATTCTTGTTGAGACAATCTGGCGAGCACACGATATTCATAGACTTTATTTGATATCGTATCTCCAAAATCTTTCTTCATAACTCATCACCTCTTGAATAAAATATAAACTAATTATTTATAAAAGTAAAGTAAACTTATACAAATAAACAAAATAGATTTATTTTTAATTAAATTACTTTGACTATATCTAGAATAATCCAGAAACGGATTCCTGAGCCCCATTAGGATCATCTATCAGTAAAATCCACAATTAAACAAAAAATCCCCTTGAAAAAAGCGTCAAGGGGATTTCTTCTCTTCAAGACCTGTCACACAGTCCTTTTAAGCTTATTTCATTTCATGCACTTGCACAGAGTGAACCTTTTTGGTGCCCGTTTTGTAATGAATAACCACGATCACCTGAATGGTTTTTTGCCCTTCAGCAAGTGTCAGATGATATTGTTTCAGTGACTGGTCCTTTTTGGTCTGTTCAAATATTAGCTTCACCATCATGACCTGGCTTAAAGGATACACTTTAACCGCTTCTTTTTTTGCTCTGGCTGTGAAATCGGGTGTTTTGGCCGCCTCTGCCGAATGAATGGAAAATGAAACCTTTTCTGCATTCCATCCGTATAAAAGGACAAGGGAAGCGAATAGAGCAATCCACCACTTTTTCATTTTTCATCACCTTCCTGCCGGATAGTCTTCCCGGATAGCAGGTACCTATTCTTTAAGAAAAGGCTATGTTAAAGCATAATGTTGATTTTTAACACCTGTTGATTGCAGCGGAAGCCTGCTAGCTGCAATCAACAGCCAAGTTTAACAGAGACTAAGAAAAATGGACTGGGGGTATTCACATGGAATGGATTGGCATTGGGTTTGTCATTGTTTTATTTTTTCTAATCGTAAAAGCGGTAAGCGGACAGCCAAAAAGAAAAGGCACTGAAAGTCATTCAGGATTTCCTTTCTTTTATTCCGGAGATTCCTCACCAGACTGTTCTTCAGACGGCGGCGGATTTGACGGAGGGTGCGGAGATGGAGGCGGAGGAGGAGGAGGCGATTGATGCCTCTTCTTTTTTTGTTTTTCCGCTGAGGTGAAACCCTGCATGCGGAGAGGAAGCAGTAAAACCGAGTTTGATCGTAAATGATTGTTTATAAACGGTATTTGCTGGAAAAAGGAATTTGCGGGGCACATCGAGAATCCCTTTAACAGATATGAGGAGGGATATAATGCTGACAAAAGACCAGTTATCCGAGATTAGGGATCTTCAGGATGAATGTGAAGCGGAGGATGGAATCCGCCTTAAACTCAATTGGGATATGCTTGAACGGCGGCAGGATGGCATAAAGCAGGATTTTCTCGTTTACGATTCAAATGAATTAGCCGGCTTTATCGGGCTGTATGGATTCGGAAATAAAGCGGAATTGTGCGGGATGGTAAAGCCTGAGTACCGGAGAAAAGGATTATTCTCTTCCATGCTGAATGAGGCATGGGAGGAGGCTCGGAAGCAGGGATTTCATAAAATTCTTTTAAATGCCCCTTCCAGCTCTGAATCCGCTAAAAAATTCCTTGCCTCGCTTCAGGCCGTTTACGTTTTTTCGGAGCATCAAATGAAATGGGAAGGCGGCCCGCTTACGCCATCAGATGACGTCACACTCCGGTTATCCACCGATCAGGACATCCCATTTGAAACCGGGCTTGAGATCGATTGCTTTGGTTTTACTCCTATCGAAGCGGACATGTATGTGAATCGGGTGAAGCTGGAGAATAGGGAGCAATTTTTCATCATTGAATTCAAGGGCGAAGCAGTTGGAAAGGTCAGGTTAGCAGAAGAGAAGGAAAAAGAATCATGGATTTATGGATTTGCCGTCTCACCAAAGCATCAAAAAAAGGGGATCGGCCGCCAAACTCTGCACCGCATTCTGTCAGAAGAAACCTCAAAAGGCCGTTCTGTCTTTCTCGAAGTGGAAGCGAAAAATTTACATGCATTGAAACTGTATGAATCCGTCGGTTTTAAAGCTTATGATGCACAGGATTATTATCTGCTGCGATAGAATCTAAAATGAATGAAAGCCTGATGTTGATTTTTAGCAGCTGCTGATTGGAGAGGAAAGCGGGCGCCTGCTAACAGCAATCAACAGCCAAGGTGAACAGAGCTAAATTGACAGATAAGATGAATGGCAGTTACAGATGACTCCGGTATAGGGCCGGGGTCATTTTTGAGCTTGGAAGAATCAAGCTCAGCAAAAGACAGCCTGACCGGACACCGGGACACTTGCTAGGAAAAAGTATTTTGCCGCAGAAAGCAGCGGCTGTAAAGCTTCTGTTTTTCAACTTTTATCCAGAACGTGCATTCGCTTATCCGTGATGCTAAAATAGAAGGAAAGGCTTTAGAAAGCAGGGATTGCCATGCCATCGATAAAGTTTGTTCATGCAGCGGACTTGCATCTTGATAGTCCGTTTAAAGGGCTTCAGCATCTTCCTGAAAACATCCTGAACCGTCTGAAAGAAAGTACGTTTGCGAGCTTTTCGAATCTGGTTTCCTATACAATCAGGGAAAAAGCAGATTTTCTCCTTTTAGCGGGGGATTTGTTCGATGAAGATAACCGGAGCCTGAAAGCACAATTAAAGCTGAAAAGAGAGTTTGAGAAGCTGAACCGGGCCGGAATTGCCGTATATGCGATCCATGGAAACCATGACCATCTTGGCGGGGAGTGGCTTCACGTCGAATGGCCCGAAAATGTCCGCGTATTCAGTCATGAAAAAGTGGAATGCCTTCCCTTTTATAAGCAGGGAAAATTGGCAGCGCATCTATACGGATACAGCTACCCAGAACGTTCCGTTGCAGCAAATATGACACAGCACTACATAAAACAGCCCGGCGCTCCGTTCCATATCGGATTGCTTCACGGGTCCCTCGAGGGCGGAACAGAAGAACACGATGTATACAGCCCATTCACAATCAGGGAGCTGGAGGCAGCTGGATTTGATTATTGGGCGCTTGGACATATCCACAAACGGGAGGTTCTTCCTTCCGATGAAACAGTCATCATTTACCCGGGGAACCTTCAGGGCAGACACCGAAAAGAAACGGGGAGGAAAGGCTGTTACTCGGTCACTCTGAATGAATCAGGGGCAAGCGCTGAGTTTGCGCCTCTTCAGGACATCATGTGGGAGGAATCAGCCGTCAATCTTGAAGGGATCGAATCAATTGACCAGGTGATGAACCTCATTAGAGAAGAAAAAGAAACCGTTCGCGGATTAGGTGTTCCTGTCGTTTTGACAGTGGTTTTATCTGGAAAAACCGATCTTGCCGCGGACTTGAAAAATGCGGAGGTCATAAAGGATTTGCTTGGGGCTCTTAACGAGGAAGAAGAAGAGCGCAGTGATTTTGTATGGCTGGGCAAAATGGCGGATTATACGCTGCTGCAGGCTGATAAGGAGCGGCTTAAACTCGATTCCGTTTTTTACAGAGATTTTTTCAATGTAACCGAGCAATACAGTTCATTCAGGGAAGCCGCAGCTCCGCTGTACGGACATGCAGCCATTCGAAAGCATCTTGGGCATTTCTCCGAAGAAGAGCAGCAGGACATGATTCGTGAAGCCGAGGCACTCGTTTTGGCGGAACTGCTCAGAGGGGAGGGGGCTCGTAAATGAAAATCCGCGAACTGATCATTTATGGATACGGCCAATTCACCAGACGGCACATCGTGCTTGAGGATGCTCCCGCCTCCCTGTTTTTTGGACAAAATGAAGCGGGCAAATCCACCATTATGTCCTTTATACATAGTATTCTTTTCGGTCTCCCTCATAAACAGCAGGCTGACAGCAAATATGAACCGAAAAACGGGGAAGTATTCGGAGGGGCCATTGTAGCTGAGATAAACGGGGCAGGCATCGTAAAAATTGAACGGGTGCGCGGAAAAGCCGGCGGAGAAGCCATCATTAGCCTTCCGGGGGGGAGAATGGCTGGAGAAGCCCTGCTTCGGGAATGGACAGGAGGAGTCGACAAATCCTTCTTCCAATCTGTTTTTTCTTTTGATCTTCACGGCCTTCAGCAGATTGAACGGCTGAGCGAAGAGGAAATCGGAAAATTTTTATATGTGACAAGCATGGTTGGTACGGATGCCATTTATAAGCTTGAACAGAAGCTTGGAAAAGAGCAGGACCGTTTGTTTAAACCGAATGGGAAAAAGCCTGAACTGAATGAAAAGCTTGCCAGGCTCAAACGGGCTGACGAGATGGTGAAGGATTCTGCCCGGCGAGCCGGCAGCTATCAGCCGCCGCTAAGGGAAAAAGCAGAAGCGGATGAGGAAATCCGTAATCTGGAATCCCAATTAATGAAACGGAGAAAAGAACAGTCTTATTTAAACAAGGCTGTTTCACTCGTGCCCCTGTTAACCGAGGAAAAGGCGCTGAACTTAGAACTTAGCCTTTTACCGGATACAAGCCATTTTCCTGCGGATGGAATCAGTCGCCTTGAACGGCTTCTCTCTGAGCTTGACCCTTTGAAAGTCCAAACTTCACGGATGGAAGAACAGCTTCGTGTGCTAAAAGAAAAAGCGGCCGCACTCATACCGGACAAGTCCATCCTTGAAAGTGAGAAGCAGATTCAGGAACTGAAAGAAAGTGCAGGCTCCTATCAGTCTGCCGTGAAGGAAATAAGGGAACTAAAAAGATCGATCAGCCTGATGGACGACGAGCTATCCGCTCTTTCAGGCCAGGTTTACGAGTCGGCTCCCAGTCCTGAACAATTTTTAAAGATGGATACAACGTTAAAAATGAAACATACCATCAGCGAGATGGACGAAAAGGCGAGAACTCTCTCCATTCAAAAGACACAGCTGGATGAGCAGTTTGACCGCGCGAAAGAAGCGCTGGATTTGAGCGAGTCCCGTTTCACTGCCCTGCTTGAAAAGGCGATGAGCACGGAGGAACGGGCTGACTTGGAACGGGAGCTTGCTGCTCTTCAAGAAGCGGGAACAAAACAGGACGCCGGCAAGCTGAGGCAGGAACTGGATAAGGTTTCGTCCGAATTGGAAAGACATAAAAAAAGCGCAAGCGCGAATCAAAAAAGCCGGATGGCCGGATTTATGCTCCTCTTTCTAATTGCAGCTGCAGGTGTGATTTGGTCATTCAGCCAGCAGCAATGGGTGCTTGCGTCCATTCTCATTGTCATCCTTGCAGCGGGCGGCCTGTTTTTCAGGAATTGGAAAGCAGGCAGTGATCCGCTTGCCCTGCATTTGGAGGAAAGGAAGCGAAGTCTCACCGAAGAGCTCAGGAAGCATACAGAACCGTCTGCGGCTCATGTCCAAAGGGCAGAGGAGCTGAAAGGCCTTCTTTGGAAAGACGAGCAGATGAAACAGATGGCCGACCTGGAAAAGCTCCGCGGCGAACAGGAGGAGCGTGCCTGCGACCGGATCATTGCCAAATATGAAGAATGGGAGAAGACCCGTTTTCAGCTGAATGAATGGCTGATGCCTGTTCTAAATTCTTTTTACTTAAACAAAGAAACCACGGCATCCACTCTGATGCAATCCTTTCAATTGATTGAACAATATAAAGCGAAGCTGCTGGAAAAGCAAAAGAAGGAAGAACAAATGAAACGGCTTCTTTCCGAAACGGCCCTTTTTGAGGAAAAGGCAGAGCGGATAGTCAACGGGACCGGCATGAGCGGTGACTCGCTTCTCCAGCAAATCGATCAGGTTTCAGCTGCATTGAGGCATGAAGAAGAGAAGAAAAGAGCGCTTGAAGAAATCGGGCGCAGGATGACAGAGCTTACCGAAGAATACGAGGAACAGGCTCTTCTAATGAGAACGAAAAATGAAGCCATCCGCCATCTTCTGGACATTTCAAAGGTACAAGATGAAGAAGCGTTTCGGCAGATGGCCCTGCATCATCAGAAAAGAGAAGCAATCAATCAACAGCTGACTTGGATCTCCAGACAGCTGCAATCGAGTGAAATTGCACAAAGTATGGCGGGAAAAGAGTGGAACTCTCTAGAAGATGACTTAGCTGAAGCCGTTTTGGAAGCAGAAGGCTTAGAAAAGCGCCTTAAGACCCGGCAGGAAGACGCAGCCATGCTGCAGGCCAGGCTCGAAGCACTGGAAGCAGACGGGAGCCTTTCTGAACATTTGCATGAATACGAATTGCAAAAGGAGGAAGCGAGGGCAACGGCAAAAGAATGGATGGTCCAGACGCTTGCAAAAGACTTCCTGCTTCGTACGATTGATTATCACAGAACGGTGAGGATGCCCAAACTGCTTGAACAGACCGTTCATTTCTTTGCCAGATTGACAGAAGGAAGGTACGTGAACGTTTATCTGCCTGACCGCGAGCAGACGTTTATCGCCGAAAGGGCGGACGGACAGAGATTTAAAGCGGGGGAGCTGAGCCAGGCTACGTCCGAGCAGCTGTATTTGTCCCTAAGGCTTGCCCTCGTTTCAACGATGAATGAATCACTGAACATGCCGGTTTTAATCGATGACGGGTTTGTCCATTTTGATGCAGGGCGGACAACAAAGATGCTCGATATTCTAAAGGACATTTCTTCAGAGCAGCAGGTACTCGTCTTCACATGCCAGGCCCATCTCGCCAGTCAGTTCCATGGCCCCGTCACCGTCTTAGAACGGAAAGAAGTGGCAAACGGGCACACACAAACCGTATAGAAAAGCTGTCCTTTAAAGGTTGTGTTATACTTATTCACAGATAAATACAGGGAGGAATCAGCATGTCTAAAGGAGTTATGCATTTTGATGTAGGGGAGCAGGTTGATCTTTATCTGCTCATCAAATCATCCACGAAAGGGGTAGCAAGCAACGGAAAGCCCTTTTTGACCCTCATCCTCCAGGATCAGAGCGGGGAAATCGAAGCGAAGCTGTGGGATGCAAGCCAGGGAGATGAGCAAACCTACAGTGCTCAGGGAATTGTAAAAATCGCAGGGGATATTCATCATTACAGAGGAAGAAATCAGCTGAAAATCAAAAACATCCGTCCGCTGAATGACCATGAATCTTTTGATGTCGGGGACTTTCTGGAAACCGCTCCGCTGAAAAAGGACGAGATGATGAATACCATTACCCAATACATTTTTGAAATGAAAAACCCGAACATCCAGAGAATCACGAGGCACTTAGTGAAGCAGCATCAGCAGGAGCTTCTGGAGTATCCGGCTGCAACGAAAAACCATCATGAATTTGTTTCCGGACTCGCCTATCACGTGGTTTCTATGCTGAATCTGGCTAAGTCAATCGCCGCCCTCTATCCGTCGCTTGACACAGACCTTCTTTATGCGGGAGTCATTCTGCATGACTTAGGGAAAGTAACCGAACTGAGCGGACCGGTCAGTACAACTTACACGGTAGAAGGTAATCTGCTTGGCCATATTTCCATTATGGTGAATGAAGTCGCACAGGCTGCGAAAGAGCTGGGCATTGATTCAGAAGAAGTGGTCATTTTACAGCATCTCATTCTGTCTCATCACGGCAAAGCAGAATGGGGAAGTCCAAAGCCGCCGATGATTAAAGAAGCAGAGATCCTTCATTATATTGATAACCTGGATGCCAAAATGAATATGCTCGACCGTGCCCTGGAACGGGTGAAGCCGGGTGAGTTTTCAGAACGGGTTTTTGCGCTGGAAAACCGCTCCTTCTACAAGCCGGTTTTTCATAACTAGCATATTGGTTCCTCCTTCTGCATAAGCATGAGGTAAAAGCTTGGGCTATTTGAAGGAGGAAACCTGAATGCTGACATTGCCTTGGTGGATTTACCTGTGCATGGGCGGAGTGCTCTTCAGCGGTTTTAAATTTGTCACGCTGTCGAGAGAAGATAAGCGGACCGATACAGAGTTTATTGAACAGGAAGGCCAGATTTATCTGGAACGGATGAAAGCGGAACGAGAACGAAGAAAGCTTGAAAAAATGTCGGTTTAACTAAATGTGCATCGTTCTGCCCCCATGATGGACCCCTCGGTCAATCATTCATAACAAAAAAAGACTCCTGTGAAGGAGTCTTTTTATATGGGTAAAACTTATGCTTTTTCTACGTTAGCAGCTTGATCGCCACGGTTACCTTGAACGATTTCAAATGTAACTTTTTGGCCTTCTTCTAGAGTTTTGAAACCTTCGCCTTGGATAGCGGAGAAATGTACGAATACATCGTCGCCATCTTCGCGCTCGATGAAACCGAAACCTTTTTCTGCATTAAACCACTTAACTGTACCTTCTAACATTTTGTTACCTCCTAGTGCATGACGCACAAACGTGTTACTATTCTTGCTCTAAAAATATCAAGCTGAAACGTATTCGATCTTAATATCCGAACAAAAATAATTCTTAATAAGGATAACAGGAACAGGGATAAATAGCAAGTGTCTAAAGCCGGGCAATGCGCAGGACCCATAAAAAGAAAAGCTCTGTCTAACTTGACTGCTGATTGCTGCTAGCATTCGCTCGCTTATTCTTGGGCGGGCGGTGAGCCTTGCGGGTATCACCTGTCCCTCTGCTCTCAAGCTTTGAGTCTCACGGTTTCCGCCCAAATCCACAACATACTTTAACATAGAAAAAAAGAGAGGCAGCCGTGCGGCTTTCTCTCTTTTTGCAGATTATTGAGCCGGCTGAGCAGGCATTGCAGGCTGTTCAGGGGCTTTAAATGTATCTTTAAGTTTTTTATCTTTGACTTCGACCTTTGCGTCTTTAAGGGCTTTGTCGATAGCCTTCTGCATCGTTGCAGGATCCTGGGTTTTCTGTTCTTTTACTTCTTTCTCCAGGCTCTTCTTCATCTGATCATATGGCTTGTACGTCTCATCAATACGGATGATATGGTAGCCGTATTGTGTTTTTACAGGAGCGCTGACTTCGCCTTCTTTCAGTTTAAACGCAGCTGTTTCGAATTCCGGTACCATTTGGCCTTTGCCGAACCAGCCAAGGGTTCCGCCGTTTTGAGCAGATGGATCCTGAGAATATTCTTTGGCAAGGTCTTCAAATTTCGCCCCGCCGTCAAGCTTCGTTTTTACTTCTTTCGCCGTTTTCTCATCTTTAACAAGAATATGGCTAGCCTTCACTTTATCTTTTAAGCTCTCATGATACTTTTTAATATCATCTTCGGATACTTTAGCCTCAGCTTCAGCGGCTTTTTTGCGCAAAAGCTCTGTTTTAACCATATTGTCTACGGCTGCCTGGCCCTGCTCCTTGACAAGCATGTCAATTTGCTCCGCACCATACTGAGCTTTAATCGTTTCAAGCTCTTTTTTAATTTCATCTTTTGATACTTTGTATTTTTCACCCAGTACTTTGTTATGAACAAGTTCAGTAAGGACCTGTTCACCTGCACGGGATTTCATAGCTTCGTAAAGCTCGTCCTTTGTAACGTTTCCAGCTTTCGTCTCAGCCACAACATCGGAACCGCCTCCGCCTGCTGCTCCATTGCTGCATGCGCCGAGAGTGAAAAGGCTCGTCGCTGTAATAGCCGCTATAGCCATTTTTTTCATTAGTCGATACAACTCCTGCCCTATAGTGTTTGTACTAAATACTATAGAACATTGTGCCATGTTCATTGGACTTTTGCAACCCAATCTGAAAAGAGGAGACAAAGGAACGAGAGAAGATGCTGAATCGAGCTAAAGCCCCGCACACAGCCATTCTGGACAAGCCCAATGTTTAAAAGGATTCATTAGCGGAACCCCCCACAGCAGATGACGGCAGGAACCTAATATGTGAAATTATGTGAAATGATGAAAATAGGTTTAACCAGCTGCGAAGAAAGTTTTCTGAAGTAGGCAATAAGCCCATGCAAGCTGTTTTCGCGTTCATATAATGTCTTGACTGCGAAAGGAGGCTGAACGTTATGGGAGGATATAATTCCGGCTTTGCGTTAATTGTTGTTCTATTTATTTTGCTGATTATTGTGGGTGCAGCATACATCTGCTAGTCAATAAGGGCTGCCGATAACTGCAAAACTCAGGGTAAAAGCCCATTCGCAATACAAGGAAATTGCATAGTATATCTTAACCATCAGCAAGGAGGTGTTATAAATGGGCGGTTCTTACGGCGGAGGTTTCGCGTTAATCGTTGTACTTTTCATTTTGTTGATCATCGTTGGTGCAGCTTGGCTATAAGAAAAGCGTAGGCGGCTTGACCAGCCCCGACAAGCATAAGACGATCAGCCGGAGGAAGGTGAACTTTCCTTCCGCAGGATGAGCGGCTTATGACCTCGAGGGGCTAGCCGCCGGAGCTGGACATCAAGAAAAGCGTAGGGCGCTTGCTTAGCCCTGAAAGACGGTGGAGCTTCTGACCGAGGGGCGTTTTGTGCCCCGACCGAAGAAGCGAAGCGGCCGAAGGGCTAGCGCCCGGAGCTGGACACCAGTGCTGGGTTCAAGGTGTTCAATAGTATAAGGCGGAGCGCTCCTTGTGGGGCGCTTTTCTAATGAAGTTCTGCTAAAGGCGCGGCGTCCTGCCGCAACGCAGAACTGACCCGCTTCCTGCGGGCCTCCGACAAGCATAAGACGATCAGCCGGAGGAAGGTGAATTTTCCTTCCGCAGGATGAGCGGCTTATGACCTCGAGGGGCTAGCCGCCGGAGCTGGACACCAAGAAAAGTGTAAGGCGTTTGCTCAGCCCTGAAAGACGGTGGAGCTTCTGACCGAGGGCCGTATAAGTTAAGGAAGTTCTGCTAAGTTCGCGGCATCCTGCCGCAACGCAGAACTGACCTGCCTCCTGCAGGCCTGAAGAAGCGAAGCGGCCGAAGGGCTAGCGCCTGGAACTGGACACTGGTACAGGGTTCGAGGTGTTCCGATATAAATGGCAGAGCGCTCCTCGTGGGGGGCGCTTTTTCCATTGGGGATGGGAGTTTTGGGGCACAGGATACTGATCAAGAGTGCTTTTTTTGGATGAAGAGGCTGTGATGCTGTGCGTCAGAACGGAAGCCGGTCTTGGCACTGACCCCCGGCACACCACCGCAGCGGGGGAATGAGCAGCGATCATGGAGCAGCTTCTGGGACAAGGGGTCATGAAGAGCGGGGACGGAGGTTTAGTGCTTTAGCGAAGTGGGGGTCAGTGCAATGCACTGACCCCCGGCACACCACCGCAGCGGGGGAATGAGCAGCGATCATGGAGTAGCTTCTGGGACAAGGGTTCATGAGGAGCAGGGACGGAGGTTTAGTGCTTTAGCGAAGCGGGGGTCAGTGTAAACTTCGAAATACCCCACAGCAAACTCCGAAATCCCCCCCTGCAAACCCAATTCCCATACAAAAAAACCGGCCATATACCGGCCGGCTTTTCTGTGTATAAATTGATCGGAGCTGCAGATTCCGAGTTCTATGTATAAAGAATTTCAATATACGAAGAGATCAGCAGAATCGTAACAAGGACATTAATCATACGAAACACTCTCGTTTGACGGTCTTCAGGAATCTCACGAACTAAACAAAGCCTGTTCGTTAGCGTGTTAATATAAAACAGAATGAAGACAGCAAAGAAAATGAACAAGATGATCACATGAGATCCCCCTTTCCTTACTGATACTTATAAGATTACCAAATATTCGCTGAAAAAGATAGGAAAAAGCCGGCTTGGTTTGCTTAACCCTTAAAAAAGAAGAGCCCTGTTCCCTGGCACTCTTCTTAAGGATGACTTCTATTTTTCTATTAAAATTTCCAGTGCGTTTCGGTCTTCTTCGACCATGCAGGTGCGGGGAGCTGCCATAACCTGCCGCGCATAGATTAAATCGGGCACGCACCAGCCGATATGAAGGGCTGCCGCTAAACAGAAATAATGAACGTACTCAGGCATGATCAGGCTTGCCTGGATGCATGCTGCTGTTAGAATAAAGAAAGGAAGCAGCAGGGTAGCGAGCATCACCTGTTTTGATAGTTTAACGCATGGCTTTAACCGTATAATTGGAATCATGGCTGCGTATTCCATCTTCATTTTCGGGACATTTCCGCACAGAATAAGCGGGAGGGCATGAAGAAGTTTATGCACAGGCAGAATAAGAATGAGAATAAGCAAAAAATAAAAGATATGGCCGGCATCCAGCTTTTGCCTCGCATCTACCATCGACAGAGGAAGGTAAAGTGCGATAAAAGCGGTAATGGAGGCAAAAATGAAATACAAAAAGAGACGCTGAAATCCATAATCTTTCGACAGGTCGATGGTTTTCCAGCAGTTCATACAATCACCTTCCCCTAAAAATAAATCCTTTCCTACTTTACTGCCGAACGATAAAAAAATCAATACGCTTCAAGGAATTGTAAACGGTTTAATAAAAATAAATATCTATCGCTTTTTTTATAGAGGGGTTTTTCGCTAAAATAGAAGGATAAGAGAGAAAGTAGGGGTTAGTGTGGACTTATATGAGGAAAGGCTGAACAGGCTTGAATTTCAGATGCGTCTCCTTTTATCGATGGTTCGGACAGAGGACCATCCTTTTACATATATGGTGATTCAAAAACAGCTGCCGGAAAAGGAATATGTGGAGGTTCTGGAGCTTTGCCGGAGGCTTGAGGAGCTTCATCAAAAACAAAAAGCGCAAGGATTCGTCCATTTTGAAGGACTCCTTACGCTTTTTGTACAGGAATTGAACGATAAACTCGAGGTGAAAGAAACCGCAGAGGCTTTATTCAGAGAAGGGATGTTTCCCGGGCTGATGCGCGATTTTCTGTCCATGCTTGAGTCTTACTGATTGGCAGCTGCTTTTGGCTGCTCTTCTTCTTCCTCTTCTTCGGCAACCTTCTTTAAACTGCCGTTTTCTTCTTCAAATTCCCGCTCAATGTTGCTGAATGACCGTTCAAAGATCTCCATAAAGTCATCACCGTAAATGTTCCGGATGATGGCCATCATTTCAATTATCTCAGGAAACTTGCCATACAGGCTCTGCAGCGGCATGGCGCCCTTAAAGACGGCGTTCCGCGAAGGATCGTAGTCCTCCATTAGCTGAAGAAAGATGGCTTCCCCTTTAGGTGTCAGTTCAATATACGTATTCCGTTTGTCATCGAGCTTCTTGGAAAATTCCAAGTAGCCTCTTTCCTCCAGCTTTTTAGAGAAGTTAAAAGCGGTTGATACATGCATCACTCCGAATTTAGCAATCTCGGAAATGGATGCTCCTTTCAAATGGTAAGCAATCCAAAGAATGTGATGTTCGTTTATGTTCAAATCATAAGGCTTGATCCATTGCTGCCAGTCTTTCTCGATGGATTTCCATAAGGCTTTGCTTAACTGAGCGATTCTCTGGGTGAAGAGCATGGCCTCTTTTACGGTGTAATCCTTTTCATTTTTCTTCAAATCCACTCACCTACTTTTCCGCATTTCTAATATTCTCTATTATCCCAAAAAAGTAAAGATTAATAAAGATGTAAATTAACAAAATTTTTAAATAAATATCTCGAATCCAGTATTGTTCAAAAAAAGACGGAAAAAAGGTGCTAAACCGACAAAGTTTGAGCACCTTTTTGTTACAAACATTTCTTATATGGAAATATTCATCAATTTTTAATTGTATCTTCTAATTGTTTAATTTTCTTTTCAATGGCTTCAATTTCTTTCTGGAGACTCTCACGGTGCGGCTCAATTTCCTCCTGAAACTCTTTTAAGGAGGTTTGCAGCTCTGCAGAGACTTCCTTTATGACATCGGCACTATCTTTCGCCGCCTGCACAACCTGTTCTTTTAAGGCAATACTTTCTTCCTTCAGCTGATTGATGGTATCCAGCATCCGGTCCTTACTGTCTTTGATTTGTCCTCTCAGATCTTTACCGGAAGATGGGGCGGAAAGCAGGGCTGCTGCGCCGCCGGCGACGGTTCCGGCAAGAATACCAAGAAAAATGGATTTAGCTTTTGACATTGACTCATCACTCCCGTTATCCGTTCTCTTTACACATTCAACATTCTTATGAAAAAATCCTTCTTTACATGATACCCCTCAGACCGTTCCTTAAACGAACGACTGCTTTTTATCCGGAATTCAGCCCTCTTTGTGCTGAGAAATCCTTTGCGCTTAGCACAATCAGCAAACAGTTTAAAAAGGGAAACAAGTTTCATAGCCTGATTTTTTCGGCATATACATAAGCGTAAAAGGGGGAGAGGGGATGCATGTTGGGAATCCTATTTTACATCATTAGCCTCGTATTTTTAATGGTTGCCCTGAATTATGCCAGACAAGCGCAGCAGGCTGCTTCCTATCCGCCGAAATGGGTGTTAAAGCAGCGGGCTATGGTGATGGCGGGGGGAGCAGGGGTCACCCTATTGCTTGGAATCATGCTGTCCATTCTGCATTAAACTGCGGTGCCATAAAAAAAGGACTGACAGAGTCAGTCCTTTTCGGGTTATGCCGCCGAAGCCGGCTTCGAACGTTTTTGGATAGATGTCACGATCGGATAAATCAGAGTAATCGCAACCGTGTTCAAGGCAGCGGCTGGAAGGACAACGGTTAGGAACAGCGCTGTAAATCCGCCTGGAAGTCCTACAATTAACAGGGCGCTTCCAAGGAAGATGACCCCAGAAATAATCGTACCGACTGCTGTTAGTGAAGCAACTGTTACAGGTTTCGCTGCAAGCTTGCCTGCTAAAGTGATCAGCAGGAAGAATACAAGGGCAGTAACCGGCTTATCAATGATGTTCGGCAGCTGTCCTCCGGGAAAACCGGTTGTCAGAGCGGAAAGGATGCCTGTCAGTACTCCTAATAGAAGGGTATTCTTTAAATTAGGAAAAAGGGCAATTCCCAAAAACATCATCGTCAGCATCATGTCCGGCTTCATTCCAAGGAATATAGGCGGGATAATACTGTGCAAAGCAAGGCCAATCGCAACAAACAGCGACATCGTAACTAGTTCTTTCGTTTTCATAACTCAACTCTCCTCTTCTTGGCTCAAAAGTCTGCTCTCCAATGGTGAACTAATTTCCCATTGCAAAAGCGGTTAATATGATTATAACAGGGGCAGTGCTCATTGAAAAGTAAAAGAACGGGCCGGATGATTTTTCCTGTAGGCATTCATAAAATCAGCCAGCTTTTCGCATGCTTCCAGCGGAACAGCGTTATAAATAGAAGCGCGGCATCCGCCTATGCTCCGGTGGCCGTTTAAGCCGATGAATCCCTTTTCTGCGGCTTTTAATAGAAAATCCTTTTCCAGTTCTTTATCCGGAAGAGTGAATGTGATATTCATGTGGCTTTCGCTGCCCTTTTCCGCATGGCCTCTGTAAAATCCTTCACTGCCGGCAATCGAATCATAGAGAAGGGAAGCCTTCTCGCTGTTTTTTTTCTTCAGCCCGGCTGTTCCACCTTGAGACTCTGCCCATTCGAGTACAAGGCCCAGCATATAAATGGCAAATGTCGGCGGGGTATTGTAAAGAGAATCGGTCGAAGCATGAGTATTGTAATCGAGGAATTTAGACAGGCTGTTTGTGCTTCCGCTCAGCCACTGCTTATCAGCGATCACAACCGTTACCCCGGAAGGTCCGAGATTTTTCTGGGCTCCACCATAAATCAATCCGAATTTGCTGATATCGACAGGCCGGGAGAGAATATCACTGGACATGTCCGCTACAAGCGGAGCATCTGTATCGGGAAATTCATGCCATTGTGTTCCGTAAATGGTGTTGTTTGAAGTAATGTGCACATAAGAGACCCCATCCTCTCCTTCCCATTCAGAGCGGGAGGGGATGGATCGGTATTGATTCGCCTTGGAAGAGGCAATCACTTTTGTCTGCCCGATTTTTTCGGCTTCCTTGAGGGCCTTCTCAGACCAGGATCCGGTAAGGATATATCCCGCTGTCTCCTGTTTTTTTAGAAAATTAAGCGGCACCATGGAAAATTGAAGACTGGCTCCGCCCTGTAAAAAAAGGATGTCATGGGTATCCGGAACATCCATTAGTTTTTTCAGGCGTGATTTGGCCTCCGCATGGACAGCCTCGTAATGCTTTCCCCTGTGGCTCATTTCCATAATGGACATCCCTGTGCCTTGAAAATTGATAAATTCTTTCTGTGCCTTCTCCAGAACGGAAATCGGCAAAGCAGCAGGTCCTGCGCTGAAGTTCAAAGCTCTCACCATTTGTATAGCCCCCTAAAGCGTTAATGGAATAAATTAGTTTCATGGTATCATAAATGACTGAGTGTTTTGAATATTTTTTCACAAAACACCTCCGGGGCCGGGTCGTTCGGCTGTCCGTCAGAACTTCCGGAACAAAAAGACAGGCAGCCTTAATAGCGGCTGCCTGCTTTATAGACCGAAAAATTATTTTGTCCTGGGGAAGTTTCTGCATCTCCGTCAAGAGCGGCTAAAGCATTCGTTAAAGACGGATTCCATCGCGGATTTGAGAAGCAATTTCCTGAAGCTTCTCAGGAGTGTAATCATTCGTATGGGTTTTCCAGACGGCCCCAAAGCCATCTCCTTTGCCGTACCGGGGAAGAAGATGCATATGATAATGAAAGACCGATTGGCCGGCAATCTCGCCATTATTATTCAGCAGGTTTAACCCGTCAGGCTGAAACTGCTCCTTGATGGAACGGGCTATAGCGGGCACCGCTTCAAAAAAATGACGGGAAATCTCCGGTGTCATTTCATAAATGTTCTCTTTATGTACTTTTGGGACGACTAGCGTATGGCCTTTTGTTACTTGACTAATATCAAGAAAAGCAAGGACATGTTCATTTTCGTAAACTTTCGCGCCCGGAATTTCTCCGTTAATAATTTTGCAGAAAATACAGCTCATCCAATCATTCCTTTCACTGGGATTGTTTAGAGGTATTTTACCATAACGGCTTAACTGATTGAAACTTATGGAGAAAGCATACGTATAACCAGCAAGGGGGGATGGATGTGAATAAGATAGCAAAGGGACTTGTAACGATGATTGTGCTTGGTGCGATCAGCTGGGGAGTTTCAAATGCCGCAGGTGGAACAGCCATTGATTATGCCTTTTTCGTCGGATTGGGCGGGTGTGCTTTTATCCACTATTTTTTTTCAACAGGCGGAGCATGGAGTAATTCGGTTAATTCTCTTATCCAATCTGACACCGGAACGAAAATGAATCAGCAGCCATTCCGGCTGCAGGTTAATGTGGTGCTGTTATCCGCCGCTGTCTTCACGTTCATTGCTCTCATTGCGATGCTGGTGAAGTATGCGAGCTATTTTTAGGCATAATGTAAAACCTGATGGGGATCACGTGTGAATTGGAAGAAAATAGATTGGGATTTCAAACGAAGTTTTTGAGGAAAAAGCCGCCGGGTAATCAAGCTGCAGCTGAATTTTTTGCGAAGCAGTAAAGTGGTTTGGGATTGCACAATAGGAAAAGCAGGGCCAAGCCGATCAGCCAGCCCTGCTTAAAGAAGAAGGTAAGGACCCATTTAAAACGATAATATGCCTTCGACAAACACCTCATTTACAGAAGTGAACAGCTAAACATTTCATTCAGAAATCCTGTCCTTTAACAAACACCTCATTTTTAGGCGATGTGCTCGCGGATAAAATCCTTGACTTTCCCTCTGTTGAACCGTTTAAGCAATTGCGTCTTTGACAAACACCTCATTCTCGAAAGTAAATGAACTTCCTTCTTCCTTAACTAGAATGTGCTGAAAAGAGGAATTGTATTCTTGGGAAAATATGGACTTAAAAGCGGTGTGGAGGAGACATGAAGCGGGCGCATTTGTTATGATGGGAATTATGAAGACTAAAGGTATGGAGAGGAACATTCAGATGACATTATTGCATGTAGATGGCGTAACCGGAGGATATACCCGGAACCCTGTCTTGAAGGATGTTACGTTTCACGTGGAAAAAGGCCAGATTGTGGGGCTGATTGGATTAAATGGTGCAGGAAAAAGTACGGCGATTAAACATATCATCGGTTTGATGGAACCCCGTAAAGGCAAGATTTCCATTAATGGTCAAACCTTTCATGAAGGTCATGAGCATTACAGGCAGCAGTTTACGTTTATTCCCGAAACACCGATTCTTTATGAAGAGATGACGCTGCATGAGCATCTGGAATTAACGGCTATGGCTTATGGTCTCAGCAAAGCAGAATTTGAAAAAAGACTGAAGCCGCTTTTAAAAGAATTCAGGATGGAAAAAAGGCTGAAATGGTTTCCGGCTCATTTTTCAAAAGGAATGAAGCAGAAGGTCATGATCATGTGCGCCTTTCTTGCAGAGCCGGAATTATATATCATCGATGAACCCTTTTTAGGGCTTGATCCGCTTGCGATCAACTCCTTGCTGGAGCAAATGAACACGGCGAAGAAGCGGGGAGCCGGCATATTGATGTCTACGCATATTTTAGCGACAGCCGAACGATATTGTGATGCATTCATCATTTTACATAACGGAGAAGTCCGGGCAAAAGGAACACTTGCCGACTTGCAGAAAGAGTTTGGCATGACGGGGGCCAATCTCGACGATCTCTACATTCAGCTGACGAAGGAAGAAGAAAATGAAGAACGTTCTTGAGCTTTGGGGCGCCCGTCTGGAAGAGCATATAAAAGAGGTCCGCTCGTATTTGCGGTACATGCTGAACGACCATCTCCTGATTGTCATGATTTTTTTGCTCGCAGGAGGTGCGCTTGGGTATCAGTCCTGGCTGAAAGAACTGCCGGACTCCTTTCCGGCTGAGATTCTGATTGCCGCTGTATTTGCCCTGATTTTAATTTTTTCAAGCGTTCGGACGTTATTTAAGGAAGCAGATCTCGTATTTTTGCTTCCGCTCGAGGAAAAAATGCATACCTATTTGAAAAAAGCAAAAGGATACAGCTTTATTCAATCCCTAATTCCCCTGATCCTTTTATACCTGCTGCTGGGCCCGCTTTATCTTGCGGTTTCGGTTTCCGGGACCCCTTACATCTATACGGGGGTTCTCCTGTTGGTTCTAAACTTTTGGAATATGGAATCCGATTGGTTTATTTCTTATTCAGATGATGCGTCATCTGCGATTTGGGACCGTATCGTCCGGTTTGCTTTGAACGCGGCGGTCCTTTATTTTGTTCTTACTGAACATTATCTGTTTGCCGTGATCGTGATCGTGCTGATGCTTGGTCTGATGATCTATTATGCAAAGGCAGCGAAAGGCAAAGGGCTTAAGTGGGACCGTCTCATCCGGACGGAATTAAGAAAGAAACAGTCTTTTTACCGCCTGGCCAACCTTTTTACGGATGTGCCGAAGCTGAAAAAAGAAGCGCACAGAAGAGCGTATTTGGATTGGGTTTTGCAAAGCATCCGGTATGGGCGTGAACATGTATACATGTACATGTTTGCGCGCGCATTTATTAGAAGTACGGATTACCTTGGCATTTTCATCCGTCTGACGGTCATATCGGGACTCGTGCTCGGATTCGCGGACATGAGTTTATGGGCGGCGGTGCTCGTAACAGCGGGAACGATTTTTCTGACTGGAATCCAGCTGATTGTTCTTGTCCGTCATTTTGATATGCTTTCCATTCCGGATTTGTATCCCGTTCATCCGGAGACTAAGCTGAAAAGCTTTTTAACCCTGCTGCGCAACATTCTTTTTGTGCAGGGGCTGATACTGGGCGCCGTTCTGCTCGTGAAAATGGAGTGGATTCAAGGTGCTGCTTCGATTGGAGGAGCCATCGTATTTGTTCTCATCTTTGTCAGCGGCTACGCGAAGAAACGCATTGAGAAGATGTACAGGGGGTAAAGGATGAGCTATGAAAAGGAAGTGCAGGAAGAGCTTTCTCTCTGGAAACTGAGGTTGCTGAAACGCCCTTCCATATGGCAGAGGAAATCGAAAGACGTTCAATCGGTCATAACAGCCCGCATCCCAAAGAAAGTTCATGCTGCCCTTACGGAGAGCATCCGGCTCATGACTGAAATAACCATTAAAGGGTCACAGTGGACAAACGGAGAGGCAGGAGCGGATTTTAAAACGCTTGAGGAGAAAGACGAAGCGATACGTGCTCTGCTGTCCAGGTATAAGAAAACAGCCGCATTTGAGGGAGCTGCCACAGGTGCCGGGGGATTTGCTGCAGGGATGGCGGACTTTCCTCTGCTTTTCGGCATCAAAATGAAATTTCTTTATGAGGCAGCAAGCATCTATGGTTTTCCACCCAAGAGCTTGGAAGAAAGACTGTATATCTTGATGATTTTCCAGCTCGCCTTTTCAAGCAGTGAGGTAAAGCTTGCGACGCTTGAAATTCTGGAGAAATGGCCGGAAGCTCCTCTCAGCGCTGAGGATATGGACTGGCAGCAGTTTCAGCAGGAGTACAGGGATCACATTGATCTCGTGAAAATGCTGCAGCTCGTTCCGGGAATCGGGGCTGCGGTCGGCGGCGCTGCAAACTTCAGACTGCTCGGCGAACTGGGAGAAACGGCAATGAAGGTATATCAGATGAGAATATTGAACGGTTAAAAAGAAGAGCCTGCCCAGCTTGTGTGGCAGGCTCTTCATTTTATAGCCCGGCTGCGTTTTCAGCCGCTCCCATCCTTGCTTCTTCATGCTCATAGTGGACAAATAAAGAAGCGAACGTTTTGGCGGCGATCAGCATTGCTTTCTCGTCAAAATCAAATTTCGGATGATGGTGCGGATGGGCAGCATCAGGATCTGACGGCATGGCACCTGTGAAAAAGAAGCTTCCTTTCAGCTCCTGCAAATAATAGGCGAAATCCTCTCCGCCCATTTGGAGCGGACTCTCTTCTACATTCGTTACCCCGGGCACATCCTCGGCTAATTCTTTTACATAAAGGGTTTCTGCCAGGTGATTCACCACAGCAGGATAGCCGCGGTCATAAACATACGTATAATCCGCATCGTAAAGCAGGCAGGCAGCCTGAATGGCTTTTTCAATCTCCCGTTCCGCCTGATCTCTCACTTCTTCTTTAAAGGTTCGGGCCGTTCCAATGAGTTTTGCCGTATCGGCTATGATATTAAAGGCGTTTTCGGCCTTAAACGTTCCAACTGAAACAACCGCTGCTTCGACCGGGTCAACTTTCCGGCTGACGATCTGCTGCAAATTCGACATGACCTGAGCGCCGATCATGATGGCATCCTTCGTTAAATGAGGCTGTGCTCCGTGTCCGCCCTTCCCTTGAATGCCAATTTCAAATCGGTCGGCCGCAGCCATAATGGGGCCATTCCTGTACTGAATCGTTCCGAGAGGAGCAACGGACCAGAGATGGGTCCCGAAAATAGCGTCTGCGCCATCCAGGCAGCCGGCCCCCACCATGCTTTTCGCTCCGCCCGGCGCATATTCCTCGGCATGCTGATGGATCAAAAGAACATTGCCGCTTAAAGATTCACGGTACTTATGCATCACCTTGGCAAAAACAAGCAGCAGCGCAGTATGTCCGTCATGTCCGCACGCATGCATGACACCGGGAACCGTTGATTTATACGGAACATTTTTCTCATCCTGAATCGGAAGGGCGTCAAAATCAGCCCGGAACGCAACCGTTTTTCCCGGTTTTGCTCCTTTAATCAGTGCGGTAAGGCCATTCCCTCCAACCTTGTCCTTCACCTCTACTCCGAGATTCAAGTAGTATTCTTTAATAAACGCCGCGGTTTTCCACTCCTGAAACGAAACCTCCGGATGCTGGTGAAGATGTCTGCGGATTTCAACCATTTCATTGTAATGGTCATCCAGCTCACGATAAATGTCGGTAAGCATCATATTCCCCCTATGTAAGATGTTACGTCTAATGGTAGTGGTAAATTCGGAAAATTACAACGATTAAAGCCGCTAAATCATAACAGCGAAGTCTTTGTTATGATTTTCTGCTTTTTAAAAGAATACGAATGAAATTTAATATGCATGCCGCTTTTCTAGGTCCGTTAATGTTCGATATTTAGCTCATCATAGGTGTTGAAATGGTTGTTTAAGCATTTACTTGATGGTATTATCTTTATTTGAGGAAAAAAAGGTGGCCTTTAAGAGGCTTTGTTAAAGCCTGATGTTGAATTTTAACATGTAAATGGAGGAAAGATATGAAGTCAATAATTAAAAGCATCTCCTTAGGAATGCTTTTCAGTATCATCTTATTTATAATAGTTTTTTCATTATTTGATCATAACCTTGTAGTGGGAATATTTTTCATATCCCTTTTGTTAGGAGCAGTAATTGGCTTATTAACTGCTATTTATAATAAGGTATCCTCTTTAGTAGATAAAAGAAATTAGTGTAGAAAGTGTAAAAAAGGCTCTCTTATTATGAGGGCCATTTTATTTGCTCAGGAAGATTGCTATTCCTCTCTCTCAAATGTAAATGAAAGGCTTGTTTATTCAAATTCATTTTGATGATAAGATAACGATTCAATCGCTTCAAAGTTGACTAAGAAAACGAATGGAAGGTTCAAAGACCACTACATATAAACTATGAAGAACCGTAAGCTCAAACCCAATGCAATCACTCCCAAAATAAGCTGTAGTATAGCTTACGCTGGCAGCTCATTTGGGTGAGCCATTAATAAATTAGAAGACAGAGAGCAAATATGAACGAACTTTGTCATTTCCCAGGAAATTCGCTTGAAACAGGCAGTCATTTGCTGTCAAATTTCGCAGGGCATGGTATAGTAAATTTTGGATTAAAAAAGGACCCGAAAATCGGATCCTTTCCCTTATTTAAGTACTTGATAGGTTGTCACATAGGATGGGCGCGGGAAGATCGATTTCTGATCTACTCCGTCACTCGTTCCCCGTTTTTTATGGGCATGCTCGTAGGCTTTTGACTCCTGCCAGTTTTTGAAGGATGCTTCATCTTCCCACAAGGTAAAAATAACGTAAGTGTCATCCCGAAGCGGACGCAGCACCCGGATTGCAGCAAACCCAGGCTCATTTTCGATCATTCTGGCTCTTTCCTTAAAGCGCTGTTCAAACAGCGGTTTGCCTTCTTCTGTAACAGGAATATTGTTCAAAACAGCAAATCCGGCATTTTCCAGTGAGCCGACAGAATCAAGAACCTCGTATTTCTTCGGTTCCTTTAAAACCGTCTCTCCGTCTGTTTCATGAATCAGCATCGCATTATCATTCGTATGAAGAAGAAGCATGCTCTCATTTGAATTTGATTCTTTTACTCCTTCTAAATAATCCGCCGTTCCAAATGTCATGTACAAGTTCATCTGAATCACCTCATTATGATTATAAACTTTTAATAGGGATGGAAAACTAATACGCTCTTTATTTCATAATTCCTGCTTGAAAATGTGCAGCCCTGCAGAATGCAGGTTTATTCTGCGCTGCGCTAGGACGGCGCGAACTTAGCAGAACATCCACTTAAACTGCTTCCGCTTTTCGGTGTTGTCTAGCTTCAGCAGTTAGCCCTTCGGACGCTTCGCTTCTTCGGGCCTGCAGGAGGCAGGTCAGTTCTGCGTTGCGGCAGGACGCCGCGAACTTAGCAGAATATCCTTACTAGAAGCGCCTCTCGGTCAGAAGCTCCACTTTCAGAGGCCTGCAGGAGGCAGGTCAGTTCTGCGCTGCGCCAGGACGGCGCGAACTTAGCAGAACATCCACTAAAACTGCTTCCGCTTTTCTAAGAATATTTATACCTTAAAATAACAATCCTAAAACATAATGAATCGGGGTGGGTCCATGGGACGTTTTATATGGAAAGCAAGTTTTGTAATAGGAATCATTGCGGCTGTGTCGATTGCAGGTTACATTTTCATACTGGCTGCCGGGAGTACGATGATTGATGAGAAAAAGCTTGTCATGCCTTCTGCTTCGAGACTGGTGGATTCGAACGGACATGAAATTACCAGACTCTATGAGCAGAACCGGGAAATCGTGAAGATTGATAAAGTGCCCGATCATGTGCAGCAGGCCTTTGTAGCGGTGGAAGACCGCCGGTTTTATGAGCATAGCGGGATTGATGTGAAATCGATCGGACGGGCTGTGTATAAGGATCTCGCTGCCGGCGGAAAGGTAGAGGGCGGGAGCACGATTACCCAGCAGCTAGCGAAGAATATCTTTTTGTCGGGAGAAAAATCGTGGCTGAGAAAAACGAAGGAAGCCATGCTCGCGATTAACCTCGAAAACAGGTACAGCAAACAAGAGCTGCTCGAGATGTATATGAATCAGCTGTATTTCGGCCACGGAGCATATGGGGTGGAAGCAGCATCCAAATATTTTTTTCAGAAAGATGTGTCTGAGCTGACCGTTTCCGAAGGGGCGCTGCTCGCCTCCCTACCGAAGGCGCCTTCCTCCTACTCGCCGATTCTTCATCCAGAAAAAGCAAAAGAACGGAGAGATACTGTTCTCTCGCTGATGGAGGAACAGGGGTACTTAAAGGCTGAGGAGGCTGTGAGGCTTCAGGGGAAAACACTCGGGCTGAATATCAGCAAGAAGCTTGATCATCCATGGCTTTACAGCTACATTGACCTTGTCATGGATGAAGCGGAAAACACGTATGACATTTCCAATCAGGAGCTGATGCGGGGAGGGTATACCATCACGGTTCCCCTCAATCAGGAAATCCAGAAAAAAGCGTACAATACATTCCAGTCAGAACGTTATTTCCCCGGGACGGACAAACATGCCCAAGCCTCTTTTGTCTTATTGGACAACCGTACCGGCGGAGTAATGGCAGTGATTGGCGGGAGAGATTACCGTCCTAAAGGGTTTAACCGGGTTACAGCCAAAAGGCAGCCGGGATCTACCTTTAAGCCGCTTGCCGTATTCGGACCTGCGATGGAAGAGAAGCTCTATGAGCCTTATTCTCTCCTTTCAGACTCCTATCAAAAGTACGATGGCTACGCCCCTGAAAATAATGATGACCGTTATCTCGGGCAGGTCACGATGTATGATGCGCTGATCAAATCGAAGAATGCACCTGCTGTCTGGGCTTTAAATGAGCTTGGGGTCGGGAAAAGCAAAACATATCTGGATAAGCAGGGGGTCGCTGTTTCGGATAAGGGACTTGCCATTGCGCTTGGGGGGCTCAGCGATGGGGTGACCCCGCTGCAGCTGGCTGGCGCTTACCGCGTCTTTCCGGAATCAGGTGTGTATACGAAGCCTTACTTTATTCAGAAGATAGAGGACCGGCATCACAAAACGGTTGGCGAAAAAGACCGGAAAGAAATCAAAGTTTACTCTGCCCAAACCGCCTGGAACATGACGAGAATGCTGCAGCATGTCGTATCGGAGGGGACGGCAAAAAGCGGCAGCTATTCTGGGGAACTCGCCGGGAAAACCGGAACGACCTCCTATCCAGGTAAAAAAGGAGCCGTCATGGATGCCTGGTTTGCAGGGTATACACCTGAAGTAACCGGTGCTTTATGGATGGGCTATGACCAGACATCCCCAGACCGGCATCTTACAGCAGGCAGCTCGTATCCAACGAGGCTTTTCAAAAAGATTTTAAGTGAATCCGAATCCCTTCCCAAGACCGCCTTTGCCGTTCCGAAAGGGGCTGAAGATTTGGAGGATCCGATCAGACTGAAAAAACTGAACGATGTCGAGGCGAACTATGCCTTTGAACCGCTTGGTCTTATTACAGTATCACTGAACTGGAAAAAGCAGGAGGACCCGCGCGTCGTTTACCGGATTTATGAAAAAGACAGCGGACATGAAAAGCTGATCGGAAAGGTCAAAAACAACCATTCCTATGCGATTCCTTTCAGCAATGTGTTTTCGTCCGCCGCTTACAAGGTCGTTCCCTATAATGAGCAGACGAAACAGGAAGGGCAGGGAACCGGATATGTACAGCCCAAGATTTTCTCGGGCAGGTAAAAAAAGGAGCGGATGCGCTCCTTTTTTCGTCGATTTTTTGACAATTCCAGTCATCTGATATACTAATGGGATGAGAGCGTTATAATGAGTACAAATACATACGAGATTGAGTAAGGTGGGAGAATCATGGAGTCAAAACCATTTAATGATGCTTTTTTGAAAGCATGCAGAGGGGAAAAAACGGATCATGTGCCGCTTTGGTTCATGAGACAGGCTGGCCGGTCGCAGCCGGAGTACAGAGCCATTAAGGAAAAATACGGTTTGTTCGAAATAACCCATCAGCCGGAGCTGTCAGCTTATGTAACGAGACTGCCGGTCGAGCAATATAACACAGATGCGGCCATTCTATATAAGGATATTATGACTCCGCTCCCAGCCATAGGCGTAGACGTTGAGATCAAATCAGGCATTGGTCCTGTCATCAGCAATCCGATCCGCAGCCTTGCAGATGTGGAAAAGCTTGGAGAGATCAATCCCGATCAGGACATCCCATACATCCTTGAGACCATACGGATCCTGACTGAGGAACAGCTGAATGTTCCTTTGATCGGTTTTGCCGGAGCGCCTTTTACCCTTGCAAGCTACATGATTGAAGGCGGCCCTTCCAAAAACTATAACAAAACAAAAGCGTTCATGTATTCAGAGCCGAAAGCATGGTTTGCCCTGATGGATAAACTCGCTGACACGATGATTACATATGCAGCATCTCAGGTGAAGGCCGGAGCAAAAGCGATTCAGATTTTTGATTCGTGGGTCGGTGCTTTAAATGTTCAGGACTACCGTACATTTATCAAACCGGTTATGAACCGCATTTTTACAAGCCTTACTCCGCTGAACGTTCCGCTCATCATGTTCGGAGTCGGAGCGAGCCACCTTGCGAAGGAGTGGCATGATCTTCCTCTGGATGTTGTCGGGCTTGACTGGAGACTCCCAATCAGCGAAGCACGGTCACTTGGATTGACGAAGACGCTTCAAGGGAACCTGGATCCTGCCATCCTGCTTGCGCCTTGGGATGTTATCGAGGACAGATTGAAAGAGATTCTTGATCAGGGAATGAAAAGCGACAGCTACGTATTCAACCTTGGACATGGAGTTTTCCCTGAAGTACAGCCTGATACACTCAAAAGAGTTGCAGCATTTGTTCATGAATACTCCGCGGCGCATAAATGATTGAAAAACATTCCAAGAGCATTCTGCTTGGAATGTTTGCGTCTGAAGTGGCAGAATGGAAGGCATACGGAAAAGGATTGTGTTTCTTTTCACAAAATAAACGAGGTGCATGAAGATGAAGAAGAAAATGGGTCTTCTTGTAATGGCATATGGAACTCCCTATAAAGAAGAGGATATTGAACGCTATTACACGCATATTCGCCGCGGCCGGCCGCCTGCTCCAGAAATGCTGCAGGATTTAAAGGACCGGTACGAAGCGATCGGAGGCATTTCCCCTCTTGCGAAAATCACGCAGGCACAGGCGGAAAAGCTTGAACACCATCTTAACCGCATTCAGGATGAGGTTGAGTTTAAGATGTATCTTGGGCTGAAGCATATCGAGCCATTTGTCGAGGACGCCGTCAGGCAAATGCATGACGATGGAATCACAGAAGCGGTCAGCATCGTTCTTGCGCCGCACTATTCTACGTTCAGCATCAAATCCTATAACGGCCGTGCGAAAGAAGAAGCGGACAAGCTTGGCAATTTGACTATTACATCTGTAGACAGCTGGTACCAGGAACCGAAGTTTATCCGCTATTGGTCGAAGAGAGTGCAGGAGACGTTCGGCGCCATGCCGGAAGAAGACCGTGAAAAAGCGGTTCTTATCGTTTCCGCCCACAGTCTTCCGGAGAAAATTATTGCAGCTGGAGATCCTTACCCGGATCAGCTGAAAGAAACGGCCGAACTAATTACGGAAGCTGCAGGGGTCAAGCATTATGCAATCGGGTGGCAGAGCGCAGGGAATACACCAGATCCGTGGATCGGACCCGACGTTCAGGATCTGACGCGTGAACTTTATGAGGAAAAAGGGTTCCGCCATTTTGTCTACACACCTGTGGGATTTGTAGCGGACCACTTAGAGGTGCTTTTTGACAATGATTACGAGTGCAAAGTTGTAACGGATGAGCTTGGTGCAGGCTACTACCGTCCTGAAATGCCGAATGATCAGGAAGAATTTATAGACTGCCTGGCCACAGTCGTACTGAAGCATCTTCAAATGTAATGTAAAGAAGGCGAAAGCATGGAAAAGAAAAAAAGAATCGTGATTCTCGGAGGCGGTCTGACGGGGCTGTCCGCTGCGTATTACTTGCAGAAAGACCTTGAGGAACGCAATCAGGAAGCGGACATCACCCTGATTGAAGCGAGTCCGCGGCTCGGCGGGAAGATTCAAACCGTCCGCAAAAATGGCTGCATCATCGAAAGAGGACCGGATTCTTTTCTGGAGAGGAAAAAAAGCGCCCCCCAACTCGTACGGGATCTGGGCATGGAAGATCAGCTTGTCAATAATTCAACCGGCCGTTCCTATGTACTGCTAAAGGATGGGCTGCATCCGATTCCAAGCGGTGCCGTGATGGGCATTCCTACACAGCTTCTCCCGTTTGTCACATCCGGCCTGTTTTCACTGCCGGGCAAGCTCCGCGCTGCAGGGGACTTTGTCCTTCCGAGAGGCGGGGAGAAAAGGGATCAGTCATTAGGGAAGTTTTTTAGAAGACGGCTCGGCGACGAGGTTGTTGAAAATCTGATTGAACCGCTTCTTTCCGGCATTTACGCGGGGGACATCGACAAACTGAGCCTGATGTCCACTTTTCCGCAGTTTTATAAAACGGAGCAGGAGCATCGAAGTCTGATTTTAGGAATGAAAAAATCCGTTCCTTCATCAAATCAGAAACATGATCCATCTAAGAAAAAGGGGATCTTTCAAACTCTTGCGGGAGGACTCGAATCCCTGATTGAAGGGCTAGAAAAAAACCTCACAGGTGTCCGCGTTCTGAAAGGCACAAAAGTGGTCTCCCTTCAGAAAACGGCAGGAGAGACCTATACGATTGAATTGAACGGCGGGACGGTTATGGAAGCTGATGCGGTGATCATGACGATTCCCCATACCGCAGCAGGCGCTCTTTTGAAAGACAGCGAATTCGATTACTTCAGAAGCATGCCTTCTACATCGGTTGCGAATGTAGCGATGATTTTTCCGAAAGAGAAGGTAAGGATGTCTAAAGAAGGAACCGGATTTGTCATCTCCCGCAATGGCGGATTTTCCATCACAGCCTGTACGTGGACAAACAAAAAATGGCCCCACACCGCACCTGAAGACAAAGTCATTCTTCGTGCGTACGTTGGGAAAGCCGGCGAAGAAACGATTGTCGACCAGTCAGATGAACAGCTGGTCAGCATCGCGATTGAAGACTTGAAAAAGGCGATGGATATTTCGGGCATGCCGGAAGACTATGTCGTAAGCCGCTGGAAACAGGCGATGCCGCAGTATAATGTGGGCCATAAAGAAAACGTAGAAAAAATTGTTCATCATGTAAAAGAATCTTACCCCGGTCTGTTTCTTGCCGGTGCCTCCTTTGAAGGAGTCGGACTTCCTGATTGTATTGATCAGGGAAAAGCGGCTGTCACACAGGTGAAAGAATACCTGCAGCTATAACAGTACACTGAATGCTCAGAGCAATAAGCTTTGGGCATTTTTGCTGTGTTTAAAGCGGGCCATCCATTTGATTTCAATAGTCTGAACTAACTGAATATAACTTTATCTTGCAATCTCAATAGCGGTCGATTATAGTAAAATTACTGACTGACTAAAATGTTCAAGTGGTCATTGCAGAGGTGAAGGAGAAGTGAGTGTTGACCGGAAGCAGCTGATTATGGATGCTGCGACAAAATCATTTACACAATTCGGCTATAAGGCGACGACAATGGATCTTGTAGCTAAGCAGGCAAATGTGGGGAAAGGGACCATTTATACGTTTTTTAGAAAAAAGGAAGAGCTGTTTGATGAGATTATCAAGCTGCTATTGGCGGAAATGAGACATTCGGCGGAAGAATCATTTAGACCGGATACCAATTTTTTAAATAATGTACATAGAGCCCTTTACCAACTACTGGAGTTTCGGAAAGACCATCAGCTTACGATTAAAATTTTTCAGGAAAGCAGCGAACTTGGCACTCCGGAAGTCCAGGAGGTAGTCAGCCGTCTCGAAGGTATGGTGATCAGCTATATCAAGGAAAAAATCCAGGCGGCGGTTGAAAAAGGAGAGCTGAGTCCATGTGACCCGGAACTTACAGCGTTTCTTATGCTGAAGCTTTATGTTTCCCTGATTTTTGACTGGGAGAAACAGCACGCTCCTCTCCCAAAAGAAAAAATAGCGGAATTGTTCGAGCTCTATTTCCTGAAAGGACTATCCGTCAGGGAGAGCGGTTTTTTTGCGGTAAAATGACTAAATGAACAAAGTAGTCAGGTGTACAATACAGGAGGTTTTTGAACATGTCACTGCTCATAAAAGAGTGGAAGGCTCTAGTTACGAACAAAAAAGTACTCATCCCCGTTATTGCTGTTTTATTTATTCCTGTTTTGTATGCAGGAATGTTTCTATGGGCCTTCTGGGATCCTTATGAAAATCTGGAACAGCTGCCGGTTGCGGTTGTAAACCAGGATAGGGGTGCTGAATTTGAAGGGGAAAACCTTCATGTGGGGAAAGAACTCGTGGATAATTTGAGGGATAATCCTCAATTTAAATGGGTTTTTGTTGACCAGGCAACAGCAGACAAAGGATTAAAGGATCAAAAATATTACATGAAAATTGAGATCCCGGAAAATTTCTCTGCAAATGCGACAACCCTGCTGGATGATCAGCCGAAAGAACTGGAAATGAAGTATGTACCGAATGAAGGCTTCAACTTCCTTTCCGCACAAATCGGAAACACAGCGGTTGAAAAAATTAAAGAAGAAGTAGCGGCTGAAGTAACCAAAACGTATGCAGAAGGAATCTTTGACAATATCGGAAAAGTGGCAGACGGGTTGGGCGAAGCAAGTGAAGGCGCTTCTGAAATCAATTCCGGAACCGGGAAATTGAAAGACGGATCCGTTAAATTGAAAGACAACTTGACGAAGCTTGCGGAAAGCTCCATTAAATTTAAAGAAGGCGTTCAAACGGCTTCGAAAGGAACACAGGATCTGCAAAGCGGTATTAGCAGTCTGGATACCGGCCTTGGAAAGCTTCAGCAGGGCTACACTGGGCTGGAGGGCGGAATTAACGACCTTGCTGCAGGAAATTCACAGCTCGCTGCAGGCTCTGAAAAGCTGAACAGCGGTACGCAGGAGCTGAATCAGAAAATTCCTCAGCTTACCGATGGCGCAAAGCAGGTTAGTGAAGGAACAGCACTCTTCGATCAAAAGTTTGCCCAATTTGATGCCGGACAGCAGGAAGCAAAACGCGGTGCTGAACAGCTCGCAGGCGGCATCGACCAGCTGCAGGCGAAAATGAAGGAATTAGAGCCTGTGCTTGCCGCTCTTCCTCCTGAAAAACGCGCAGAACTGATGGCGGCTTTTGAGCAGCTGAACCAGGGAAGCGACAAGCTTTCAGCAGGAGTTGGTGAGCTTGCTGCCAATTCTACCCTGATTGCAGGACAGACGGATAAGCTTGCCCAGGGTGCCGCCGCTGTTTATAAAGGACAGCAGGGCGTTCAAGCCGGAGTAGGAGAACTTTCTAAAGGGCAGGAAGCATTAAACGCCGGCATCCAAAAGGCAGCTGCAGGTTCCGCTCAGCTGAGCCAGGGAGCAGAAAAATTCGGAACAGGATTAAATGACGCAAAAACCGGTTCCGCGGCTCTTGCCAGCGGAAGCTCCAAATTAACCTCCGGAGTAGGGGTGCTCGCTTCGAAATCAGGTGAACTGCAAGAAGGTGCAGGCAAGCTTGCCGATGGAGCATCTGAACTTGATAAAGGGGTAGGCACTCTTTCCGGAGGGACGTCCGAATTAAGCAGCGCGCTTGCCGATGCTGCGGACAAAACGAAGGAATCAAAGGGTTCTGAACCGCTTTACGACATGATGGCCAAACCGGTCGGCGTCCAAAATGAGAAAATTAACGAAGTGCCGAACTACGGAACAGGGTTTACCCCTTACTTCCTCTCACTCGGACTTTTCGTTGGGGCTCTATTGATTTCCATCGTCTTCCCTCTAAAGCAATCTGCAGGGGAGCCGAAATCTGCTTTATCATGGTTCTTCAGTAAATTTGGCATTTTGCTCGCTGTCGGGATTATCCAGTCCCTAGTAGCGGATGCTGTATTGCTTTTGGGCCTTGGTATAGAAGTGCAAAGTGTAGGATTATTCATGCTGTTCAGTATCCTGACCAGCTTGACGTTCCTTGCGCTGATTCAATTCTTTGTAACATCTCTCGGGGATCCGGGCCGATTCGTCGCCATTATCATTTTGATTTTGCAGCTGACAACTTCTGCCGGAACCTTCCCTCTGGAACTGATTCCAGAGCCGCTGCAAATCTTTAACTACTGGCTGCCGATGACCTACTCGGTTGCAGGGTTTAAGGCTGTTATTTCAAGCGGAGATTTCAGTTATCTTTGGAGTCAGTCAGCCATCCTGCTTGGCATGATGCTTCTCATGATGGTCTGCACGATTGTCTATATGTACTTTAACGTACGGAAGAATCGAAAGCTCACAGCAGCAGAAGAAGTTTAATAGATGGAGAGCAAAAACCCGGTCATAAGCACCGGGTTTTTGTGTTTTTTAAGAGTTTCACGGGTATGTTCATAGCTTTCTTAATTGCCAGACGGCAGCTGCCGCTTTCGCGATTACAGAATCTTATATTGAAATTATGAAAACATTTTCATATAATGGGAAATGTAAGCGCTTGCTTATGAGGGGGAGAGGTGGAGTGAAATGGCAACAATAGAGGATGTAGCAAGAAGTGCCGGGCTGTCCCGAACCACGGTATCAAGGGTGATTAATGACCATCCGTATGTATCTCTTGCTAAAAAAAAGAAAGTGATGGAAGCGATGGAGGAACTGGGCTATGTTCCAAATTCGGCAGCGAGGAGCCTCAGAAATCAGCGAACTGGAGTTATTGCTGTCCTAATCCCCCGGGTGATGAATCCTTTCTTCAGCCAGCTCATTGAAACGCTTGAGCTAGCGGCATCCGAAAGCTTCTACCAGCTTATTATCTGTCAAACACAATATTCCGCACAAAAGGAATTAACGTACTTAAATTTGCTGAAGACAAAACAAGTGGACGGGGTGATCCTTACTTCAACTGAAAATGACTGGAGTGTTATAGAAGGATACTTGGATTACGGACCAATCGTTTTGTGCAATGAATTTGATCAGCGGGCTAATGTTCCGATGATTTTTATGGATCAGAAAGAAGCCGGCTATAAAGCGGCCAGACATCTCATTGAGCAGGGACACAGAAAAATTGCGTACGCCTGCGGACGGTATCGCAGCAACGTGGCGAGCGCCCGCGAAGAAGGGGTCAGAAAAGCATTAGCGGAAGCCGGTCTGCTATTTGATGAAGAGAATGCGTTTCGTGAAGCGATCACAAGCGAGGACGGCAAGGATATCTTCCATATGATCCGGACAAAGCATGATCCCCCGACCGCGATTTTTACGGGATCCGACGAAGTCGCAGCAGGAATTATTTCGGAAGCATCCCGCTTTAATTGGAAGATACCGGGTGATCTTGCAGTAGCCGGTTTTGATAATCAGGTCATCACGGAACTTATGAATCCGAGGATTACGACCGTTGAGCAGCCAGTGTGCGAAATGGCGTTGAAAACGATGGAAATCATGATGGCAAGAATCAGGCTGCGGCAATTTTCAGGCAGGGAAATGCACAAATTTTATATGAAGCTCATTATCAGGGAGTCCACTAAATTACAGGCCGAACTGGCAACCATTCCATATTAGAATGGAGATCGCCGGTCTGGCTTTTTTTTAGCGGATTGTACCGCCCTGCTTCATTAAGAAAACAAAAAAAGAGCCAATCCGGCTCTTTTTTTATGGCTATGTTAAAGCATGTTGTTGATACTAAACACCTGTTGATTGGAGCGAACGACTGCTAGTTGCAATCAACAGCCAAGTTTAACCGCGCTTTTTTTATAAATCCTGAACGTTCATGCAGCTGCTGCATGTGTTGCCGTAGCATTCATGCTGCTCTTCTATTTCTTTCCCGCATTCTGAACACTGCTTACCCGGTAAGTTTCTGAAAAATTCAGTTAATTTAATTAACATGTAATCCCCTCCATGTCGTTTTGTTATGTATATTGTATTATAACAGTACCGATTTGGTCAACATCTGTTTTGTAACAATATGCAAAAATCGTAAAAAAGGGCACATTGCCTCCATCCGGTAAAAAAGTCTTTTGCCGTTTAATGCGTTCAGCTTGCGGTTTTGCCGCTGTTTTGGGTATATTGAACGGTAGAGAAATGATGAAAGAGGCAGGTGGAATAAGGATGAAAGTAACCGTAATCGGACAGTGGGGAGGATACCCCGGACCGGGTGAGGCTTCGTCGGGCTATTTGCTTGAGAAAAATGGATACAGTCTGCTGCTGGACTGCGGGAGTGCTGTTTTATCACAGCTCCAGCTGTATACCGAATTGAAAGCACTGGATGCAGTGCTCATCTCTCATTACCACCATGACCACGTCGCGGATATCGGTCCGCTGCAATATGGACGGCTCGTGTCCGGTTTTTTGGATAAGGATGTGCCGGTTTTGCCGATTTATGGACATAATGGAGATCAGGATGGATTTGACAGGCTCACGTATAAACATGTAACCGAAGGAAGGGTGTACGACCCGGATCAGCCTCTTCAGATCGGGCCTTTTCAAGTTCGGTTCCTTCAAACCGATCACCCTGCTGAATGCTACGCGTTCCGCATTACCGATGGAGAATCAGTCATCGTCTATACAGCGGATTCAAGCTTCAAGGAGGAATTTATCCCATTTTCCGAAGGAGCGGACCTGCTCATTTCAGAATGTAATTTTTACGCGGAACAAGACGGGAAAAGTGCCGGCCATATGAACTGCCATGATGCTGCCGTGATTGCGAGGGATGCGGATGTAAAGCAATGCCTTCTTTCCCATCTGCCGCACTTTGGAAACCATCAGGATCTACTAAACGAAGCAAAGACCATCTACAATGGATCCATCCAGCTTGCGTCAAAAGGATGGACCTGGTCCAAGGATGAAGGAGGAAATCATAATGGCTCAAATGCTGTTTATTGACAATAAAAAGATAACGGATCCGAGGATGAACCTCGCGATTGAGGAATACTGCCTTAAAAATCTGGATCCTGAACAATCCTATTTGCTGTTTTACATAAATGAACCTTCCATTATTATCGGAAAAAATCAGAATACCATTGAAGAAATCAATACGAAATACGTGGAGGAACAGGGACTTCATGTCGTGAGAAGACTGTCCGGCGGAGGAGCTGTTTATCATGACCTTGGAAATCTGAATTTCAGCTTTATCACAAAAGATGACGGGGACAGCTTCCACAATTTTAAAAAGTTCACAGAGCCTGTGATTGAAGCTCTTAAAAGGCTTGGGGTGAATGCGGAACTCAGCGGCCGGAATGACATCCTGGCTGAAGGACGTAAAATTTCAGGGAATGCCCAGTTTTCCACAAGAGGAAGGATGTTCAGCCACGGAACGCTCCTGTTTGATTCGGAAATGGAGAACGTCGTATCGGCACTCGTCGTGAAAAAGGACAAAATAGAGTCCAAAGGAATTAAATCCATCCGCAGCCGGGTCGCCAATATCAGTGAATTCTTAGAAAAGAAAATCTCAATCGAAGAATTCAGATCACTGCTGCTGAGCTATATTTTTGATACGGACGGGGAAGTGCCTCAGTACGTGCTGTCAGAAGACGACTGGACAGCAATCCGTAAACTTTCAGAAGAAAGGTATCAAAATTGGGACTGGAATTACGGGAAGTCGCCGAAGTTCAATCTTCAGCACTCCCACCGCTTCCCGGTCGGCCAGATTGATGTGCGGATGGAAGTGAGTAAAGGAGTCATTCACGAATGCAAAATCTACGGTGACTTCTTCGGAGTCGGGGATGTATCCGAAATCGAAGAGCTGCTCTCAGGCGCACGCTATGAAAAAGCTGAGCTTGAGAAGCTGCTGAGACCGGTCAATGTTCAGCATTACTTCGGAAATATCACAAAAGATCAGTTCCTGGACTTGCTTTATTAATAGAAGGCCGGCGGCGAAAGATTTCCTTTGCTGCCGGCTTTTTTTGTGGAACCTTTTTAGCGGTGCCTGACCCGCGTTCCTTCACCGCAGCGGGGGACAGAGACAGAGACGGCTGGGCCCTTGTGTACCAAGAGATTGAAGAAGGCGGTGCCATAGCTTTCGTACGGTAAAATCTTTGGGGACTGGCACGGTGCCAGTCCCCTTCCTCTTCACCGCAGCGGGGGACAGAGACAGAGACGGCTGGGCCCTTGTGTACCAAGAGATTTAAGAAGGCAGTGCCATAGCTTTCGTACGGTAAAATCTTTGGGGACTGGCACCACCGCCCAGCATCACCCGCCGCCCACCATCCCCATCACACCTCCCTGATATCCGGATTCCTTTCCATAATGATTTCCGCTTTCGTCCAAAGAGCAGGCAAGAACCGGATGACATCTGCACTTCGGTTTGTAAGATCTGCATAGGAGACGATGCCGAGGTCGGCAGCTGCCGCTTGAAAGGCGGGGGTGTACTGCTGCTGGACAGCCAGTGGCGCATCTGCTGCAAGAATTTTATGGCACCTCGCAAAGGTAGCAAGAATCCAGAACATCGCCTCGCGGTGATTTCCGGCATCAATCAGGTCCGCGCTCCCGCCGATTGCAATCGGTCTCGCGGCTTCCGTGATATCCGTGCTGAAGAAAAAGGGAGTTTTGGCCACGGAGGCTGCCGCATCAAATACGTGAGCGAGTTCGTTTAAATGGTTTTGCACTTGCCGGCCCGTTAAACTCCAACAGCCGAGTAACTGAAGCAGTTCGGGATAGAAGGATTTGAGCTTGTATTCATCCAATACGTCCCGTACCTTTAAATACCGAAGCCTGATCGTCGGATTGCGCAGTGCCGCGGTTAACAGGACATGGGTCGTCACACCGGCTGCAAAAAGCCAGGAAGTCAGCTGGTCATAAAAAGGTGCTTCCGGGCTAATCGTCTGCAGTCCATTCCTGATTCTCGCTTCGGCATCTTGGCATCTGCGTGTGACCCATGTTCTTTCATCGAACCGTTTTTCAACCTCCTGCTGGATCCTGTGAAGCTCTCCGGTTGGATCCACTATGATTGTGTTCGTCCTGAATGGATGGGCTAAGTGATAGGATGACAGGACATCCTCAGTGGAATGGAATGCATGAAAGGGTATATATGAGACCTCGATCAGCACACTGCTATATAAAAATTTTCCAAGCTTTAAAGGCTCGTTCTCCTCAGCGGTTACAATCATCACGTCCACGTCTGAACCAATTGGAAGATCATCGGAGTCCAAAAGTGACGCAGCGGATCCGCTGAAAAAAGCCCCTTTGAACCATGGTTCCATGCCGGCATGTTTTTGAACCCATTCAGCTGCCTTCTTTTTAGCATAAGCTGCTTTCATTGCCATCACATCCTTCCTATACATCTTCCGCGCATGAAAGGCGATTTCCTTTCATAGATTCAAAATCCCTGCAGCGGGTAAGTAAGAAAGGATGCTTGCTTGATAGAGAAAGGAAGGATGAATATGGCGAGAACCGGGGAAATCATGGCAGACATTCTGGAAAGATGGGGTGTGGACCACCTGTATGGAATGCCGGGTGATTCCATAAATGAGTTTGTGGAAGAATTGAGAAAAGCGAGAAATGAACTTCGGTTTTATCAGGTGAGACATGAGGAAGTGGGAGCCCTTGCTGCGGCTGCCTATGCGAAGCTGACAGGGAAAATCGGGGTATGTCTTTCCATAGCGGGACCTGGTGCTGTCCATTTGCTTAACGGTCTTTATGATGCGAAAGCGGATGGAGCACCTGTATTGGTTTTAGCCGGGCAAGTACATAGCAAACAGGTAGGGACAGATGCTTTCCAGGAAATCAATCTGGAGCGGATGTTTGACGATGTGGCCGTATATAACAAACGGGCAGAGTCCCATGAACAGCTGCCGGATATGCTGAATCAGGCGATTCGGACAGCATATGCAGAAAAAGGGCCTGCGGTACTGATTGTTCCTGACGATTTATTTGCAGAAAAAGCAGAATGGGACCAGCCGCTTACTTCTGATATTTTGGCCGATGCAGCAGGCTTTCCGGACCAAAAGGATATGAAGCTTGCGCTTGAGATGCTGGAAAGGGCCAAAAGACCGGTGATTCTGGCTGGAAAAGGAGCGTTGGGGGCCAAACAGGAATTGACTCTTTTCGCTGCGAAAATCGGAGCACCTGTTGCCATTACTCTGCCGGGAAAAGGAGCGATTCCGGATCTGCATCCTCACTGCCTCGGGCATCTGGGCCAGCTTGGAACCAAACCGGCTTATCAGGCGATGCAGGAGACGGATTTATTGATCATGATTGGAACCTCATATCCGTACCGTGAATTTTTGCCGGAAAAAGCGGATGCGATTCAGATTGACGTGGAAACGAAATTTATCGGCAAACGATATCCGGTAGCATGCGGACTGAACGGGGATGCGAAAAAAGTATTGGAAGTGCTGACTGCATCCGCTCCTTTTAAGGAGGATCGCTCCTTTCTTGAGGAATACCAAAAACGGATAAAGAGCTGGCGGGAGGAAATGGAAAAGGATAAAGCGCAGGAAACAGAGCAGCTCATGCCTCCTCAGGTAATGGCGGAGGTGCAGCAAGTTCTGGATCCGGACGCGATTTTATCTGTAGATGTCGGAAATGTGACGGTCTGGGCGGCGCGCTATCTGGATTTGGACCAGCAGAGTATGGTCATTTCAAGCTGGCTTGCCACAATGGGCTGCGGCCTTTCGGGGGCCATCGCTGCTAAAATTGCGGAACCGGAAAAGCAGGTCTGGGCATTTTGCGGAGATGGCGGATTCTCCATGGTGATGCACGATTTTGTCACAGCGGTCCGCTATAAGCTTCCAATTGTTGTGGTCATCTTTAACAATCAGAAGCTCGGGATGATCCATTATGAGCAGCAGGAAATGGGCCATCTCGAATATGGGACAGAACTTGGAACGATTGATTTTGCAAAGTTTGCAGAGGCTTGCGGGGGAATTGGAGTGCGCATCCATAGCCGGGATAAAATGAGGCTTGCACTTAAACAGGCTCTCAAAGTGGAAAAACCGGTAATCCTGGACGTTCAAGTGGAAGAAGAACCGCCGCTTCCGGGGAACATTTCGTATGGACAGGCCGTTCATTATACGGAGTACATGGTAAAAAAATTCTTCTCTGAAAAAAGCGTGACCATCCCGCCGATTAAGAAGAGTATGAAACGGCTTTTTTAAATACAGGCTTATAAACGCCTTCTGTACAAATAAAATAGGCTCCTAATGTTGATTCTTAACACCTGTTGATTGAAGTGGAAAGCGAGCGCCTGTAACGGAAATCAACAGCGAAGTTTAACAGCTTTAAAATAAAAAAAAAGACTCCCGGGTCTTTCTTTTTTTATTTATTGAAAATTCTGTATTTTTACATGTTAAAATGAATTTATCAAGAAATAGGAGGCGGAAAATGATGGGTCTTACTTGGGTTGGTTTATTCCTGGCTGCAGCGCTCATTTTTATGGTGATTCAGCTGAATGCATCTGTAAAGCAAAAACTTGCCCTTACAGCGGCGGCGTTTCTTTCTGTTCTTTTTCTTATGCTCGGGCAGTCGGGGACAAGCAAGCCTGCCTCGGTAACGGAAGGGTCAGCAGATCAGGAGAAGGCTTCTGCAGAAGAGGTAAAAGGTCTGAATAAAAAGCTTGAGGCTTTGGTGGACAAGAATGCGGAAATGGCTGAAGCGGCGGAAGAGATGAGGGATGAGCTTGCGGGTGCTGAAGCGAAAAAGGCAGAAGAAATAAAGCTTGCCGTTAAAGCGGCCGAAGAAGAAATGACGAAGGCCCATCAGGAAGAGATGAAGCAGGTTCTCGATCATGCCTTCAAGCAGTCCGCGGAAAAAGCGGCACCCGTCCAATCCATGGACGGAATAACCGGTGATCCGGAAACGGCTTCGGATAAGCCTTCAGAGTATGATCCTTTTGGTCCCGATTTGGACTGCGGGGATTTTGCCTCACAGGAGGATGCCCAGGCTGTCTATGAGGCTGCAGGAGGACCGGGAGCGGACCCCCATGATTTAGACCGTGACAAGGATGGAATGGCGTGCGATGTGAATTAGATAAACGCCAATTTTAGGAAGAAAGGCACTTTTGTCCTTGTTCAAATCATTTTCTTTTAATATAATATATTTAGAATTTTTTTAAAATATAATGAATGACTATTCATTCATTGCTAGGGGTGGGAGAATGAATGTAAGTACACGGTTATCCGAAACAGCTGCTCAATATGGGGAAAAAGCAGCTTATTATTTTGAAGGACAGGCTGTATCTTACGCACAGCTTGATGGGATGGTCAGCCGGTTTGCGGCAAGCCTGCAGTCGATGGGCATCCAAAAAGGGGATCATGTTGCACTGCTCCTGGGAAATTCACCGTATTTCGTTATCGGCATGTACGGGGCGCTTAGAGCGGGGGCTACCGTCATACCGGTGAATCCTATTTATACACCAGCGGAAATCGGGTATATTCTGAGCAATGGAGATGTAAAAGGGGTCATTGCGCTGGATCTGCTCGTCCCGATGTTTGAACAGATGAATGGACAGCTTCCGAAGCTTGAGCACATCATTGTCTGCGAGACACCGCCTTCGGAAAAGAAACGGGACTTTAATCCCGAAGAAGCTGTTATTTTCCCAAAAATGAAATCGTTTACAAATTTATTATCTCCGAATGATATCGAGTTTAAGCGCCCTGATCTGGAAGAAGAGGATATCGCGGTCATTTTGTATACATCGGGAACAACCGGGAAGCCAAAAGGTGCGATGCTTACCCATAAGAATATTTACAGCAACGCTTCAGATGTGGCAGCATACCTGAAGATGAATGACAGCGATAAGATTGTTGCCACCTTGCCGATGTTCCATGTCTTCTGCCTGACCGTCTCTTTGAATGCACCGTTAATGAGCGGGGCTTCGCTGATCATTGTTCCGAAGTTCAGTCCGAAAGACGTTTTCCGTTTAATCAAGGAACACAAAGCAACCGTCTTTGCGGGAGTACCGACGATGTATAATTTTATGCTTCAATATGAAAACGGTCTGCAGGAGGATGTTCAATCTCTCAGACTATGCATTTCCGGAGGCGCCTCGATGCCGGTTGCCCTGCTGAAGGGATTTGAGCAAAAATTCAAGGTTGTCATTTCGGAAGGATACGGTTTATCGGAGGCCTCACCCGTCACCTGCTTCAATCCTCTTGACCGGCCCCGCAAACCGGGATCAATCGGGATGAATATCCTGAACGTGGAGAACAAAGTTGTGAATGAATTGGGGGAGGAAGTTCCGCCGAATCAAGTAGGGGAACTGATTGCCAAAGGGCCGAACATCATGAAGGGCTATTACAATATGCCGGAGGAAACGGCGTCTGCTATCCGCAATGGCTGGCTGTATACCGGGGATCTTGCCAGAATGGACGAAGAAGGCTATTTCTATATCGTCGACCGGAAAAAAGATATGATTATCGTGGGCGGATACAATGTGTATCCCCGCGAGGTCGAAGAAGTGTATTACAACCATCCTGATATCACAGAGGCAGCCGTTCTTGGCATTCCGGATCCGGAGCAGGGAGAAGCCGTTCTGTGTTATGTCGTGACCCAAAATCCTGCTTTAACAGCGGAAGCCTTAATTGAGTATGGGAAGGGCCAGCTGGCAAAATATAAAGTTCCGTCGTCTATCGAATTTTTAGAGGAGCTTCCTAAAAATACAACCGGCAAAATCCTTCGCCGCGCACTCAAGGAACAAGTGGCTGAAAGATCCCGCATATGAGTCTGATTCATTACGCAAAGGAGAATGGTACGGCCCTGGCTGTAATCAACCGCCCGGAGATGCTGAACTGCTTCAGTTATCAGACCCTGCTCGACCTAGAACAGGCTGTCGAGGAAATCCGGATTGACCGGGAGATCCGAACGGTCATCATTACCGGAGCCGGCGAGAAAGCGTTCAGTGCCGGCGCGGATCTGAAGGAAAGAAAAACACTGACAGATGAACAGGTCAGACGGAATTTGCTTAAAATGGGCGAAGTCCTGACAAAAATTGAACAGCTGCCTCAGCCTGTGATTGCTGCCATCAATGGCTTTGCATTCGGAGGGGGGCTGGAGCTTGCATTAGCCTGTGATTTCCGGATCATGGCGGACCATACCCAAATCGGCCTGACCGAAACGGGGCTCGGCATTATCCCGGGAGCGGGCGGAACCCAGCGGCTGCCGAGATTAATCGGCCCCTCCAAAGCGCTGGAGCTCATTGTAAAAGCAAAAAAAATCAACGCAGAAGAAGCGTTAGTCTATGGCTTAATTAACGAAGCTGTTCCATCCGGCCAGCTAATGGATACATGTAAGGAATGGGCTGCAGCCATTTCGCAGAACGCACCGATTGCCGTCACTCAGGCGAAATTCGCCGTGAAAAATGGAATGAATACGGATCTGCAGACCGGACTGCAAATCGAGCGAAAGGCTTATGAAGTAACCATTCCAACGGAGGACCGGCTGGAGGCCCTTCAGGCATTCAGCGAAAAACGCAAACCGGAGTTTAAAGGGAAATAAGGAACACAGGGCTGGCTTGAAAAGAGGGAGGATGCCTCTTTTCAAGCCGGCTTTTTTGTTGGGAACGCGGCGTTGCGCGGCGGTGCCAGTCCCGTCATGCTTCACCGCATCGGGGGACAGAGGCAACATGTGTGAAACCCCTGCGGCTCATAGGTTTTAAAGAGGAGGTGCCGGAGCTTTATTCCGGTAAAAACTTTGGGGACTGGCACGGTGCCAGTCCCGTCATGCTTCACCGCATAAGGGGACAGAGGTAACATGTGTTAACCATCTGCGGCTCATAGGTTTTAAAGAGGGGGTGCCGGAGCTTTAGTTCTGTAAAATTTTTGGGGACTGACCCCAGCCGAAAGTCCCTCCCCGAATCAAGTTCAAAAGCACGTAAAAATTGATTTTTTTCCTGTGGAATTAGGTTTTCTAGTCTAATAGATTGTAAAATGGGATAATTAGACAAATGCAATCCCGATTATGCTACCATTATTACAGGAGCGTGACAAAAACCAATTTGGAAGGGATGACATTCATTTGAAAAAAACGATATGTGCTGTTCTCTGTCTATCCGTTATCGGCTCTTTGTTTGCAGGAACGGATGCGAAAGCAGCAAGTACAAACGATGCGCTATTTGGCCGGATTGCGGAAAAAGTAGTTTACGTACATAGGGCAGCGGAGGAAAAAGAAAGAGTGACTCAAAAGCTTTACTATAACGACGAGATGCTCATTTTGGCAAACTTCAAAAACAAAGCCGGAGAGAACTGGCTCCGTGTTCGATCCGACGACCACACCGGCTGGATCCAGGAGGATCAAATCCGTCCATACGGTGCAGAAGGGCTTCACCTGAATGCGGTAAAGGATACGGGAGCAAGAAGAGGGGCAGACAGCAGCGAAAAGCAAACCGGTACCGTTCAAAAAGGAAAAGGTGCAGATGTGTACATGTCCTTCATCAATAAAAAAGGAGAGCGCTGGGTGAAAGCCAACAACATCGTTCTTTATCGGGAAACGATTGGATCTTCTGCTTTTGACGGCTGGATCAAGCTTGAAGACTTAACGATCATGACATCTTCTGAAGAAAAACTCGGGTTAAGCAGCCGCACTGCAGCGAAAACGACGGTCATTTATAAAGACAGCGGCCTCAAAACAAAGACGGGATATGTGCTGCCTTACAAAGCTCCGCTGAATATTAAAGGAGTTTATAAAAGCGGGAACGATGCAAGCGGAGTGTTCAAAGTTTCTTTCAACATCAAAAGCCGTACTTATGAAGGATGGATTCCGAGGGATTATGCCGATACGTATGCTTATCAGGGACTGTACGGAAAAACCTTCCGCACCATTATTCTGGATACGGCTGTACATAGAAGTGCGACCCATGATTCACGGGTCGTGGCCCACTATAAACCTGGCACAAATTTAGTCGTAACGGATACCTTTTATGATCCGTTTGATGAAGATGGCTTTGGCAAATGGAGGAATGTACTGCTTCCGAACGGGCAAAAAGGCTGGGTGAATGATACAGCATTTTTTGGAGTGTAAGAACAAACCTGATCTGAAGGCGCGGCTGCCTTCAGATTTTTTTGCACGTAAACTGTTCGCGGATCCTTTTACTTGTTCCATACTCCGTCCACAAACTTTACTAAATCCGGATCGGAATGGTAGTTGTAATCATTAATTCGGTTTGTGGTGAAGGAGAGAGTCTTTTCTTCTCCTTCATAAAGGTCGAATGCGTAGGCATAACCGGCCCCTTTTTCCTGGTTTTTGTCAGGAACGAAAGAAATGGTTTTTATCCCATTCAGGAATTCTCGGGCCTGGCTGCTGTTCAATGTTTTCGTCCTGCCGTCGCCTCTCGTAATGACGATTTCGGTCACATCCTTCATGCTTTTTCCGTAAATTTCAGTGAACGTTTCCGTCTTCAGCCCGCAAGCTGCCAAAACAGTGATTAATAATGCTCCAACCCACCACTTTTTCATGAAATCCTCCTTAAAAATCTAACTTGTTCAAAAAATTAAACAATTGTATACTGGATAAAGCTTATGGCAGGAACGGGCTGTAATCATGGATTTGACTAAAACCCCTCTTTTTTCTTTAGTCGAAGAAAAAGCAGTTGAGGTTGCAGTTTGTGGTTTTATGATTTGGAAGATGAGCGCTGCTTGAATCGATCAGATTAAGCGGCAGCTTTTCTAAGCTCATATATGAAAGGAGGGGACTCCATGCAGCCAGCAGCTGCGTTTGAAAGAAAATCTTCGTTCACGGAAGGAATGCAGGCGGGCATTTCGATCGCGGTCGGATATATGCCTGTTGCCCTGACGTTCGGACTCATTGCGAAATCAACGGGCTTAAGCTTTGCGGAAGCGGTGATGATGAGTCTGTTTGTTTTTGCCGGAGCCGCACAGTACATATCGCTGAATCTGATTGCTGCGGGAACGGGAGCGTTTGAAATTGTGTTTACCGTGTTTATCATGAACATCCGCCATTTTCTGATGGCTGCTTCTCTGAATGAGAAGGCGGAGGAGGCTCCTTCATGGAAAAAAGCGCTATACGCATTCGGGATAACCGATGAGACGTTTTCGGTCGCCTCGCTGAAACAGGGCAGGCTCACCACGGGCTTTATGTTCGGATTGATTTTCATTTCTTATTCGAGCTGGGTTGTGTTTACGGGAATCGGACACTGGGCGGGGAACTTGCTGCCTGAATTGCTTCAGGAAAGCATGTCGATTGCTTTGTATGCTTTGTTTATCGGTCTCCTTGTCCCGTCTCTTAAGGGGCAGCGCAAGGTCATGGCTCTGGCGGCAAGCGCAGCTGTTATCAATTCAATCCTTGTCCTTTCAGGCTATTTATCGGCAGGCTGGTCCATTGTGACGGCCACTCTTATTTCCGCTGTGGGAATTGAACTGGTATGGAGAGGGGAAAAGGAGGAACCGGCAAATGAATGAATCAATCATCCTTTTGATCCTGGCGATGGGCGCTGTAACCTATATTCCAAGGCTGGTTCCATTCCTTTTATTCAGAGGAGCTGCGCTTCCTGATTTTCTCCAGAATGTATTGAAGAATGTTCCTTATGCCATATTAGGCGCCCTGATTGTTCCGGCTGTTTTTATGACGGATGGAGGATTGGTTTTTGGAGCGGTCGGTGCACTTGCTGCTTTTGCGGCCGGCTATCTTGGATGGAATGTCATCCTGGTTGTGCTGTCTTCGATTCTTGCCTGTTTGGGATACGGGTACTTTTTCGGCTGAGGAGTTCTATTTAAGCCCTGTTTGTCTTACACTAGTACAAACAGGGCTTGGTTTATGAGGAGGACGGCAGCATGCGCAGATGGCTGACTGCATCGGTACTTGGTTATTTTCTGTACGGCCTTTTTATTTATTGGTACTTATTTATGATGTCAGATGGAACACTGCCGCAGCATTTGGAAGGCACACCCGCTGATCCGAAAACATTTATGAGCGGAAGAGAGCTTCTCCTTTCCGAAGAATACTCGAAAATAAAAGATTTTCTTTTCTTCGTCACGGCACCTTTTGAATGGTTTTTGTTTCTTGTGATGCTGATTACTGGCCTCGCCCGCAAGTTCCAGCAATGGGCAGAGGGAACGACGCGTTTTTCTGTTCTGCGGACCGCCATTTTCTGGTTTTGGGTCTCGCTTGTTGTAAGCATCGTATCCCTTCCGGTTGAGTACATGGGCTATCACTTGTCAAAAACGTACCATATTTCGACCCAAACGTTTTCAAGCTGGATGAAGGATCAGCTCCTTGATTTTTGGACGAATTACGTGCTCATGATCCTTGTTGTGAGCGTGCTCCTTTACCTGATCCGCAGGTTTAAAAAACGCTGGTGGCTCGCGGCATGGGGGCTGTCGGTTCCTTTTACTTTGTTCTTAATGTTCCTGCAGCCGGTCGTTTTAGATCCGCTGTACAATGATTTTTATCCGCTGAAAAACAAAGAACTCGAAACCAAAATTTTAACGATTGCAGAGCGGGCGGATATACCGGCTGAGCATGTATATGAAGTCAACATGTCGGCAAAAACGAATTCCATGAATGCTTATGTAACGGGAATCGGATCGAATTCAAGAATCGTTTTATGGGACACTACGCTGCAAAAGCTGAATGAGAAAGAAATCCTTTTCATTATGGCGCACGAGATGGGCCATTACGTCATGAAACACATTTATATTGGGATTGGGGGCTATTTGCTGCTGTCGTTTGCGGGACTGTACCTTGTTCAGCAGCTGATGGAGTGGCTGATCCGCCAAAGAGGGAAAAGGCTTCACATTGAGTCGGCAAGGGAGCTCGCCGCGATGCCGCTTTTTTTCCTTCTGATCGGGGTCCTTTCCTTTGCATCCAGTCCGCTGACAAACGCGGTATCCCGCATGCAGGAGAAATCGGCCGATATGTATGCAATTGAAATGACCGGTGATAAACAATCCGCGGTTCAAAGCTTCCAGGAACTGTCCAAAAGCAGTTTAAGCCGGGTGAATCCGCCTGAGCTTGTAAAGCTTTTCCGGTATACGCATCCGACAATGGCAGAACGGATCACCTATTTGGATCAATGGACGGTTCCGGAGAAGAAGGAGTAGCAGGAGAAGAGTGCGTATACCGCACTCTTTTTTCATGGCCGATAAAAGGAGAAGCAGGCATGTATGCAGAAAGTAAGGGGATGGGGGTGTTTCATGAACGAGGTAAGGGCGGCCTTTCTTCGTTTTGCAGAAAACGAATGCAAAGGGTCAAGCAGCCTGTATGAGTATCTTTCAAAACAGATCGCAGATGATGAGGAATTGCTGCAGCTTGCCAAGCACGGCAGAGAAGGGCAGCCGATTCCGAATTTGTTTCTGGGAGCGGTGCATTATTTGCTGCTGAAACGATCCGGGCACATGCTTATGGAAATATATGAAAATCCCCCGGAACACGAGGACTGGTTTCCGGTATTTAAAGATTTTTGTTTAGCCCATCAAAACGAAATCACGGTTCTTCTTAAAACGAAGCTCGTCCAGACAAATGAGGTCAGACGGTGCGCGTATCTTTATCCTGTCTTTCAGCACATCCACGAGCAGACGGGCAAGCCGCTTGCGCTGGTGGAAATCGGCACGAGCGCCGGACTTCAGCTTCTTGCCGATCAGTACGCCTATTCCTATGGAACGGACGGGGTTTTCGGGAATCCGGAATCTTCCCTGCTCATTCATTCGGAATGGAAGGGGGAAAACAAACCTCCGCTGCAAAAATCCATCCCGCCTGTCGCTGTCAGAATTGGAATGGATTTAAACATTGTCGATGTAAAGGACCCTGAAGAGTACTTATGGATGAAGGCCCTTATTTGGCCGGAGCATAAAGAACGGATGGAGATGTTTGATCAGGCAGCAGCGCTGATGGGAACCCGGCCTGTTCAGTTTTTCGAAGGGGATGGAACGGCTATGCTTCTGTCTGCCGCAGGAAGGGTGCCGGATGAGTATACCCTTTGCATCTTTCATACGCATGTCGCGAACCAGATGCCGGAAGAGGCGATCGGCCGTCTTCTGAAAAGCGTAAAAGAAATCGGGCAGAAACGGGATGTATTCCATATTTATAACAACATTGAAGACCGGGACCTCCACCTGGATTACACAGGTAACGGCGTGGAGGATCACCATAAGGTTGCCGAAACGGATGGACATGGCCGCTGGTTTAAGTGGCTGATGGGAACATAACACAGAGGGGGCATACATATTGAATGTGATTCAGCTTGGGAAAGAGTGGTTTAAAGAGGCCATTAAACTTTCCGAATATGCGTTTATTTATCAAGTTCCGGAATCGGAACTCGAAGAACGATTGAGCGAAATGGAAAAGCACCACCAGCTGTTTGGGATTTTGGATAAAGGTGAACTGGCCGCGAAATTCCATTACCTTCCCCATGAGGTTTATTTCAGCGGGAAAAAACTGATGATGGGCGGTCTTGCCGGCGTCGCGACCTATCCTGAATACAGGAGACAGGGGCACGTACGGGAGATGCTCGCGTACGTGCTTGAGAAAATGAAGCAGGAAAACATAACCGTTTCCATGCTTCATCCATTCAACGTGTCCTTTTATCGGAAATATGGCTGGGAGCTGTTCAGCAGCCGCAGGAAGACAACCCTTCTCGCTCAGGATTTGAAAGTTCTCCAGCATACGGGCGGAACGGTAAAACGCTACAGCAAAGAGACCCATCATGAGGATATCGAAAAAATTTATGACGCCTTCGCATCACGCTTCACCGGGATGCTTGTCAGAGACCGAGAATGGTGGATGCGCGCCATTTATGATGAGGAAACAACGGCGGTTTATTACAATGAAAACGGAGAGCCGGCAGGATATATTCTTTACCAGCTTAAGGAGAAAAAACTGCTGGTTGATGAGTTCGTTCCGCTGAATGCGGAGGCAAGACACGGCCTCTGGAATTTCATCTGCCAGCATGATTCGATGGTCCAGGAGATTGAAATGGATACCCATGAAGCGGAGCCTCTTCTCTTCGCCCTGCCGGAGCCGAGACGGAAATCCGAGCACAGACCGTATTTTATGGCGCGGATCGTCGATGCGGAAGCGTTCCTTGCAAGCTATGCATTTACGGAGGGGACTGAGGCACTGTTTCATGTGAATGATCCTCATGCACAGTGGAATAACGGATCATACTTAATCCGGAAAGACGGGACAGCGATACGAATTTCAGATGATGAAGCACTGGCTTCCGAGCTTGAGGGAGTGGAACTATCGATCAATGGGCTGACGGCCATTCTATTTGGCTATAAAACTCTTTCAGAGCTTGAGATGCTCGGGCTTGCATCGGGAAGGGAAGAAGAAATCAAAGCAATGGAAAAAGCCATCCCTCCCCATCGGCCGTTCTTTTACGATTTCTTTTAAGAAAGGCTTTGTTCAAGCATGTTGTTGATTTTTAACACTTGTTGATTGGAGCGGAATTCAACAGCCAAATTTAACTGAGCTTTTAAGAAAAGCGGCAAAGAGGTAAAGAAGGAGAGTAATGATGCTGACAGGAAAAAACATTACACTGAGGTACTTTACGCTTGAAGACGCTCCTGAAAGACTGCGTCTTCAAAAAGACAACCGCGCTTTTTTTGAACGGTTTTCTATGGATCGCGACGAAAGCTTTTACACAGAGGACGAGCAGAGAAAATTGATTGCCCAGCAAATTGAAGGGCGTGAAAATGATTCAGAATATCATTTTGGCATTTATACGAAGGACGAAGTGCTGATAGGCACTATCAACTTGTTTTTCGTTGCCCGTGGTGCGCTTCAAAGCGGGTTTATCGGATATTTTCTGGATGAACGCTACAATGGCAAAGGCTATACAACGGAAGCGGTCAAGCTGATGGTGAACTATGCATTTGAAGAATTAAAGCTTCACCGGATTGAAGCCGGGGTCATGCCGCACAATATCGGTTCAATCAGGGTGCTGATGAAGGCAGGCTTCCATAAAGAAGGCCTGGCGAGGAAAAACGTGAAAATCAACGGCAGGTGGGAGGATCATGAACTGCTGGCGATTGTGAATCCGAATGACTGAAAAAAGGAGCCCGTGTGCGACGGGTTCTTTTTTTGTTTGTTTGCTTTTTTGTAAGCCATCTAAACTTTTAACCTATCCGATCTTATGACAATTAATTTGGTAAATTTTCAAAAAAGTGTTTCTTTTTTGAATAGACTGTTATATATTAATCTTAGATTTTATAATCTGTATTATAACAATTTGAAGAGGTGATCGTGTGGCGACCCAAACAGAAGGTATTCGAATCACTGGGGAATGGAATGAAGCGTACGAGAATCTGCTCACCCCTGAAGCGCTGTCCTTTATTGCCGGGCTAGAGGAGAAATTCGGGCCGAGGCGGAGGGAACTGCTGTTAAAAAGAGAAGAGCGCCAAGAGCAGCTTAACGAGGGGAAGCTCTTTGATTTTCTGCCGGAAACGGAAAGCATCCGCAGCAGTTCCTGGACTATCGCGCCGCTCCCTGAGGATTTGCGCGACCGCCGGGTCGAAATCACAGGGCCGGTCGACCGGAAAATGATGATCAATGCGCTTAATTCCGATGCAAAAGTGTTTATGGCGGATTTTGAAGATGCGACAGCCCCCTCGTGGAGAAACCTGGTTGATGGACAGCTGAATTTAAGGGACGCCGTTCAGCGGACCATTCGGCTGGAACAGGCAGATGGAAAAGTGTATGAGCTGAATGGCCAGCCTGCTGTACTGAAGGTCCGGCCAAGGGGGTGGCATTTGGAGGAAAAGCATGTACTTCTCCATGACAGGAGAATTTCAGGCAGTCTGTTCGACTTTGGCCTGTACTTTTTCCATAACGCCAGGACGCTCCTCGAGAAGGGAAGCGGTCCCTACTTTTATCTTCCGAAGCTTGAAAGCCATCTTGAGGCGAGGCTTTGGAACGATGTGTTCATTTATGCCCAGAATGAGCTTGGCCTGCCGCAGGGAACCATTAAGGCCACGGTCCTGATTGAAACGATACCGGCCGCCTTTGAAATGGATGAAATTCTCTATGAGCTGAAAGAGCATTCGGCAGGGCTGAACTGCGGCCGATGGGATTACATCTTTAGCTATCTGAAAAAACTGCGCAGCCGGGAAGATGTAATTTTGCCGGACCGGGTCCAGGTCACGATGACGTCTCCATTCATGAGAGCGTACTCGCTGCTTGCGATCAAAACGTGCCATAAGCGAAATGCTCCCGCAATGGGAGGGATGGCTGCACAGATTCCGATTAAAAACGACAGTCAGGCCAATGAGGCGGCGATGAATAAGGTGAAGGCGGATAAACTCCGCGAAGCAAGCGACGGTCATGACGGTACATGGGTTGCCCATCCGGCACTCGTTCCGGTGGCGATGGAAGTGTTTAACGAATACATGCCGGAAAAAAACCAGATTTCCAAACAGCTCGACCATGTTCAGGTAACAGCGGCCGACTTGCTTGCAGTACCGGATGGGACGATTACGGAGCAAGGCCTCCGCATGAATATTGACGTCGGCATCCGCTACCTTGCTTCATGGCTGTCAGGAAGAGGGGCAGCACCGATTCACCATTTAATGGAGGATGCCGCTACCGCTGAAATCTCACGGGCTCAAGTATGGCAATGGATCCGTCACGATAAGGGGATTCTTGATGACGGAAGGCCGGTGACGATGGAGCTGTATGAACAGCTGAAGAGGGAGGAAACAGCCAAAATTGCGGAGGAGCTTGGGGATACGTTCTATGCGCAAATGAAGTTTCCGGAAGCTGTTCAGGTGTTTGATGAACTTGTAAAAAACGATGACTTTATCGATTTTCTGACACTGCCAAGCTACGAAAAAATGTAACGAAACCAAAGGGGATGAATGTAAATGGGGAGAAATGAACGGATTAATCAATTAAATGAACAATGGGAACTGGATGGACGCTGGAACGGAATTACCCGTACCTACACAGCGGAGGAAGTGATCAGACTACGCGGATCACTCGATATCGAGCATACGCTGGCGAGACGCGGCGCTGAAAAACTGTGGGATTTGCTTCATCAAGAGGAGTATGTGCACGCACTTGGCGCCCTGACCGGGAATCAGGCGGTGCAGCAAGTAAAAGCGGGATTAAAAGCGATCTACTTGAGCGGATGGCAGGTGGCAGCGGATGCCAACCTTTCCGGCCACATGTACCCTGATCAAAGTCTGTACCCGGCAAACAGCGTTCCAAGCGTGGTGAAACGGATTAACCAGGCACTGCAGCGCGCCGATCAGATTCAATTTTTGGAGGAAGAAGGGGACATCGACTGGTTCGCACCGATTGTAGCGGATGCGGAAGCAGGCTTTGGGGGACAGCTGAACGTGTTCGAACTGATGAAGGGTATGATTGAAGCGGGAGCCGCCGCTGTTCATTTTGAAGACCAGCTTTCCTCTGAGAAAAAATGCGGCCATTTAGGCGGAAAAGTGCTGCTGCCGACGCAAACGGCGGTGAAAAATCTGATCTCAGCACGGCTTGCGGCGGACGTGATGGGTGTGCCGACCTTGATCATCGCAAGAACCGATGCGGATGCAGCCGACTTGATTACAAGCGATGTCGATCCGGCCGACCACCCGTTCATTACGGGAGAACGCACGCCTGAAGGCTTCTTCCGGACAAAATCCGGCATTGACCAGGCCATCGCACGCGGCCTTGCGTACGCTCCTTACGCCGATCTTGTCTGGTGTGAAACGAGCGAACCGAACCTTGAGCAGGCTCAAAAATTCGCAGATGCCATCCATGAAAAGTTTCCGGGCAAGCTGCTTGCCTACAATTGCTCCCCATCCTTCAACTGGAAGAAAAAACTCGATGAAACAACGATTGCAAGCTTCCAGAAAGAACTCGGGAAGATGGGCTACAAATTCCAGTTCGTTACCCTTGCAGGCTTCCACGCCCTGAACCATGGCATGTTTGAGCTTGCGCGAAAATACAGAGACCACGGCATGGCCGCCTACTCCGAGCTCCAGCAGGCTGAATTCAGCAGCGAGCAGTACGGCTATACGGCAACCCGCCATCAGCGCGAGGTCGGAACCGGGTATTTTGATGAAGTGTCCCAGACGGTGAGCGGGGGAACTTCTTCTACTACCGCACTGAAAGGATCAACGGAGACAGAGCAGTTTACGTCGGAAACGACGACGGTATAAGAAAAGGGAGCGGGCGTATAGCCCGCTTCTTTTTATCGTACCCCGCGGTGCTTCTGGTTCCGGGCAGGTTTGTGCCGGTTGCGGGCAGGTTTGTGCCGGTTACGTGCAGGTTTGTGCCGGTTGCGGGCAGGTTTGTGCCGGTTCCGGGCAGGTTTGTGCCGGTTGCGGGCAGGTTCGTGCCGGTTACGGAGCAGGTTTGTGCCGGTTGCGGGCAGGTTCGTGTCGATTACGGGCAGGTTCGTGTCGATTACGGGCAGGTTCATGTCGATTACGGGCAAAACGGCTTCATCACCGCGATCACGCCATTCCTTTAGTCTTGCAAAAAACAAAAAAGCCAATCCAATAGGATTGGCTTCATTATTGTAGGCAATGAACCACGTCGGCGTATTGCTTGGACAAATCCATAAATAAGGGCTTATTTCTTTGGTCAAGAGCATCGTTAATCTGAGTTTCAAGAAGCGCCAGTTTTCGTTTCAGTCCTGCTTCGTCCAGAATCATTTGAATGTAGATGTCCAGCATGGTTGCGGCCTCTGCCTCACTCTTCATTGTGTGACGGGACTTCATAAGCTCTGCATACGATTTTTTGTTCTTCATAGGATCACCCCTGATGCCTTTTTTTTATTATATGGACTGAGTGGAAGAAAATCAACTAAATATTTATAATTTTTAGATAATTTATCCCGCAGGGCATATTTAAAGGAGTCCAGGCAGTAAAAAAGCAATTTAAAACCGCTATTTGTTAAAATGTTACATTTTTATGAGGTTTGTGTAAATTTGTAGATCTTCTATCTGTGTGCGTGGTAAATTTCTCTTAGTTAAATATACCTAACCATTTTGAGGTGATTCGAACATGGAAAAAATCAATCAATATGAAGCAAATCGCTATACGATGGCGATTATCAGCAGTGCATCGAATGGGAGTCTTTCTTCTTATGTGCTGGAGGTGGAAAAAGAGTATGAGGTTTCCATGAGGCCGCTTGATATTGTGGATCGGAGCTGCCGCTATTTCGGTTCGAGCTATCAGGGGAGAAAGACGGGAACGAAGGACACTATCGGAATCACGCATAAGCCGCCAATCGTGGTGGACGCTGTAAACTCCATTTATCTTTTCCCGACCGCTGCATCCTCAAGACCTCAATGCTCCTGGATTTCCCATCAGTATATTGAGCATTATTCTTCTACTGGCGAGGCGGAGACACTTGTCACGTTTTCCAACCGGAAATCGTATATTCTGCCCGTTTCAATTCATTCTTTTGAAAATCAGCTTTACCGTACAGCGCAGCTGCGTGCCGTGATCACTTCCCGTGTAGAAAATGAAAAAAGGATGTTCACCCAGCTTTTATACAGCAGAAGCCCGGGCGAAACGTTCCATACTTAAACCTTCACCAGATACTCCTGCAGCAGCTCACATACCTTATTCCGGATTCTCGGGTTAAAGTAGCTGTGCTGCTCCTCGTATCCTTTGTAGAGGAACGAATACATAGTAAAGGCTTCGTCATGCTTGATTTTGCTCACTTTGATTTTTTGGCGGTGAAGCTCCTGTTTGACCTGCTGAAGATCCTTTTGGGCGAGCTTCAGGGATTCTTCGATAAGATGAAGGTAAGGCTGCTTCAGTTTAAATGGACTTTTTTCAACGACGGAGAGATCGCGGTTCAGAATGGAGATGGTCATTGGCAGGTAGATCGCCTGGTCGATTACGTCTCTTACGTCTTCTGGTATTCTTGTCATATTCATTGGCCTCGCTTTATCCTCTGTTTTTTTAACCTCTTGCTCAAACTGCTCACAGCTAAGGACAGAGAAGTTCTATCTTTGTTTAGTATAGAACGTTTGTTCGTAATTTATTCTATTCCGATTTTAACATTTTTTCAAGAGGGATTTCTTTTCCAGCACCTGCATATTTAAGTTTTCCCCGAAAGGCGGTAAAATAGGAGGATACTCAAATCGCTTAAGGAGCTTGAAATGGACCTGCATACGCTGCTTGATTCCCTGACCCTGGAAAACATGATGAAAATTTTTGAGAAATACCGATCGTTTGGGCCTTTGCTTGGAATTGCCCTCCCGTTTTCTGAAGCGTTTTTGCCTTTTCTGCCGCTTGTTGTTTTTATTGTGGCGAATGTGAATTCGTTCGGTCTCGGATTTGGCTTTTTCCTTTCCTGGCTTGGAGCGTCAGCGGGAGCTTTTGCGGTATTCCTGCTTGTAAGGAAGTTTGGACAGGAACGGTTTTTCCGTTTTCTAAGCCGGCATAAAGGAATCAGACGGATGGTGGACTGGGTGGAAGAAAAAGGATTCGGTCCGCTCTTCCTTCTTCTCTGCTTTCCATTCACACCGTCTGCGGCCGTGAACGTAGTCGCCGGGTTATCCAGAATCAGTATTTGGAATTTCATGCTGGCTGTACTGACAGGCAAGCTTGTGATGATCTTCATCGTAAGCTATGTCGGACAGGATTTGCACACGTTAGTGACCAATCCTAAAAAGGCGATTATAGCGGGAGCGGTGCTGCTCACTGTGTGGATCGTCGGCAAAATCCTTGAAAAAAGACTGAATGCCAAGATGGCAAGCAAATTGGACAAGGACTAAGCCCGGATGATTAGGACTCCGGGTTTTTTTCATCTTTCTTCATCATCTGGCGGCGAATCAGAAAACCGAGGGCGGCGAACAGAACGCTGAATCCGGTCAGCAGCAGGCTGAAGGAGAACTGATAGGCAAGAATCGGCCCGGCTGAAGCGCCGGCCAGAAGCAAAAAGGAATAAAAGGGAATGGCGGACGCTCTTTTTTCTCCAGCCTGCTCCCCGATCAGTAAAATCAGCGCTGGAAGCAGCAGAGCCATGGCTGCGGTGAAACAGATCGAAATGACGGTGACAGCGGAAAGAAATGGAACCGCGGCGGAAATAAACAGCGCTGCGGCCGCGGTTCCGAGGCTCGCAAAGAGAACAGGCGTACTTCCGAACCGGCGGATAATCGGTCTGCTCCAGAAGGAAAGCATCACTCCTAAAAGACCGAGTGCCCGGCAATAAAAAAGGACGCTCGCACCGGCATCAGCAAACTGACGGTTGAACGAATCATAAAAAGCTGTAAAAGACATGAGAAGGAAAAAGGTCAGTACATAGCATACAAGTAAACGGCGCTCGAGCAGGACGGAGAAGTCCAGGTGCGGCCGGTCTGCGGACTTTGGGGAAGGAAGCAGCCGTACCGCTGCCAGGACAATGAGCAGAAAGATACATCCGAAGCAGAGAAATACAGCATACCAGCCCGCATAACCGGTGACTGCAGAGCTGATGATCTGGCCTGCAACCCCGGCAATCAAAAAGCCGCCGTTGATGAGAGAAATCATATGCGTTCTGGACTCTTCCGTAAACACTTCAAAGCAATAGGAATAAGCGACCGGAGCGAAGCCTGCTAAAAAAAATCCCTGTATGCCTCTCAGAATCTGAAACCAGCCGGCAGAAGAGGAAGCGGAAAGGAAAAAAGCGAGGACCGCACAAAGAAGCATGGCGGCGGCCATCGTCCGTTTTCGTCCAAAAAAACATGAAATGGGGCCGAAACTGAGAAGCCCGACCGCATAAGTAACGGTAAAAAGCGAAGCGCTCCAAACAATGTCTTCCGGCTTCCCGCCGACTCCATCGGCAACTTCCGAATAAATCGGAATGAGCAGGTACAGATTGCTTGCGACAGCAACGGCTGTAAGCAGAAAAAAGATTCCGGCGGACCTGGTCGCGCTCAAAGGCATACCCCCCAATCTCTGTTACACTATATGCAGCGCATCTGTCCGTTTTTCAGGAAGATGTAAACGAACGTGTATTCGTATATAATGAATTCAGGAACCATTCAAAAAGGAGGCAATTTTAATGACGATCCGGTTTATGGCAGGACGATCTGGAAGCGGGAAAACAACGATGGTTTTAAATGAAATAAGAGACCGGCTCCGGGAACAGCCGGACGGACCGCCGATTATTTTTCTCGTACCGGATCAGATGACGTTTGAAATGGAATACGAACTTGCCTGCACACCTGATTTGAACGGAATGATCCGGGCGCAGGTGTTCAGCTTTTCAAGGCTCAGCCTTCGGATCCTCCAGGAAACATCGGGCGCGGCTAAGCAGCCGATCACGTCAACAGGCATCCAGATGAGCTTGAGGAAAATCATTGAGGATGAAAAGCAGCATTTTAAAGTGTACGGCAAAGCAAGCGACAAGACCGGGTTCATACAGCATGTTGAATCCATGATCACCGAATTTAAACGCTATAACGTAAATCCGGAGGCCCTGCTTGAAAACATCCGGTCTATTCAGCAGCAGATGGATGAAAAGGAGCGGGTGCTGTCCGGGAAGCTGGAAGATTTGCATACCATTTATGAAAGACTGGAGGAAGCGCTTGACGGCCGGTATGTGGATGCTGAGGATACGCTTCGCATGCTTTCCGAACGGATTCCTGATTCCGCGTATCTTGAAAACGCGGAAGTATACATAGACGGCTTCCACCATTTCACCCCGATGGAAATGGAGGCGGTCAAAAGCCTTCTTGCCAAGGCGGACCGCGTCACGGTAACCATTACAGCGGATAAGCTGTTTGACCGGCATCTGCCGCATGAACTCCATCTGTTCCGCATGACCGGCATGACCTATGCCGATTTTAAAAAAATGGCGGAGGAGCTGCATATTGAAACGGAAGAACCTGTTCTGCTGAATGAATACCCGAGATTTGCAGGTTCCCCATCCCTTCACCATCTCGAGCAGAACTTTGATGCGAGGCCGTCGAAGCCGTTCAGAGGAGCGGCTGATCTTTCCATCAGCCAGGCGGCAAGCCACAGGGCGGAGATTGAGGGGATTGCCCGCCGGATTCATGAGCTGGTGAGGAAAAGAGGGGTCCGTTTCAGGGAAATCGCGATTTTGCTTCGGAATCCTTCGAGCTATCATGATTTGATCGAACAGGTCTTTACCGATTATGAGGTGCCATTTTTCATCGATCAGAAGCGGTCCATGCTCCATCATCCGCTTGTTGAACTGATCCGTTCCGCTTTGGAGTCGGTAACGGGAAGCTTTCGCTATGAAGCGGTCTTCCGGGCGGTGAAAACGGACTTTTTGTTTCCGGCAGATGCAGATAAGCCGCTATGGAGAGAAGAGATGGATATTCTCGAAAACTATGTGCTTGCGTACGGAATAAACGGTTCCAGATGGACGTCCGGAAAAAGATGGATTTACAGGAGGTTTCGTTCATTAGAAGGCGAAACGGCCGTTACGGATGAGGAACTGAACCGTGAGGAGCTCATCAACCGGCTTAAGGAGCTTGTTGCCGGACCTTTGAAAGAGCTTGCGGATGCGCTGAAAAAGGCTAAAACAGGAATTCAAAAAGCATCGGCTCTTTATTTGTTTCTTGAGAATCTGGACATACCGGCCAAGCTTGACCGGATGATGAATGAAGCGGAAATCGCAGGGCGGCTCGTTGAAGCGCGCGAGCACGCCCAAGTATGGGATGCTGTTATCGTGCTGCTGGATGAGTTTGCGGAAATGATGGGTGACCGGCCGGTTTCATCCGCGCAGTTTACGGACATGATCGATACCGGTCTGGAAAGCCTGAAATTTTCTCTCGTCCCTCCTGCGCTCGATCAGGTGCTGATCGGTGATATGGAGCGTTCCCGTTTCTACGCATTGAAGCATACATTCATCGCCGGGGTGAATGACGGAGTGCTTCCTGCAAGGCCGGCAGAGGACGGCATTCTTTCAGATGAAGACCGGGAGCTCCTTGAACGGAACGGTTTTGCGGTGGCTCCATCATCCAGACAGCAGCTGCTGGATGAGAATTTTATGATTTATATGGCGATGACGAGCGGCTCCGAGCATCTGCATGTATCTTATCCATCTGCGGATCCGGAAGGGAAGTCCCTTTTGCCTTCTATACTGATCGGCCGTCTGGAGGAGCTCTTTCCCGATGCAGTGAAGGAGTGGTTTGTCAATGAACCGGAATCGCTGCCTGAACCGGAGCAGCTTTCATTTATGCCGAATCCGTCGGTGGCCCTTACGTATTTAAGCTCCCAGCTTCAGACGTGGAAAAAGCAATACCCCGTCCATGAGAGCTGGTGGGATGCCTATAACTATCTTATCGGGCATGATCAGTCCGGCCATGCCGCAATGGTGACCGGAAGTCTGTTTTATCAAAATCAGGCAAAGCCCCTGAAGCCCGCAGTCACAAAAGAGCTGTACGGCGAGCATATTCTTGGGAGCGTATCGAGAATGGAGCAATTCAGAAGCTGCCCATTTTCCCATTTTGCAAGCCATGGATTGAAACTGAAGGAACGGGAGCAGTTCCGTCTTGAAGCACCGGATGTCGGGCAGCTGTTCCACTCGGCGCTTAAAATGATATCCGACCGGCTGGTGGAGACGAATGTTTCGTGGAGGGATGTTACAAAGGATCAATGCAGATCCCTGTCCAATGAAGCCGTGAACCACCTCGCTCCGATGCTGCAAAAAGAGGTGCTGATGAGTTCGAACCGGCATCAGTATTTAAAGAGAAAGCTCGAAAAAATTATCGCGAGAGCGGCTCTTGTCATCTCGGAGCAGGCAAAAGCCTCGCTGTTTGCACCGATCGGCCTTGAACTTGGCTTCGGCAAAGGCGGTCCTTTGCCGCCGATGCGGTTCAAGCTCGAAAATGGTTTTACAATGGAGCTTGCGGGACGCATTGACCGTGTGGATTCAGCAGAGAGCTCCAAAGGCCTTCTGCTTCGGATCGTTGATTATAAATCGAGTGACCGGGCTCTGAATTTAAGCGAAGTGTATTACGGAATCGCCCTTCAGATGCTGACCTACCTGGATGTGATCATTTCGTATTCCAAAACGTGGCTTGGGGTGGAAGCGAATCCCGCTGGTGTCCTTTATTTCCATGTTCACGATCCTATGATTCAGACAGGCTCCGCGCTCTCGCTTGAGGACCTCGAGGAAGAGGTGTTCAAAAAGTTCAAAATGAAAGGCTTGCTTCTTGGGGAAGAGGAGGCCATTCAGCTCATGGATCAGACGCTTGAAAGCGGGTCTTCCAATATTGTATCGGCAGGCTTCAAAAAAAGCGGAGGCTTCAGCTCAAGTTCGTCGATTGCGAGCAATGAAGAATTTGATATGCTGCGCCGCCATGTGAGAAATGAGTTTAAGCAGATTGGAACGGAAATCACAAACGGAGTGACAGACATCCGTCCATACAGGATGAAGGACCGGGTGCCGTGCACCTTCTGTCCGTATAAAGGGGTCTGCCAGTTTGACCAGTCGCTGAAAGATAATGATTACCGGGTATTAAAAGACGAGAAAAATGAGCAAGTACTCAAGCGCTTAAAAGAGGAGGCCATCAAAAATGAACCATCAGCTACCTAAACCGGCGGACAGTCAATGGACCGATGACCAGTGGTCGGCGATCGCCTCCTCCGGACAGGACATCCTTGTGGCTGCGGCAGCCGGATCCGGTAAGACAGCAGTCCTCGTGGAACGGATGATCCGGAAGATTACGAGCCGGGACAACCCGGCGGATGTGGACAGGCTTCTGGTCGTAACCTTTACGAATGCCTCCGCAGCCGAAATGAAGAACAGGATAGGAGAGGCGCTTGAAGAAGCGCTGAAGAATAATCCGGCTTCCCTGCATTTAAGAAGGCAGATTACGCTGCTGAACCGCGCATCCATTTCAACCCTGCATTCCTTCTGCCTGAATATCATCAGGAAATATTACTACATGATTGATCTTGATCCGGGCTTCCGGATTGCGGACCAAACCGAAGGCGCCCTGATGATGGATGAAGTGCTGGATGATTTGTTTGAAGAGGAATACGGAAAAGAAGGGAACGAAGCGTTTTTTGACCTGGCCGACCGCTATTCTTCGGACAGAAGTGATCTCGCTCTTCAGGACTTAATCCGCATTCTCTATGATTTTTCGAGATCCAATCCGAACCCGGATGAATGGCTTGATCAGCTGTCCGGCTTATATGATGTCAGCGAGAATTCGAGACTGGAAGAACAGCCTTACTTTCCGGTTATAAAAGAAGATATCGAGATTTCCATCGGACTTGCACAGGAACGTCTGGAGCAGGCGATGAGGCTGATCCGCATGCCTGGAGGACCGGCCCCCAGAGCGGATGATGTTTCCGATTACCTCAATCAGGTAACAGCCCTCATGGATCCGGAATCCTCGTGGGATGAACTGGCTGAAAAATTCAAGGCTCTTAAACCGAAGCGTGCGAAGCCGGTTAAAGGAGAGGAATATGATCCCGCTTTGGCAGAAGAAGTAAAATCATTGCGGGACAGTGCGAAAAAGCAGCTGGAAAAAACTGAAGAGGATTGGTTTAAACGGGATATCCGGCGTTCTATGAAGGACCTTGGGGAATTGAAGGGGGTCATTGAAACCCTCGTCGGGTTTGTGAAAAAGTTCGGAGACAGGTTTCAGCAGAAAAAGAAGGAAAAGGGCCTCGTGGACTTTTCGGATCTTGAGCATTTATGTCTTTCTATCTTATCGGAGAAGGATGAGGAAACTGGACGGCTTATTCCGGCTGAACCTGCCATCGCCTGCCGCCAGCAGTTTACAGAAGTCATGGTCGATGAATACCAGGATACGAACCTTGTTCAGGAAGCGATCCTTCAGCTTGTAAAGAAAGAATCGGAAGAAGCCGGCAATCTGTTTATGGTAGGCGATGTCAAACAGTCCATTTACCGCTTCCGCCTTGCGGAGCCGATGCTGTTTTTGAATAAATACAAACGGTTTACAGCGGATGCGGACGGTACAGGACAGCGAATCGATTTAAATAAAAATTTCAGGAGCCGCTCGGAAGTGCTCGACGGGACGAATTTTCTTTTTAAACAGCTGATGGGCGAAAAAGTCGGGGAAATCGATTATGACGATCAGGCGGAGCTGAAGCTCGGCGCATCCTATCCTGAAAGTGCCGGAATGGAAACCGAGCTGCTGCTTGCGGACCGGACGGGACTGGAGGAAGAAGAAGAGGCGGATGCAAATCCGATGAATGAGCCCGAAGCCGAAACCGTCCAGCTTGAATCGAGGCTGATCGGGAAGAAGATCCGCGAGCTTATTGACAGCCGCTCCCAGGTTTATGACCGGAAAAAAAGCGGGACGCGCAATATGATGTACCGGGATATTGTCATCCTGCTCCGATCCATGCCATGGGCTCCCCAGATGATGGAGGAGCTGAAAAAGCAGGGAATCCCTGTATACGCAAACCTTTCAGGGGGGTACTTTGAAGCAACGGAAGTCGCCATTATGATGTCGCTTCTGAAATGCATTGACAACCCGTCCCAGGATATTCCCCTTGCAGCCGTCTTAAGATCTCCGATTGTCGGGCTGAATGAAACGGAAATGGCCGCCATCCGCACGTATGACAAAAAGGGAAGCTATTATGAGGCGTGCAAAGAAGTGCTTAAGCATCCTGTGCCTTCCGACCGCGGGCTTGCCGGCAAGCTGTCCCGGTTTTTCGCCCGCTTAGAGGAGTGGAGAAGCGAGGCAAGGAAAGGCGCCGTTTCGGACCTGATCTGGAAGATTTACAGGGAAAGCAAGTTTTTCGACTTTGCAGGCGGAATGCCCGGCGGAAAACAGAGGCAGGCGAATCTCAGGGCTCTATACGACAGAGCGCGCCAATACGAAGCGACCTCCTTCCGCGGACTTTTCCGTTTCCTCCGGTTTATTGAGAGAATGCAGGAAAGAGGGGACGATCTGGGAGCGGCACGGGCGCTCGGCGAGCAGGAGGACGTTGTGCGCATCATGACGATCCACAGCAGCAAAGGGCTGGAGTTCCCCGTCGTATTCACAGCAGGCCTTGCCAGGCAGTTTAACATGATGGATATGAACAAAAGCTTTTTGCTCGATAAGCATCTCGGATTCGGAACGAAGTACATTCATCCCGGTCTGCGCTTCAGCTATCCGACACTCCCGCTCATTGCCATGAAAAAAAAGCTGAAAATTGAACTGCTCTCGGAGGAGCTTCGGGTTCTTTATGTCGCTTTGACACGGGCGAAAGAAAAGCTTTTCCTCGTCGGAACAGTAAAAGACAGGCAAAAAGCACTGCAGAGCTGGAAAAGATCCCTGTTAAAAGAGGACTGGCTGCTTCCGGACGGAGACCGTCTGCAGGCCAAATCCTATCTGGACTGGATCGGCCCGGCGCTGACACGGCACCGGGATGCGATTGAACTCCATGAAGGAGAAGGGTCAGCAAGTGAGTTAGCGGCTCATCCGTCTAAATGGAAGGTCCGGTTTGTTCATCAGAGTGAACTGGCGGAACCTGATGCCGGTAGGGAAGAAATGGAACAGAAGATCATTGAGTCCCTTTCAGCCAGGCAGCCGGTTCCATTCAAGTCGCCATGGAGCGGTGAGGTGGAAAAGGAACTGACCTGGACGTACCCGTTTGAGGCATCTTCCCGTCAGCGTTCTAAGCAGTCGGTTTCCGAGATTAAAAGAATGCAATCCTACCGGGATGAATATTCAGAGCCTGCCGAGCCGAAAAAACAGTCCGTCCTATATGACCGGCCGAAATTTCTGCAGCAAAAGGTTCTGACGGCAGCTGAACGCGGAACGGCTATGCATGCCGTTATGCAGCATATCCCTCTTTCCGGTTCTGTGACACGCGAAACGGTGATGGCAGCGGTTGAGCAGATGAGAATGAGAGAGTTGCTGACAGAAGAGCAGGCAGCCGTTATCGATCCCGATTCCATTATGGGCTTCTACTCTTCTGAAATCGGTGAAAAAATGCTTCATGCCAAACGTGTGCTGCGCGAAGTGCCGTTCAGCTACGCACGGACTCCCGAGCAGGGAACGGGGGAGGAAAAAGTGCTCGTTCAAGGGGTGATTGACTGCCTCATCGAAGACGAAGAGGGGCTGACCATCATTGATTACAAAACCGACGCCATTAAAGGGAAATTTCCGGGAGGCTTTAAAGAAGCCGAACACACGATGAGGGACAGGTATGAAATTCAGCTGCGCATCTACAGTGAAGCGGTCGAATCCATTTTCAAGAAAAGAGTGACAAGAAGAGTGCTGTATTTCTTCGATGCGAATGAGCTATTAGAAGTGTAAGAGGAGGCAGGAACGGAAGATGAGAATATTGCATACAGCCGACTGGCATTTGGGGAAAACACTGGAAGGCCGCAGCCGCCTGCCGGAGCAGGCCGCTTTTTTGGACGAGCTTGCCGGTATAGTGGAAAGTGAGAAGATTGATGCTGTAATCATGGCCGGGGATGTATTCGATACGGTGAATCCTCCGTCAGCAGCGGAAAAGCTATTTTATGAGAGCATGTCCAGGCTGTCAGACAAAGGAAGGCGTCCGATTGTTGTCATCGCGGGAAACCATGACAATCCAGAGAGGCTCTCTGCTGCCTCCCCTCTTGCCGGAGATCACCACATTCATTTAATCGGCTATCCGTCTGACCATCTGCTAAAGGTCGACGTTCCGCTTGCTGGCCAGACGATGAACATCGCGGCCCTCGCATACCCGTCTGAATCACGTCTTGAGCAGGTTCTTTCAGAGAACTTTGATGAGCTTTTAATGAGAAATCATTATGACGCAAAAATCAAAGCCCTTTTTGAAAGCATGGCAAAAGGATTCGGCAAGGATACAGTGAACCTGGCGATGAGCCACCTTCACGTAGCCGGAGGGAGCACTTCTGATTCCGAGCGGCCGATTGAAGTCGGGGGTGCCTATACCGTGGCGGCTGACAGTCTTCCTGCTGCGGCGCAATATGTCGCGCTCGGCCATCTCCACCGTCCTCAGACGATTAAAAGGGCCTTGACCGAGGCCCGCTACTCCGGCTCTCCGCTTGCGTACAGTTTTTCTGAAGCAGGATACGCGAAGTCCGTGACCATTGTTGAAGCAGATCCGGGAGAGGCCGCCAAGGTTCAGGAAGTCTTTCTCTCCAGCGGAAAGCCGCTGGTTCAATGGAAGGCTGCCGGGGGAATTGCCCAGGTCCATGATTGGCTTGAACAGGGAAAAGATGCAAATGCCTGGGTCGATCTTGAGATTCAACTGTCAGATGCCCTATCCATGGAGGAAATTCAAAACCTCCGAAAGCGGCATTCGGGAATCGTTCATATCCGGCCGGTCTTTCATTCGGCTGATGAAGCTCTTCAGCCTGAAGCGAGATCCAGTGTTCCGATCGATGAGCTGTTTGCGCGCTTTTATGAAAAGCAGACAGGCGGTGCTAAACCGGATGACAGGCTGATCCGGCTTTTCCGGGAGCTTGTAAGCGAAGAGGATTCAGGGGAAGGTGAAGGAGCATGAAACCGATTGAATTAACGATATCCGGGCTTCACAGTTTCAGAGAAAAACAAACGGTTGATTTTGAAAGCTTATGCGACGGAGGGGTATTCGGGATATTCGGGCCGACCGGCAGCGGAAAATCATCCATACTGGATGCCATTACACTCGCTCTCTATGGAAAAGTAGAGCGGGCGGCGAACAATACACACGGCATTCTCAATCATGCTGAAGACCAGCTTTCCGTTTCCTATACATTCGAGCTCCAGAACGGAACATCTGTTAAGCGGTACAAGGTAGAAAGAACGTATAAAAGAACGGATGAGCACCGGGTGAAGGGCACAATTTCACGTCTTGTGGACATGGAGGCCGTTCCGGTTGTTCTCGCTGACAAAGCAAGCGAAGTGAATGAAAAAGTCCATGAACTTCTCGGCCTGACCATTGATGATTTTACAAGGGCGGTCGTTCTTCCGCAGGGGAAATTCGCCGAGTTTTTATCATTAAAAGGATCTGAACGCAGGCAGATGCTGCAGCGTCTTTTTCACCTCGAGCAATATGGGGATGAACTGCTAAAAAAGCTCCGGGCAAGACTCACTAAGGCAAAATTCCATCTCGGAGAAACGGAGGCAGAGCAGGCGGGGCTTGGAGATGCTTCCAAATCGGCTTTGAAAGAGGCGGAGACAGAATGGCAGGCAAGCTCTGTCCTGCTGGAAAAACGAATCGCTGAACGAAAGGCAGTCAGGGAGCAGCTGGAGAGGCAGCGGACGATTTGGACGCTTCAGGAGGAATACCGCCTGCTGCAGGAACAAGAGCGAAAGCTTGAACAGCAGGCAGAAGAAATCAGAGAAATCGAAAACAGACTGAAGCTTGCCGATCAGGCTGAGCGCCTCAAGCCGTATGCGGACCAGCTGGATGCTGCGGAAAAAAGATATGCCGCGCTTTTGGCCGACGAAAAGAAATGGTCAAGGGAGCGCGAAACGCAAAAAGAACGGACCGGTTTGACGAAACAGGCACATGAAAAAGCAAGACAGGAAAAAGAAACAAATGAACCCATTCTTGCTGTAAAAAAAGAAAAGCTCACACAGCTGCTGGATGTGGAAAAAGAACGAAACGCGCGGAAACAGGAGACCGAGGAGCTCACTCAGGAGCTTTCGCGCCTTGAAGAAGCTCACGTGCTGGCAGAGAAAGAATTCAGCCATGCGGGACAGCAGCTTCAGAAAGCAAAAGCGAAGCAGCAGCAGCTTAAAGCGGAACTGGAGACCCACACCGTTTCCTCCGCATACCGGCGAAGCCTTCAAGCCGCTTCTGATTTGCTGAAGGAATGGAGCTATACCGGACGCCAGAGGCTCGAAAGCGAACAGCAAGAGTCCAGCCTTTCTCTTCAGCTGAGCAGCGCCGAACGGGAGAGAAAAGACCGGAGCGGCAAGCAGAAGCTGGAAAAAGAAAAGCTTGCTGTCCTGTATCATGCGCTCATCCGGACATTTGAGCGGACGAGTGTTCTTAAAACACAGCTGGAACGGAACATTTTCATGAATGAGAAACAGACAGCAGATGCAAAAGCTGCACTCGAACAAGAGCGGGTCCATTCGATTGCCCTTCAGCTCTCTGCATCTCTTAAGGAAGGCGAGGCCTGTCCGGTTTGCGGTTCTCTGAGCCACCCCGCACCTGCCAAAGGGGAACCGGAACAGGAAAACCTTCGTAAGCTTGAGCTGCTCGAGGAGGAGCTTCTCGGGAATCGGCAGCTGCTTCAGGAGACGGAGCTTCTCAAAGTGAAAATGGAGGAGTTTTCTGCCTATTTGATCGGCGAATTCAGCTTCCTTTCTGAACCTGCCATTCAATCCGAAAGCGCCGCTGCCCTTGAGCAGGGGGAGGTCAATGAATCAACGGAATTAAAAGCGCTCAAACAGGATTTGCTTCATTTAAGAGAACAGGCATCTTCCAGTGCGAAGCGGATTAACCAGATGGAAAATGAAGAGCAGCAGTCCAGGCAGCTGCTTGAGCGAATTGACCATGACTGGAAGGAAGCGCAAAAAAGGCTCCGTCAGTATAAAGAAAAAGAAGAAGCATTCAAGCAGCAGTGGAGCGAAGCTTACCCCGATTTTAAGGAGGATGAGCTGCCCGGCCTGATCAAAGCAATGGAGGAAAAAGACACTCAATTTGAAGCTCTTCAAACGAGAGTCAATAAAAGCGTGGACTATATAGAGGAGCAGGAGCGTGTCCGCCAGACGGCGCAAAACCGCCTGTCAGATATAGATAAGCGGCACGCCCAGACTTCTGAAAAACGGCAGGCTTCCCTGGAAAGACTGGATGAAAAAGAACAGATTCTTGAAAAGGAAAGCCAAAACGGCCCGATTCCAGCCCAGCTTGAACAGGTGCAGCAGCAGCTTTCGCAATTAGCGGCAGCTGAAAAACGCCTGAGATTGGAGCACGAACAGGCAGACCTCAAGCTCCAGCAGGCGGAAAAAGAAGCGGCAGCGGCGGCAAAAGGACTGGCCGATGCTATGACGTCTGCTGAAGAAGCACGCGCAGCCTGGGTTACGCACTTGAGCCGGACAGGCTTCCAAACCATTGCAGAGGTGCAAGCGAGTATTCTCGGAGAAAAAGAGAAAGAAGGCTTTACGCTGCGGGCAGAAACGTTCCGGGATAATTGGAGGCAATGCAAGGCAGACTTAAAACGAATGGATGACCAGCTTGGCGGCCGTTCACTCGATGCGGAACAGTGGCAGCAAACGAACGAACTGGCAGCGGAATCAGAAAGGCTCGTCAGCGAGGCTGAAGGAGAGAAAGGAGCCGCAGCTAAAGCGCTTGAACTTCTGAAAGAAAAACATGAACGATTCGAGCAGCTTGAAAAGCAGCGTCTTGAGGTTTCGAGTCAAATGGCCGATCTTGAAAAGCTTCAGGCCGTTTTTAAAGGGAATAGCTTTGTGGAATACATCGCTGAAGAACAGCTGCATCATGTCACAAGAGATGCTTCTGAACGATTAGGCCTTCTGACCAGACAGCGCTATGCCATTGAAGTGGATTCGCAGGGCGGCTTCATTATGAGGGATGATGCGAACGGCGGGGTTCGGAGACCGGTATCCAGCTTATCAGGAGGGGAAACATTCCTCACCTCCCTCGCACTGGCGCTATCCCTGTCAACCCAGATTCAGCTGAGAGGCGAGTATCCGCTCCAATTTTTCTTCCTCGATGAAGGATTTGGAACGCTTGATGGGGATCTCCTTGATACGGTCGTGACCGCGCTCGAAAAGCTGCAGTCGAACAACCTGTCTGTCGGTGTCATCAGCCATGTGCCGGAGCTCAGGGCAAGGCTTCAGAAAAAGCTTGTTGTAACGCCTGCTGACCCGACTGGAAGAGGAACGTCAGTCGCAATTGAAAATCTATAAAAGGATGACGGCATATGGGCAAAAAAATGATGGGAAGATGCGAGCTTTGCGGCAGGACCGATACAGAGCTGACCGAGCACCATCTTGTTCCAAAAGAAATGGGAGGCACGTTTTTGGCGACGGCCAATCTGTGCATCCCTTGCCATAAACAAATACATGCTCTTTATACAAATGAGGAGCTGGCTGCCAGATTATCCACAATTGAAGAGCTGCAAAAGGATGAAAAGCTGTCCAGGTTTATTAAATGGATTCGGAAACAGCCCTCCTCAAAGCTCATTGCAACAAGAAAATCAAATGAGCGGAAGAAAAGGAAATAGAATACAGGACGCTCCGGCATGAATCAGCGGCTGATGCAAAAAACAGTGGTTCAGGAAGCCCCAGGGTAGCCAGAACTGCTTGAGCCATGGGATGAATGGAATTCCGGAGCTTCTGAATCTCGCTGATAAGGCAATGGGAAAAGCACCGGGAATCCGGTGCTTTTCTCCTTATTAATTGTTTGCCGTAATATTTTGATCCGCCACATCCGGATCAATCATATTCGTTGCACTAATACCGTTATTTAAAATCCAGAAGTCACCCGTATTTCCTCCGCCGGATCCTGATGCTGATTTAGAGGCACTTTTCGGAGACAGATAGAACGTATCCCCAAAGTTCACGACTCCGCCGGAAACCGTGTTGATTTTTATAGGGCCGACGATGGCTGGCATGGCAAACACCCTTTATTTTCTAAGTCATATGACCAGTATATTCAATCCTCGCCTGATTGTTCTTCAGGATCGAGAACCCCTTTCGGCCTGAATAGCTGACGGGTATGCTTGACACGGGCCTCTGCTTCAATCAAGTCCGCTGATCCGATTTGAAAAACGGCGGATGTAGACAGGGCCAGGATTTTTACAAATTTTGTGCGGATGAACGGTTTTTCATGAATGTAGGAGACAGCGACCTGTTCGGATTTAATCGGCCGCGGGACAGGAAGCTGAAAAATATCATATTTGCTGAAGTCCCCTTCATTGTCGTAAAAGACCTCCGCTTCCCTCTGCACGGCGAAGACATTGGCTTTGGGTAAGATTTCTCTTGAGTCTCCAATGTTAAAGACAGAGGAAAACCCGAGAATATTTACATAGGCAGCATCTACGATTGAATTTCGGTTATACATCCTTATTGAGGCGCCAATGGAACGAATGGTCCGATAATCAGTGACTCGGGAGGTGTATCAAAAACGGCCGATTGTCCGACATTGTTTACGTCCCCGATTAAAAAAACAGAAGAGGTGGCAACGGCGGACACACGGCAAAATACGACATTGATATCTTTGTTTATGACGGTGAAATTCATGGCTGGTCTCCTTTCATTTCAACAGGCAGATATTTAATAAAGTGATCAACCGATTGAGCAATTTCTTCCTTGACCCGTTCGGTGATCTGGTCTGCCTGGGCTTCCGGATCGCCTTCCTGGAAGTTTGCAGTCTTCAGGTAATATTGAACCCGGGTATCGATTTGTTTGCGGATGTCATCAATGACCATTTTCCGCTGTTCTTCATTCAGCTTTCTGGAATGGCGCTGTTCTTGTATTTCGAGCATATGGATGCACTCTTCCGTTAAGTACGTGTTTAGCTGATCGAGAGCGATGGCGTATGTTTCTCCATTCACTTCGCGCTCCAGTTTCCCGACTTGCTGTCCCTTTTGAATGACTTCAAAATTTTCGATTGGTTCAGGGTCCGTTGGGTTTAATCCGATATTCAGCGTACCCTCAAGTGTTTCTACTTTCAGCTGATCGAATTTATATTCGATTTTTTCAATGTTTGTGGACGGCATATTTTTTAGTGCCTGCAGGTCATCCGACATTTTTTGAATCATGGCTTCGAGCTGCTGGATTTTGTTCGCCTGAGACTGGATACAGGTGCAAAGCTGCTGCAAGTAGGATCCCATATCATTTCCGTAATACATGACAAATCACCTCGCAATCCCGATCTTTCGTTACTGCATCATATGCGCATACAGTAAATTGGGTGAATGCCTATTTTTCAGAAGAAAAATCTTAGCGTAATTACTGTGGGCGGTTAACAGGCCCGGCATCTGCGCTTTTTATCGGGAAGGAGGCGGTGCCAGCGGAACGACAGGGCGGGACAGTGCCTGTGACAGCTCGGCACGGCGGGTCGCCGGAGGTGCCGCTTCAAAAAATCCCCCTGTATTGTAAAGATTAGATAGGGACTTGATATACCCGGCGCTGCCGATTTGAAGAACAGAGGAGTTATTGACAGCTCCTACACGAAGATAATTAATACAAATGGATTGATTAATATAAAAATTCATATCATCCCACCCCTATGCATTTCCAGCGATCGGCTGATCGACAACATCCTGATCAAACGTATTTGTCACACTGTTCTGATTAAAAATGGACATCCCGTCTCCTGTATTAAATGAACCGGCACCGGCGAAGGTCTTAACATTGCTGATCGGAGCGATCGTGAAAACATCTCCGATATGAAGAACACTGCTTGTTCCGATGCTATTAACTTTAAAAACCCCAACAATGGCTGGCATGGCTAAACATCCTTTTCATTTTCTAGAAGGGTCGAAGTTCTTTGGGATTTGTTTACTGTATTTATATGACAGGAGCGGAGACTTGTGATAAACGCGGATATTCCGCACGGAAATGCAAAACCCCAATAGGAAGGGATTCAGGATGTTTTGCAGAATTTTTATGGAGGCAGAAAATATGGAGGGGGAGTACAGTGAAGAACATACAGGCATCCTTCATTTCCGCAGAGGAGCGGCTTCAATCGCTTGATGTTTTGCGGGGATTCGCTTTGTTTGGAATATTAATGGTGAATTTATTCGATTTTTCAGGACCGCAGCTTTATAAAAATACGCTTATTCACAGCAGCGGGTGGGCAGACCGGACGGTTGAAATCCTTGTATTTGTGTTGGCTCAGGCAAGCTTTTACCCGCTTTTTTCCTTTTTATTCGGAGCAGGAGGAGTCATGTTCTATAAAAGGCTTGAAGAGAAGGGACAATCCCCGGAACGGTTTTTCACCAGAAGAATGCTCGGTCTCCTGATTATTGGCGTATTCCATGCGTTTTTCATATGGCATGGGGATATCTTAATCACCTATGCGCTGATTGGATTTCTGTTTATGCTTTTTATCAGAATGCCGGCCCGTGCACTTGCTGTCTGGAGCTGCTCTCTGATTGCCATTCCAAATATGATTATTGCATTGCTGCTTTTGGGTATAGGGAATTTGCCTGCAGAGGAAATCAATACGGAGAACATCTTATCTGTGTATCAAAAGGGGAACTTTTCCGAAATCATGAGCCAGCGCGCAGCCGATTGGTTTTATGTAAACAATCCGGTTAATGCACCGTTCTTAATTTTATCTATTTTGCCTATGTTTCTGCTTGGAGCCTATGCCATGAAAAGAAGATGGTTTGAAAGAGATCCGTCAAAGGAAATGGTTAAAACATGGGCTATTGCCGCCGCAGCATCTGGTTTGACGGGCTTTTTTATCAAAATAATGCCTGTGATTCACCCGGAATCGGCTTTGTGGAGCTACCTTCATCAATCGCTTGGAGGGCCGCTCGCTGCCATGTTTTATCTGACAGGCATCCTTTTATGTATTCATATAATTAGAGTGCCGGGAGTTTATCGGGTGCTTGCATGTGCAGGGAGAGCGTCCATGACCAATTATTTGCTGCAGTCGATTGTGTGCACGTTTATTTTTTATTCCTATGGCATCGGATTGTACGGGAGAACGGCCTCTCTTCAGACCGTTCTCATTGGTATAGGGGTGTATCTTGCTATCCTCACCGCCAGTTGGTTTTGGTTTAAGCGATATAAGCAGGGACCGGTCGAAAAATGCTGGAGATGGTTCGTTTACTGGAGACCGTGAGGAGGGCAGAGAATTTTCGTTCAGCGGGCCTGTGCTTTGTTAGTCCGGCTGCTCTGAAGGCGGGAATGCCGCTGTTTAATTTCCTGCAAAAGAAGATGGTCAAGCTCTTGGCTGCACTTTAATGTAGCATCCGAATTAATGCCATGCTTTTGAGCAAGATCGATTAAGTTTTTTCTTTTGGATTCAATTTCATTAAAAAGCATTTCTTCTCCAACTTTCAAAGGGGACTTTTTCGTACTCTGGAATGCTGCTGGAAAACCCTTCTTTTTAAATGGCAAATAGGCAAAAAAGAAGAGGGAAACCGGGAAAATTCCAACCAGACAGCCTGTCCTAAAAAATGGATAAACCTATTATACAATGGAAAAGGAGAAAGTATCCAGTTTCGATAAAAAAATATAAAATATTACATAAACATACACGAAGGAGGGCGGGGGACTTGAATACTCATTTAAAAACACCAAGGTCTTTCCTAACTAAAACAGGCGGGTTTTTAGAAGACTATACGTATTCTTTGAACCCCTATACCGGCTGTGCGTTCGGATGTTCCTACTGCTACGTAAGAAGATTGCCGGTTTCTTTATTCAGGCAGGAGGAATGGGGCACGTGGGTGGATGTAAAGCAGGCAGAAAAAGAGAAATTTAAGAAGGAGCTGCAGCGTGCCGGGAAAAAAGGACCGGTACGTATTTTTATGTCATCCAGCACGGATCCTTATCAGGCGGAGGAGGCAAAAAATGAAGTGACCCGAACCCTTCTGTCAGCCATGGCGGAAGAAAAGCCTGATTTTTTATTTGTACAGACACGGAGTCCGCTTGTGAAGAGAGACATTGAATGGTTTCATCAGCTTAAGGATCGTATCCTTGTGAGTATTACAATTGAAACAGACCGGGAAGATGTACGGAAAGCGTTCGCTCCGGCTGCTCCTCCCATCGCAGCCAGAATGAAGGCACTGGAGCAATTGACGGCGGAAGGGATTCCGTCTCAGGCAGCTGTTGCCCCGATGCTTCCATTTACGGAAACATTCCCTGAAAAGCTCAGGGGAGTGACAAATTTCATTACGCTGGACGATTTTTTTCAAGGGGACGGAGGCGGAGGAAAAAGGTCGGCTTCACTTGGTGCTGAAGAAATTCTGGCCGGTCTCGGGGAAAACGATTGGTTCAATCCAGACAGAATCCAAAAGGAACAGAGCAGATTCGAGGCAGTGTTCGGAAAATCGAATGTTCGGATCAGCAGGGACGGGTTCGCCCCGTTTCGGTAAAAAGCAAGACGGAGCTTGTGTTTTTTAAGGGGAGTTACTCCCTGTTTAAGAAGGATTATAATAGTCGGATGTCGAAATTAACATAATCATGTACAATGAATAAATGTTTAAGGGTTTTGCAGTCCGGCGGCTGAATTCCGGACAGATAGAATGGCAATGGGGGTTTTGGAGATGAAATTTGCATCAGCACGGCTGAATGGAAGAACATTTATCGGATTAATCCAAAATGAGGAGCAAATTTTCGACCTGCAAAGAGCGGAGAAAAAGTTTTTCGAAATGGAAACCATTTCAGGAAATCTCGAGGACTGTATTTTAGACGGGGATAAGTTTATCAGTCAGGCTCAAGTGTTAGAGCAGAGATTACTAAAGTCAGATGATCATCAGGAATTGGTGTACTCCTTGTCAGATGTGGATTTGCTTGCGCCCATCCCGAGGCCGCGCAAAAACGTCTTTTGCGTAGGGAAAAACTATCGGGAGCATGCGGTGGAAATGGGCAGTGAAGCAGATATTCCGAAGTTTGTGATGCTCTTTTCAAAGGCGCCGACATCGGTCATCGGGCACGGCGATTTAATTGATCCGCATACCCATATCACGCAGGAGCTCGATTATGAAGGAGAGCTTGCTGTCATTATCGGAAAAAAGGGCAAACAGATTTCGGTAGAAGACGCACTGGATTATGTATTCGGCTATTCCATCGTGAATGATATTACCGCAAGAAATCTACAGGCCAATCACAAACAGTTTCTTCTTGGGAAAAGTTTGGATACCTCCTGCCCGTTCGGACCGTTTATAGTACATAAATCAGCGATACCGGATCCCCATGATTTGCATATTGAGACGCGTGTTAATGGGGAAATCCGTCAAACCGGCTATACCGGTGACATGATTTTCTCTATCGCCTCCATCATTTCGACGATCTCACAGGGGACAACGCTTGAGCCGGGAGATATTATCGCCACAGGAACACCAAGCGGAGTAGGAAAAGGCTTTAACCCTCCGAAGTTCCTTAAGTCAGGTGATATGATTGAAATCTCGATCAGCGGAATCGGGACCCTGGAAAATGGTGTGAATTAAAAAAACTCCCTCCAGCCTTTCGTCTGGAGGGAGTTTTTTGACGAGTTTCCCCGACTGTATGGTGTAAAAAAGCCCCCCGGTGCAGGAGGGCTTTTTCCGTTTATTTAGAAAGAACTTGGAATACCTTTTCTATTGCCCAGTCCAGGTCTTCTTTCGAAATGGTCAGCGGCGGTGCGAAACGGATAACCGTATCGTGTGTTTCTTTGCAGAGCAGTCCGGCTTCCTTCAGTTTTTCACAGTATGGACGCGCTTCTTCATGAAGCTCGACGCCGATGAACAGCCCTTTTCCGCGCACTTCTTTGATGACCGGATTATCGATTTCCTTTAACCGTTCCTGGAAGTAGTTTCCGAGCTCCAGCGAGCGTCCGGCCAGGTTTTCGTCAATCAGGACGTCAAGTGCTGCGATGGAAACGGCACAGGCAAGAGGGTTCCCTCCGAATGTCGAACCGTGTGAGCCGGGATTAAAGACACCTAAAATGTCTTTATTTGCAGCTACGCAGGAAATCGGGAAGACCCCGCCGCCCAGTGCTTTTCCGAGAATGTACATATCCGGTTCAATCTGCTCCCAATTGCATGTGAACATTTTTCCGGAGCGTCCGAGTCCGCATTGAATTTCATCTGCCACAAACAGGACGTTGTTGTCTTTGCAGATTTGAAGGGCTTTTGTTAAGAAGCCTTCCTCCGGAATATTGATTCCGGCTTCGCCTTGGATCGGTTCGATGATGAAGGCGGCTGTGTGGGGAGTGATTGCCGCTTCAAGCGCCTCCAGATCTCCGTATGGAATGACCTTAATCCCAGGGAGCATCGGACCGAATCCGCGTTTGTATTCTTCGCTTGAAGACATGGAAACAGCAGCCATTGTCCGGCCATGGAAGTTGTCCTCGCAGACGATGATTTCCGCCTGGTCCGTTACGACACCCTTCACATCGTATGCCCAGCGCCGGGCTGTTTTGACCGCAGTTTCCACTGCTTCCGCTCCGGTATTCATAGGAAGAACCATATCTTTCCCTGTCAGCTCTGCCACTTTTTCATACCACGGACCAAGCTGGTCATTATGAAAAGCCCGGGATGTCAGGGTGATGCGGTCTGCCTGATCTTTCAATGCCTGAATGATTTTAGGATGGCGGTGCCCCTGGTTTACGGCAGAATAAGCACTAAGCATGTCCATATATTTATTGCCTTCAGGATCCTCTACCCACACACCTTCTGCTTTAGAGATTACGATTGGCAGCGGGTGATAGTTGTTGGCTCCGAACTTTTCGGTTTGTTCGATTACGTGTGAAGTTTTAGTCGTCATGCGTTTCCCTCCGTTTATAAAAATTGAGTGCAGCGCTTTCAATAGTTAGAAAATTAACACCTATCTATACAATATATCAGGAGGGGCAAGATGACAATAGAGCGGATTTTGCCAGTAAACGCGGCATTCAGCGAGGATGAATATTTATCCGGCTGAGTGATCACGTTCAGCCTCATAACGGCCATTCAGCGAATATTTATCCAGCACTCTTTTAACAAAACCGCCGAAAAAGGTTTTCTATTAAAAAGGGGATTAGCCTGGAGGAGCAGAATAACAGGAAGAAGAACAGCAAGACGGGAAGGGTGGGAAAATGAAACAGACACATGAAACACAGCCGTCAAAATCTTTTGATGGAACAGAAGACCAAGTCTTTTCTCCTGTAGAAGACCTTCAGCGAATGGAGGGCACCTCGCCTCTAAATAAGAATGCCTTTGTAAATGCAAGCGGTCTTCCGAAAGGGGTGAAAGTTACGGGGTATATTTTGCTGGGCATGTTTGGATTGATGATCCTGGCTGCTCTTCTTTTGAATGTTTTACAATGAAAGCGGTGTTCTTATTCTATCGTCTGCCTCCCCATTTCGTGGTAAGATGAAAAGTGTAGAATTTTGACAGAAAAGGAGGGGGGACTAAAATGATTCATATGCATATCACTTCATGGCTTTTAGGACTGATTTTGTTTTTTGCGGCATACTTTTTACATACTTCCGGAAACGCGAAGGCTTCTAAAATCGTTCATATGATTTTAAGAGTGTTCTATATTCTCATTATTGTGTCCGGAGTCGTTGTCATGCTGGGTGTGTCCAATCTAAATGCAGAATACATCATTAAAGGTCTTGGCGGCTTGTGGCTCGTTGCTTCTATGGAAATGATTCTCGTCCGCTTGAAAAAAGGAAAACCAGTCAGAGCGTTCTGGATTCAGTTTTTCATTGCGCTCGTGATTGTGCTGCTGCTTGGATGGCGTTTGCCTCTGGGTGTTCTTCATATGTAAAAGCAAGATAAAAAGTCTGCTCCCGACGTTGAATGGGGGCAGACTTTTTTATTTCTTCAGCAGCAGAATCGAGCGCTTGCCAAGACTTGTCGTGAATTCGTAGCGGTCCAATACATCCTCAGTCGGCATGCGGTGATGCTGAACGCCGCAAATGCTGTCCTCGTTGTCAAACTGATAAAACGACGTGCAGGCTGTTTTCAGTTTTTTGTTCGTAAACAGCAGATGGTTGTAGCAGTAAATGCAATCGTATATCGAATAGCCGAGCTGATTCAATTCTCCGGTAAACCGGACAAGCGAATCGTCATCAAGGGAGCGCAGCATTTGTTCAAAAGCAAAGGGCAGCTTTCGGCGAATTTTAAATACATGGCTGTCAGCAATGGAATGTTCTCCGGAATCGGTCTTGATTTTTCCGTCGGACAGCCAGATTGCCTGATACCATATTCCGTCCATCAGCATGTGCATGTCAGAAAGGTCCATCACATCGACAAGCTTTCCTTCATCTGCATCTTCTTCGAAAAACAGCCATTCTCCTTCAAAGCAGCAGATGTTGCCGGTCATACATGACCTTTCCTGTGTATGGAGCAGTTTTTTTCTTATTGAAGAAGCCAATTCGTTCCCTCCAGAGCTTAGTGTCGATCGTGCATAAACGGGCAAGTGAAATCCATCACTGAATGCTGCGGAACAGCAAGGATAGGCGGTGCAGGAATGGCCCGTAAAGCCCGGCTGGTTCATTCCCCTGCACCGGAATCGTTAAAATGCCCGCTGCCGGAAAATGATCCATTGTGTATTAACCTTTTTACCCTTAATCGGACATCTTTATGCAACAACTTCTTCATGAGGACAATTCAATCATTCATACACTGTGAATAGGATAGGTACATCAAAGCTCGCGCTCAGTGAAAAATGCTTGAAGGAGATGACGGATATGTGCGGAATTACAGGTTGGGCTGATCAAAAACAGAGTCTTGCGGGAGAGCGGAATGTTGTATCTGCCATGACAGAAACCCTTTCGAAAAGAGGGCCGGACGATACGAACTTATGGTGGCAGCCGAATGTATGGTTCGGCCATAAAAGGCTTACGGTAGTGGATCCGGAGAGCGGCGTGCAGCCGATGACGAAAGAAAAAGATGGAAGAGAATATACGATTTGCTATAACGGCGAGCTTTATAACACAGAAGACATCCGCAGGGAATTGCTCCGCAAAGGATATACGTTCAGGGGGCATTCTGACACGGAAGTTCTCCTTGCATCTTATATGGAATGGGAAGAAGACTGTCTGGATCGCTTAAATGGCATTTTTGCGTTTGCCGTATGGGATACAGCTAAAAACAGGCTCTTCATTGCGAGAGACCGGATGGGAGTCAAGCCGCTCTTTTACCGCTATGAGGATGGAGCGCTTCAATTCGGTTCAGAGCTGAAAGCCATCCTCGCGCATCCAGACGCCAAACCTTCTGTTACCAGGGAGGGCTTGTCAGAAATTATGGGGCTTGGGCCCTCCAGGACACCCGGGCATGGGGTTTTTGACGGCATAAAGGAATTAAGGCCGGCTCATGCGATGATTTATAGCCGGGACGGTTTGAAAATCTGGCGCTACTGGAATGTGAAGAGCCGCCCTCATACAGATTCGTTTGAGGAGACGGTTGAGAAGGTCCGGTTCCTGCTGACCGATGCCGTTACCCGGCAGCTTGTGTCAGATGTCCCGCTCTGTACATTCCTGTCAGGAGGCGTGGACTCAAGTGCGATCACAGCGATTGCCGCCGAATCGTATAAAAAAGAGGGAAAAGGCAAGCTTCATACGTACTCGATTGATTACGAGGAAAATGAGAAATTTTTTAAAGCGAACGATTTTCAGCCGAATTCAGATGGACCGTGGATTCAGAAAATGACGGATGCATATCAGACAGAACATCACCGGAGGGTAATCAGCCAGGAAACCCTGGCGCATTTTTTAACCGAGTCGGTTGAAGTAAGGGATCTCCCGGGAATGGCGGATATTGATTCTTCTCTCCTCTGGTTCTGCAGGGAAATCAAGAAGGATTTTACGGTTGGGTTATCCGGTGAGTGCGCGGATGAAATATTTGGAGGGTATCCCTGGTTCCACCGCCCTGGTGAATCCGATGTATTCCCGTGGATGAGATCCACAGCGGCGAGAACGGGGCTGCTGAATGATAAATGGAGAAAAGAACTCAATCTTGCCCAATATGTTCAGGACCGATATGCCGAAACGATAGCGGAGACCCCGGTGCTCGAGGGAGAGAGTGAAACCGATGCGAAACGCCGGGAGCTGTTTTATCTAAACATTCTCTGGTTTATGACGACGCTGCTTGACCGGAAAGACCGGATGAGTATGGGGGCAAGTCTTGAAGTGCGTGTTCCATTTGCCGATCATCGTCTCGTTGAATACGTGTGGAATATTCCGTGGGAGATGAAGATGCACGGCAACAGGGAAAAAGGGATTCTCAGAAAAGCGCTGGAAGGCATCCTGCCGGAGGAAGTGCTTTACCGCAAAAAAAGTCCGTACCCGAAGACCTATCACCCCGCTTATACAAAAGCGGTGCGGACCATTCTCGAAGACAGCCTGAAGCATAAAGATTCGATTCTGCATGAACTGTTTGCAAGAGAAAAACTGGACCGTCTTATTGAGACTAACGGGAGTGACTTCGGAACACCTTGGTTCGGCCAGCTGATGAGCGGACCTCAGCTTCTCGCCCATCTTGGACAGATTCACATTTGGGCAGAGCGGTATCATGTTCAAATTAAAGCTTAAACGAAGGTGTACGGTCTGGAAAAGTAACATAATGGATTAAAGAACGGGGCTGTCAGAAAAGTCCCGATTAGAGAAAACAGCGACTCGCTTATAGCGGGTCCCTGTTTTTGTTTAAAGATAATAGAAGCGGAAGGGCGGGTGAATCCTGGAATCCGCGCGGCGAGGAGAAAGGTAATCCGGTCTTTTTTGCATAAAGGAGAATCAAAATGTTGCGGGCGAAAAGTGAATGTGATATCTTTAATTACATAAATTGACCAAAATACTATTTCAGTCAGGAAGTGTTGAATTTATATGTCTGTTGACCGCCGAAGGCAAATTATCGACGCAGCTACAAAATCTTTTTCGATGTTTGGCTACAAAGCAACAACGATGGATCAGGTTGCGAAATTAGCCAATGTAGGGAAGGGAACCATCTATACGTTTTTCAAGAATAAGGATGAGCTGTTTCATGACATTGTGTCGGTCATGGTAAAAGAAATGATTCTTGAGGCAGAGGACGCCATCAACCCTGACGAAAGTTTCGGAGAAAATGTTCATGCGGCTCTGTACCGGATCCTCGAATTCCGGAGCGAGCATCAGCTGATGCTGAAGCTCCTGCAGGAAGAAAAAGAAATGGGCACCCTTGCCGTTCTGGAGATGCTCAATCACATAGAAAATCAGATTATCGAGTACTTAAAAACAAAGATTGAAACTGCGCAGAAAAAGGGTCTGATCAGGGAAGCGGATTCTGAAATTACAGCCTTTCTGTTCTTACGAACGTACATTGCTCTTGTTTCAGACTGGGAGCGCAGACACAAGCCATTATCGTCTGAAAAAATTGCTGAGGTAATGAAGATTTACATTTTGGAAGGATTGTCGAAATAGGATAATCCTCATTTTTTCAGAATGAAATGACCATATGATTAAATTAGTCATCTATTCAATTAAGGAGGCAGCCATGAAAGGATTTACTTCATTAAAAGGAGAATTTCAGGAGATTGCCAGGAAAAAGAAACTTCTGATTGCTGTTATTGCTGTGCTATTAATTCCCGTATTGTACAGCGGAACATTCCTGTGGGCATTCTGGGATCCGTACGGCAAAGTCGATCAGCTTCCTGTCGCAGTCGTCAATAAAGACAAAGGAGCCGACTTTGAAGGCGAGAAGCTGACAATCGGCAAGGATTTTGTAGATGAACTAAAGGAGAACAAAAAATTCAACTGGCAGTTCGTCGACGAGGCCGAAGCGAACCGCGGTCTTGAAAACCGCAAGTACTACATGAAAATTGAAGTGCCGGAGAACTTTTCGCAAAATGCGACCACTCTTCAGGATGTTCATCCGAAACGGCTGGAACTGATTTATACTCCGAATGAAGGGACGAACTACCTTTCAACCAAAATCGGAGACTCCGCTATGGAAAAAGTGAAGGCGGAAGTGTCATCCGAAGTAACAAAAACGTATGCTGAATCAATGTTTGATAACATTAAAGATGTCGCAAAAGGATTAGATGACGCGACAGAAGGCGCCGGTAAACTGAATGACGGAATCAATGATGCAAAGGGCGGTTCGGACGATCTTCATGATGGAATTAATACCGCTAAAGATGGTGCGGGCAAGCTGGATCAGGGAGTGGCCTCTGCCAAAGATGGAGCGGGCAAGCTGAACAGCGGGATCGGATCTGTCCATTCAGGGGCTGAAGAGCTGAAGAAAAACCTTCAAATGCTCGCTGAGAATTCAGTCTCCTTCTCAAACGGACTGCAATCGGCAGATGAGGGCGCCAAAAGGCTGGACGAGGGCATTCAAAAGTTCGGCACAGCGGTCGGGCAAATGAAGGATGGAAACGCGAAACTGCTTGACGGGGCTAAAAAGTCCCAGAGCGGAACGGATCAGCTTTCTGCAGGCCTTGATCAGTCATTAGCCGGATTAAATCAACTCAATGAAAAACTTCCGGCGCTAACGGCCGGAACAGAAGGTTTATCGGACGGTGCTGAGGCGCTGTCTGTTAATCTCGGAAAGTTCAAAGGCGGTGCAGATCAAACGAAAGAAGGGTCTGCCCAGGTAGCGGAAGGACTTGAGCAGCTCCAGCAAAAAGTGGATGCCATGGCCAAACAGTCCAGTGACCCGCAAATTGCGGCACTGAAAGCGACCATCGACCAATTGGCAGCCGGCAGCAAGAAAGTCGATGGAGGGGTAAATCAGCTTTCAGAAAATGCTTCCCTGCTGCAGGGAGGAGCGGACAAACTATCCGAAGGGGCAAATGCTGTTCACGACGGCCAGTCCAAGCTTGGCGGCGGAATCAATCAGATTGCTGAAGGGCAGCAAAAGCTTGCGGATGGAGCGAAGGCGCTATCCGGGGGTCAATCCCAGCTCGTTCAGGGCCTCACTGTATTCGGCGGGAAAATCGGGGAAGCCCAAGACGGAATCAATCAGCTTTCAGCCGGAAGCCGTTCCCTCTCAAGCGGTTTGGGCCAGCTTGCACAGGGGTCAGGACAGCTGCAGGATGGAACAGGCAAGCTGGCTGATGGTTCAGGCAAACTTGCCGAGGGAACGGAAAAGCTTGCCGACGGATCAAACGGACTTGTAAACGGCCTTGGAAAGCTATCCGATGGATCCGGTGATTTGTCTGGCGGCCTTGGAAAACTTTCGGATGGGTCAGGCGATTTATCAAACGGCATGAATAAGCTTTCTGACGGTTCAAAGGAACTGAAAGATGAGCTTGGTGACGGAGCGAAAGATGCAAATGATGTGAATGCCAACAATGATATTTATGATATGTTTGCAAAACCTGTACAGCTGAAAGATGACAGACTGAATCATGTACCGAATTATGGAACGGGATTCACTCCATACTTCCTTTCTCTGAGTTTATTTGTAGGAGCGCTCGTCTTCTCTGTTATTTTTCCATTGAGAGATCCGGCGGTCCGCCCTAGAAACGGATTCAGCTGGTTCCTTGGAAAATTCGGTGTACTTCTTGCGGTAGGAGTATTCCAGGCGGTCCTTGCAGACTTGATCTTATTGAATGTACTTGGACTTGAAGTGCAAAGTCTGCCATTCTTCTTCATGATGAGCGTTCTTGCAAGCTGGACTTTCCTGGCCATTATCCAATTCCTTGTAACAGCACTGGATAACCCGGGGCGTTTCATCGGAATTCTGATCTTGATCCTGCAGCTGACTAGCAGTGCCGGAACGTATCCAATCGAGCTGGTGCCTGGAGCGCTGCAGCATTTTACAAACTTCCTGCCGATGACATACACCATTTCGGCATTCAGAGCCATTATTTCAACAGGAGATTTCAGTTTAATGTGGCACAATGTTTCCATTGTTCTTATTTTCCTGATTGTGCCTATTCTCGGCACGATTTCATATTTGACTTTCGCCCACAAGCGGGAGTTCAGGAATGAGGAACAGGAAGCAGCCGTTTAATATTGTCTCCCATAGCCCGGGCCATGGCGTCCGGGTTATTTTTTATGTGCAGGGTTCCAAACCCAAATCGAATGTGCTGCTGAACATTCGGGTATAGTGGAAGGTAGAGGTTATTCATTGTATTTTTGCTTTGTAATTCGTATAATGTTTGTATAACTAATGTACAATTCAGGGGGACGACCCATCATGGCAAAAAAAATAATTGTTATCGGCGCAGGTCCGGGCGGGATGGCTGCGGCTCTCCAGCTTGCTGGAAGAGGGTATGACGTTCACGTTTATGAGAAGCAAAACTATATCGGCGGACGAAACTCTTCATTCGAGATGGACGGATTTACATTCGACATGGGCCCCACTTTCCTGAGCATGGTGCATCTGGCGGAAGAAATCTTTGAGGAATCAGGAAAAAATTTATACGACTACCTGGAGCTAAAAGAAATCGATGATATGTATGAACTGATTTTTGATGAGGAAAGTCTTCATATGACCCGCGATCCGGAAGAAATGAAGCGCAGAATCGATGCATTTGCACCGGGGGACGGAGATGGGTATCTTTCGTTTATAAAAGATACAGAACAAAAAATGGACCGTCTGACTCCGATTCTGCAAAACAGAATGGACCGTTTCCGGCATTATTTAAGCTGGAGGGTTCTGAGAGCGATTCCTAAGCTCACACTGACTAAAAGTCTTTACGATGTCCTGTCTAAATATTTTAAAGATGAGCGCGTCAAACTTGCCTTTACTTTTCAATCGAAATATTTAGGCATGTCTCCATGGGAATGCCCCGGTGCATTCTCCATTCTCTCCTATATGGAACACGCATACGGCGTTTTTCATCCAATCGGCGGCGTCAATCAGCTTCCGAAGGCGATGGCAAAAGCATTTCAAGAACTCGGAGGGAGCATTCATCTTGGGCAGGGAATTGACAAGCTAATCCTCGATGGACGGACGGTCCGGGGTGTGAAGCTTGAATCAGGTGAAGAAGTGATGGCCGATGAAGTGGTCATCAACGGGGATTTCGGTCATGCGGTGACCAACTTGGTGGAAGACGGGCAGCTCAAAAAATATGCGAGGCAGAAACTGGAGAAAAAGAAATTCTCCTGTTCTACTTTTATGATTTATCTCGGCATAGATAAAAAGTTTGAACTCCCGCATCATACCATTCTTTTTTCGAAAGACTATAAGAAATATGTGGAAGAAATCACGAAAAGCTATTCCCTGCCGGAGGATTTGTCCATTTACATCCAAAATGCAAGTGTGACAGACCCGACGCTTGCACCGGAAGGCCAATCGGCTCTATATATCCTCGCCCCTGTTCCGAGCAATATGGGCAGCATCGACTGGGATCAGGAAAAAGCAGCATTCAGGGATCTTATGCTGAAAACGCTGCATGAACGGACAGAGTTCAAAAACCTGGAACAGCATATAGTCACCGAACGGATTCTGACCCCGAAGGATTGGGAAAAAGAGATTTTCGTATATAAAGGGGCTACGTTCAACCTGGCCCACAATCTGACACAAATGATGGTGCTCCGGCCGCATAATGAATTTGAAGAACTGGAACATGCATGGCTTGTCGGGGGCGGAACACACCCTGGAAGCGGCCTCCCTACTATTCTTGAATCAGCGAGGATCACAACCAATATGATTCATGAAAAACACGGCGGGAAGCCGGTCATCGTAAAATCTGAGAAAAGGCTGGGGAAAGCGTTATGAGAGCAACGATAGCAGGCGGCGGAATCGGCGGCTTAATCACAGCTTTATTGATGAAAAAGAACGGGTTTAATGTTACGATATTTGAAAAGAATGACAGGCTCGGAGGACGGCTCGCCTATGTAAAAGAAGGAGAATACAAAATAGACGAGGGGCCGACCATCGTTCTCCTCCCGGAGATGCTCCAGCGTATTTTGAGAGAAGCCGGGATTTCCGACAGCGAATACGAACTTGTCTCACTCGATCCTCTTTATAAGCTGCATTTTGCAGACGGAACCACCTATTCCAAGTATTCGGATTATGAAAAGCAAATGGATGAACTGAAAAATCACTTCCCCGGAGAAGAAAAAGGCTTCCAGCGGTTTATGAAGGATATGGATACGAGATTCCGTCTCGGGAATGATCAGTTCCTTGAGAAAACATTTGTTGACCGCCGTTCTTTCTGGACGCAAAACAACATTCGCACGCTGATGAAACTCAAGGCGTACCGGAATGTGCATCAATCCCTGAAAGCCTATTATACGGATGAGAGGCTTAGACAGGCATACTCGCTGCAAACCTTATATATCGGAGGGAACCCGTTTGAATCACCGGCGATTTATTCCCTCGTTTCCTACAGCGAGCATAAGCATGGCGTGTATTATATGAGAGGCGGATATGCCCGGCTAGTGGAAGTGCTGGAAGAAGCCCTCATCCGGAATGGTGTGGAAATCAGAAAAAATGCGCTCGTCCAGTCGGTCAAGTCGGATGGCGTGAAGGCTCAGGGGCTGTATGTAAACGGGGACTATCATGAAACGGATTACCTGATCATGAATGGAGATTTTCCTTCGGTGACCCATATGCTTGAGCCGTACGCTCCGAAACGGGAATATGTTCCCTCATCCGGCTGCCTGCTTCTGTATATGGGGCTGGACAAGGTGTATAATGAGGCAAATGTTCATCAGTTTTTTATGGGATCTGATTTTCAGCAGCATATGCATCAAATCTTTGTATCAAAGGAAGTTCCGTCTGATCCATCCATCTATGCGTTCCATCCTTCAATTATTGATTCCTCGCTTGCACCAGAAGGGAAAAGTGTGCTGTATGCACTCATTCCGGTCCCTTCAGGAAGCCATATTGACTGGGATCAGCAAAATGAATTTACAGACCGAATTATAGAAACACTGGAAAGAAGAGGATTTCCGGGCTTGAGAGACCATATTGTCTGGAAAAAAGTAAAATCACCGAACGACGCGAAAAGAGAAGGGCTCTTTGAAGGGGGCAGCTTCGGACTTGCTCCAACCCTGTTCCAGTCCGGAGTCTTCCGTCCCCAGGTCAAACCTTCCAAATTGGAGAATGTCTATGCAGCAGGTGCTTCCATTCACCCGGGCGGCGGAATACCGCTCGTGATGCAGGGAGCAAAAATGATGGTATCCGTACTAATGGAAGATGCAAACATACACAAAGGGGTGAGCTTAAGTGGAAAACCTGAAAGAAGCGTACGCACAATGTGAAGAACTCATTAAAATCCATTCCAAATCCTTTTATAAAGCATTTTCACTCCTCCCAGCAGAAAAGAAACGGGCGGTATGGGCTGTTTATGCTTTTTGCCGCACGGTGGATGACATTGTAGATGAAGGGGCAGAGCCTGAAAAAGAGCTTCAGGCTTTTGAAGAAGACTTCAGACGCTTTTTAAACAGGGAGCATGACCGCAACCACTACATATGGCTTGCTCTGGAAGACACATTCAGCCGCTACGATATGGATGAAGAAGCTTTCTGGGATATGATCAAAGGCCAGAGAATGGATTTGACAAAAACAAGATATGAAACACTGGAGGAAGTGTTCGACTATTCCTACCATGTGGCAAGCGCCGTCGGCCTGATGCTGCTGCCGATTCTCGCTCCGAGGAAAAAGGAGACGCTCCGCAATGGTGCGATTGCCCTTGGCATCGCCATGCAGCTCACCAATATTCTTCGCGACATTGGCGAAGACCTTGACCGGGACCGGATCTATCTTCCGAAAGAAGTCCTTGACCAGTTCGGGTACAGCGAATCAGAACTTGAAGCAGGCATCATTAATGATTCATTCATTTCCGTCTGGGAGTATCTAGCCTTTGAGGCAGAGGCCTACTACGAAGAAGCGATGGATACGATTGATTTATATCCGCTCCACTCCAGAACACCTGTGAAAGCAGCGGCCTTTTTCTATAAAGCCATTTTGAATAAGGTGCGCGGCAACCATTACCGGGTTTTTGGAGAGCGCAACTATGTCACACAGGATGAAAAAATCTCCATCCTTTCACAAATGTAAAGGAAGCGTTCAAAGGACGCTTCCTTTTTGTTCGGAAAGGATTCGTCATGTTTGAACGGTGGGGATTCCTGAGCGATGAAAGGCAGAGGAATAATGAAGGGAAAGAAAGAATAAAAAACGATAAGAATACAAAAAGGAGGTCTGTAGGATGATCCGGAACAAATCGAGCAGCTGATTTTGACCGAACGCACGAGGTCCACCCTGATGATGATTCCAAATTTGGATCATCAGGAGGGGGATGCAATGAAAAATACCGGCAGGCTTCTCGCCATTGCAATGGGCGAAGGGCTCGTTTTTGCCTATGCTGTGGAGCGGCTCTTTGCTGAATCGCGCGGTTTATCCATTGCCGATATGCAAAATCTGATTATATTTTATGCGGTGATCAGTGCCTTGCTGGAAATTCCGTGCGGTGCATTAGCGGATGTTTGGAAGAAAAAGTATGTGCTCGCAGCCGGATTATTTATCTGTTATTTTGAGTTCGTATGTTCTATATTTTCCTATGACCTATATGGGTTCGGCATCGCCTATTTGGCGGCAGCGATCGGCGGTTCGTTAAAGTCGGGTGTCACTGAGTCTATTCTTTATATGTCTTTAAAGGAACATGGCAGGGAAGAGGAATATGTAAAATGGAACGGCCGCTGTCACTTTGCTGCCAATGCGGTTCTCGGACTTTCTGGTATAGCGGGGGGCTATCTGGCGTATTACACATCCTATGAAATTCCTTATTGGCTATCATTGCTCGGCTTCCCGATATGTCTTTATTTTGCCCTCACCCTGGAGGAACCAGAAAAAGGATTATCAGAAAAAAAGGATCAGAAAAAGATACGGAGTCAGCTTAAAGCGGGCATTGTCTATGCATTCACAAGCAGAAGATTGCTTGTCATAATTTTGGCAAGCGGCATTTCCGGATCGGTTCTGCACAGTGAGCTGCACGAGATGAGTATGCTTGTTTATCCGGAAATCGGGATTGCGGTTTTGTACTTTGGATACATCAGCTTTTTGATTACCGGTTCAAGTGCTGCGGCAAATCTCCTAAGTGAGAAGTATGAAAGCCGGGGATGGGGGCTAAAACCGGCATTTGCTGCTGCGGCAGCGGCCATTTTCCTTTTTGGCTTTGTTCAGCATTGGAGTGCTGTTCTGTATGTCATTGCCGCTATCGCAGTCTTGGAAATGATCAGCCCTATCCTCTCAGCCCGGCTGCAGGAAAAGGCATCCGATGAATGGCGGGTTACCGTGACATCGATAGAGGCATTCACAGGCAATCTGCTGAGCATCGTGATTGGAATGGGCTTTGGCTATGCGGCAGACCTGTACGGTGTTCAGCTGGCCTTCCAGCTTTTGTCCTGTATTCTCCTTGTGCTGCTCCTATTTAGGCTGAATCCTGAATAGCTTGCTCTCAGTGTCCTGTAAAAAAACCTGCTTCAAAACAGAACCCCGGAAAGCTCTCAGCCTTCCGGGGAATCCTCTTCCATCATTTCTCTCAGACATTGAACTTCCAATCATTCAGACTCCTCATTTTGATCTCCTGGCAATCTCCTCCGCCACATTCATCCCGCTGATTGTCACCATCGGTGATCCGCCACCCGGATGCGTGCTTCCTCCTGCGAAGGAGAGGTTCTGTATATCGGCAGGGAAATTACTTGGCCTCATAAAGGCATCCCATTTTTTATTGGCAGAAATGCCGTATAAGGCCCCACGGTACGCTCCGAACGTATCCTGAATATCAAGCGGTGTGAAGATCCGCTCCTCTCTGATTCTGCCGGTAAGAGAAAGTCCATGGTCCTCCAATTTTTTATAAATAATAGCTTTATAGCTTTGCGGCGACACTTGAAGCCTTCCATCCTCTGTGAGAGGCGGGGCATTCACCAGGATGAACAGATTGCTTCCGTCCGGGGCCTGTGATGGGTCCGTATAAGCGGAGTTGCTGATATAGATGGTTGGATCGCTGCTATAGGCCTGTCTTTTGAAAAGCTCATCAAATTCACTGCGGTAATCGTTTGAGAAAAAGACATTATGGTGGCCCAGCTGGTCAAATTTCCCTTCGGCGCCGGCCGTTATGACAAAAGCAGAGATCGAAGGTGCATACCCGTTTCTTTTTTTATCCGTAAAATGAGGCCTGTCTGATTCTGCGACAAGCTCCGGGAACGCCTTCAGCAGATCCGCGTTCAAGATCACCTCGTCGGCAGTCAGCTCCTGTCCGTTTTCAAGCAGAACCGTGTTGATTCGTTTGTTGGAAACCTGCAGCTCCTGAACCTTCGTGTTCATGATAAACTGGACACCCATTTCCTGGGCAATTTTATAAAAGGACTCTGCAATCTTCGTATTTCCGCCTTTCACATAATACACACCCTGTACAAGCTCCAAATAGGCAATCATCGCAAAGGTTGCGGGAGATTGATAGGGAGAGGAGCCGATATAGGTAGCGTATCGGTTGAATGCCTGAATCACCTGTTCATTCCCGAAGTATTTTCTGAAAAAATGATCCATGGTCTCCAGCGGACGGACGCGCATAAATGCATAGCTGAGACTTGGAGAGGCGTAATCCATCACGCTTTTAAACATTCTCGGGAAAAAGTGTGCTTCTGATAATCGGTACAATCTTGAAATCTCTTCAAGGAACCGCCCGTAGTTCTTATGTCCCTTTGGATCCAGGTCCTTCAGCTGCCGTTTCATCGCCTCTTTATCACTGCTCAGGAAAAAACGGGTCCCATCCGGAAAGTAATTGACCGTATGCTGTTCAAGCTTGACCATTTCCAGAAAGTCTTCCATCTTTTTTCTGGCATGCCGGAATACTTGTTCAAACACCTGAGGCATGGTAATCGTATTCGGCCCGAAATCGAACTGGTACGATCCGAGCATGACTGGCATTAATTTTCCGCCGGAATGGCTGTTTTTTTCCGCCACCGTTACGTCCCAGCCTTTGCTTGCAAGGGTAATGGCTGCAGACAATCCGCCAAGCCCGGCTCCAACGACAACCGCCTTTTTCATCGTATTCCTCCTTTCTTATAGAACATTTCGGAAATCTCCTGTCTTTCCGGAAATCACCTTGGCCCGGAGTCCGTCGAGCTGAACGGTAAAAAGCTCCTCCAGCCTATATGTCTTTTCTTTCCGGCTTCCTGTAAGGCTTGAATAGGCCAAAGGCTCGCCAATCTGTATGTATAGCTCCTGTTTTTTCTCAGCTCCGAATGAATAATAGAGGGCAATCGGCAGAATAGGAGTATCCGGACTTTTTTCAGCGATGGCGATAATCCCGGATAAAAACCCAAGCGGCCTCTGTTCCAGGTGCTTTTCATCCCCCTGTGGAAAAATGGCGGCACTTTTCCCCTCATTCAGCAGCGTTCCTGCGTATTGGACCGAATGAATGATTTCCCGAGGATGATCACGGTTCACCGAAAAAGCTCCCATTTTTCTGAAATAAGGGAAATCCTTTAAGCCTTTTTCATGCATCATGACATGGAAATCGTGTTTCAGCACCGTCCGGTTCAGATAGTGCAAAACAAGGCCGTCCCACCAGGAGCTGTGGTTGGAGCACCACAATGCATGATCAGGGAGGGCTGAAGGAGCCATTATGAAAATCCCTCTGAAATGCTGCTTAAACAGCCTGTTCACATATTTGGAAAAACCAAAATCAAACCACTTGCTTTTGCTGGCTTCGATCATGTGAACCCCTCTTTACAGATAAAATATAGACAGACAGGACAGCAGCGGCAGGGATTACAGTGAACGCAACCGCAAGCCATAGGAAATGAATCGCTGCGAGCAGGACAAACATGAAGAGCACTAAAAAGTAAACAAGAACAATCCTGTTTTGCCAGAGCGGGACCTGTTTGAATGTCTTTTTCCCAGCCAGCTGAATGATCATATGCAGGACAAATGCGGTAATAAACCATCCTGAAAAATTCGAAAAGGGGATATTGTAATAGAAGCTGTCCGCTGTCCACACCCAATAGTTTTTCACTTCATATGCGACCGGATCAATAATCAAATCAATCATAACAGCAAGTAGAGCGCCGATGGCACTGAAGATGACCGCAGGTGCCTCAGGCAAAACCGCTTTTAACAGGGCATGGGATCCCGCTATTATCATCAGCCAGGCAAACCCAATCGCAATGGGAACGCTCATCAGCTGCGGGCCGAAGTCTCTCGTATAATAATAATCTCCAAACAAAATGCCATACTCCACACCCAAATGCTCAGCGAATATGGAGAGGAAGATGACCGAGAGCGATAAGGCCGTTCCAAGTGCCTTTCCGTATGTATGATAAAAATAAACGCCGCCTAAAAGACCGGCTACCATGAGAAAGACGACATTAGCCCATTCCAGCCAGACAGGCAGAATGTCAAATCCAAGCAATATAACACCGCAGCCGTACCAAATAAGAAAAAATACGTAAAGCCAATGATCCGCTTTCAAATTCTTCACCTCTTTACCGTCATTATAGGCAAAGGAGGACAGACAGCACAAGAAATGAGCGGTTAACGACCTTGGTTTTTGTAACTTTTTCCATTCGCGGCCGACTATTAGACGAAGGCAATGCTTCCTGACGGAGTATTTACTAACAAAGAAAAAGGGTGTGTGAATGAGTGAAACCGAACAAAATGATGGCCTTATTTTTGCTCTTAGTATTGGCTCTTTCCGCTTGTTCAAAAGAGGAAATCTCAGTGACAGCTTCTGCAGAAAGCAAGATCCCCTCGCAAATCGGAGCTCCCGGCAAAGAAAATGAATACTTTGTGTGGCCCGGCAACATTCACAAGCAAACAGAATACGGTCCGCATACAGGAAAGTATTTTAAAAGAAGGGGAGGCTTCCATTTTGACACCTCGGAATACATCCTGCCGCCCCAATCGCCTGTACAGTCCGTGCTAAAAGTCGCTTCCGCTGAGAAAACAATCCGGTATCAGCTGACGGAACGAGACCGGAATTACAAAAAAGTGAAGCTGATCGCGGAGAAAACAGGAAAAATGGAAAACTTCTCTGCTGTTTTGCCAGATAAAGAAAATGCGCTGTATTTGATTAGCATCGAAATTTTGGGGGAAGACGGTCAAGTCGAGGATACGGATGTTGAACTCATTTATGTGCCAACAGCGGAAATCAATGCAAAGGTGTCATTGAATAAAAAGCAGATCACGAAATCGGATACCATCCAATTGAAACTTGAAAATTTCGGTCCTCAGGAATTGTCAACGGGAGAAGGGTACCTGTTTGAAAAGTGGACGGGAGGAAAATGGGAACTGGCAAATCCGGATATGACGTTTAATGCTATAGGAATCAGTGTGCTTCCGGGGAAATCCCAAACCGTAACGCTGAATACAGCGAATTTGAGTTCGGGAAAATATAGAGTTGTTAAAGACGTTCGTAATGTTTTAAACATGGAGACAGACCTCGCGGCGGAATTTGAGATCAAGTAGTCACCAGTTCGATTAGACTGTGCAAAACGAAGCTGCCCCGCCATTCAGAGCCGGCCAGTGTGCGAAGGCAATCCTTCCTGACGGAGTATTTACTAACAAAGAAAAAGGGTGAGTGAATAGGTGAAACCGAAAAAAATGATGGCCGTATTTCTGCTCTTAGTATTGGCTCTTTCCGCTTGTTCAAAAGAGGAAATCCCAGTGACAGCTTCTGCAGCAAGCAAGATCCCCTCGCAAATCGGAACTCCCAGCAAAAAAAATGAATACTTTGTGTGGCCCCACAACATTCACAAGCAAACAGAATACGGTCCGCATACAGGAAAGTATTTTAAAAGAAGGGGAGGCTTCCACTTTGAGACCTCGCAATACATCCTGCCCCCAAAATCGCCTGTACAGTCCGTGCTAAAAGTCGCTTCCGCTGAGAAAACAATCCGGTATCAGCTGACGGAACGAGACCGGAATTACAAAAAAGTGAAGCTGATTGCCGAGAAAACAGGAAAAATGGCAAGCTTCTCTGCCGTTCTGCCCGACAAAGAAAATGCGCTGTATTTGATTAGCATAGAAATTTTGGGGGAAGACGGACAAGTCGAGGATACGGGTGTTGAACTCATTTATGTGCCAACAGCGGAAATCAATGCAAAGGTGTCATTGAATAAAAAGCAGATCACGAAATCGGATACCATCCAATTGAAACTTGAAAACTACGGTCCTGAAGCATTGTTTACGGGAGAAGGATACCGTTTTGAAAAATGGACGGGAGGAAAGTGGGAACAGGCCAGTCCCGATATGTCGATTAGAGATATAGGAATCAATGTTCTCCCCGGAAAATCCCAGATCATTACGCTGAATACTTCAGAATTGAGTTCGGGAAAATACAGAGTTGTAAAAGACGTTCAGAACATTTTAGACATGAAGGCGGACCTCGCAGCGGAATTTGAAATCAAGTAGTCTGGAAAGCCAGAAAAAGAGCATCTTTTCCGATGCTCTTTTTCATTGGTCCGCTTTTAGGGGCTCTTCATTTTCCTCAACGGTTTGCACGCCGTATAAATCTGAAATCTCTTTTTCTACCGCATCCAGAAATTCATCCGAAAGCAATGGCTTTTTTTCTTTGTTCATACGCTTCCTCCAATCATTTTTCCTATCGTGTATTCTTTCCGTTTTGCCATCAAAATATCTCATTTCTCTTCAGCTGAAAAAGCCGTAAAATTTTTGTTTACTTTTCCTAAATACGGGAGTATGATAATCAACGGTTTCATATTTCTAAACCGCTTAAACCATCATGGTACGGGGGACCCGTTTAATGGATAATCGTTATCCGAGGGGTGAATCCTTTAAAAAGGTAGGGCTACTCAATGGTCCGAATCCGGCAGCTAACCTCGTAAGCGTTATATGAGAAGGAAGGTGGAGCTTGTGAGACAGGAACATCCATGTCTGCAGGTCTGTTTTTAATGGCTTGCGGACATTTTTAATGGCTGAAAATCGTTTTTAGCAAAAATGGGCATCATAAGTTTAATTCTATATGGCGGTGAAAAGTTTGATTTCTTCAATAAAACGGTTACTAATCGGAAGGCCTTTAAAATCAGGGGAGCTTGGGGAACAGAAACTCAATAAGAAAAAGGCGCTCGCCATTCTGTCATCTGATGCATTATCTTCCGTTGCCTATGGTCCGGAACAAATTCTGATTGTGCTGATCACCATCAGTGCAGCTGCGTTCTGGTATTCCATTCCGATTGCATTAGGGGTTTTAGTCCTGCTGGCGGCATTGATCCTATCCTACCGTCAGATTATTTTTGCCTATCCCCACGGAGGAGGCGCCTATGTTGTTTCCAAAAACAATTTAGGAGTAAATCCCGGTCTGATTGCCGGCGGTTCCCTGCTGGTGGACTACATTCTGACTGTAGCAGTGAGTGTTTCTGCAGGAACGGATGCGATTACGTCCGCGTTTCCTGCTTTGCATGATTATAACGTGGAAATTGCGATTGTCTTTGTCATCTTGCTTACAATTTTAAATTTAAGAGGAGTAACGGAGTCTGCTTCTGTATTAGCCTATCCGGTCTACTTATTCGTTCTTGCTTTATTTATTATGATTGGAGCAGGCTTATATCATATTATAACAGGTCAGGTCCCGGCTGACGCACATACACCGATCGGCACACCGGTTGCAGGACTCAGTCTGTTTATTCTGTTAAGAGCTTTTGCATCAGGAAGCTCCGCTTTGACAGGGGTCGAGGCGATATCCAATGCAATTCCGAACTTTAAAAATCCGGCTCCGAACAATGCCGCGAAAACCCTTGTTGCGATGGGTACACTTCTTGCAATTTTGTTTACTGGAATTGTTTATCTTGCTTATTATTACGGAATTGTGCCCGCTGCAGAAGTAACGGTTGTTTCGCAAATTGCCGAGGAAACATTCGGCCGGAACTTTATGTATTACTTTATTCAAGGGACAACGGCCTTGATCTTAATTTTGGCAGCGAACACAGGTTATACCGCCTTCCCGCTCCTTGCCGTCAATCTCGCTAAGGATAAATTCATTCCAAGAATGTTTACGGTAAGAGGAGACCGCTTAGGCTACTCAAATGGAATCATCATCCTTTCTGTTTTTTCCATTATCCTGATTATCGCATTCAAAGGCCAGACAGAGCACCTCATCCCTCTATATGCCGTTGGAGTATTTATTCCGTTCACGCTTTCCCAGACAGGGATGATGGTGAAATGGCTGAAGGAAAAACCGGCCGGCTGGATCCCGAAGTTTATTATCAATACAGCGGGAGCGGTCATTTGCTTCCTTGTTACGCTGATTTTCTTCCTGACAAAATTTACACAGGTATGGTCGATTCTAATCTTCCTGCCGATTATCATTATCCTGTTTCACCAGATTCGCAAGCATTACGAAGCAGTGGGCGACCAATTAAGGATTACAACGTGCGAGCGCGCAATCCCAATCGAAGGAAACGTCATCGTCGTTCCGGTTGCCGGAATTACCCATGTTGTGGAGAATTCTTTAAACTATGCCAAATCCCTTTCTCCGGACCAGATTATTGCGGTGTATATCGCATTTGAGCGCGAAGATGAGCGCAAATTTGAAGAGAAATGGAAAAAGTGGCAGCCCGATGTTAGGCTCGTCACCCTGCAGTCCCATTACCGCAGCATCATCAATCCGCTTACCAAGTTTGTCGATACAGTCGAGAAAAAAGCGAGTGAATCCAACTATAAAGTAACAGTGGTCATTCCGCAGTTTATTCCGAAAAAGGGCTGGCACAATATACTCCATAACCAGTCCAGTCTGCTGATCCGTGCATTCTTGCTGTATCGGAGAAATGTAATCATTACGACAGTACCGTACCATTTGAAAAAATAACACGGAAAGAGGCCGATTAGGAAAGGCGGATCAGAGGCCAGCAGGGCCCTGGTCAGTTCTGCGCTGCGAGTCGGGTTCTTAGCAGAACTTCTTTAAATGATAATAAATAATAAGGCTTCAAATAGGATGAAATCGAAACGATTTCATCCTATTTTTTTTCTCCTGAAAAAAGCTGGTAAGCGTCATTTCCTTATTGTGGTATGGTATTCCCAGAGAGCGGACAGGAGGAAAAAAGAATGAGTACCTTTATTTATATGGTCAGACACGGTGAATCACCGAAGGAAGGAAAGGAAAGAACAAGAGCATTGACCGAAAAAGGGTATGCAGATGTGGAACGGGTAACGGAGATTCTGAAAGATGAGAAGATTGATGCAGTGGTATCGAGTCCGTATATACGGTCCATATTAACCGTTGAAAAATTAGCTGAACAAATAGGAAAAGAGGTTATTGTATTTGAAGATTTAAAAGAAAGAATCTTTTCTTCTGATGATAGCCGGGCAGCGGACAAAGAATTAATTCCTCTATTAGAGAGGTCATTTTTGGAACCGACATTCTCTTTAAAAGGAGGCGAATCCAATGCAGACTGTCAGAAACGAGCAGTTAGCGTATTAGAACAACTGCTCGTTTCGTACAGCGGGCAAAGAGTTGCAGTCGGAACACACGGGGCGGTTATGACCTTGATGATGGCGTATTTTGATAGCAGCTATGATTTAGAATTTTTATATAGCACCTCAAAACCTGATATTTACAGAATGGAGTTTCACGGGCATAAGCTAATCAATGTTCAAAGATTGTGGAGTGAAAATTGAAGCACACTCAGCAGAGTGGTGAAACCAGGCGTATCCGAAAGCTCAAAGCCAAACACCTGCTTGAGCTTTTCAGGTTTCCATTCAAGCAGATACTTTTGCCTTCCTGCTGACCCTGCAGACAAGCCGCATAAGGGATGAATGTGCAGCAGGAAAAAGGGTAAAGAAGACATCCATCGTTTTTCTGAGAGGCATTGGGCATATAATTGTCTTATTTTGGTGTACGCCTTTTAACGCAATCTTTGCAAATCTTTCGGGAGACATCATTTTTTGTTTCTTGAATTGTTCCATGATGAGGGATTTATCCAGTTTAACCGCTTCTGCTTTATTAAGAATCGGGGTGTCCACAAAGGCGGGGCAGAGGGCGGTCACCTTCACTCCGTATGCTTCTGCTTCATAATGAAGGGAAGTCGTTAACCCTACAACGGTATGCTTTGTTGCCGAGTAAACGGCTGAAAAGGGGGATGGACCAAGTCCTGCAGCGGAAGCGGTGTTTACGATATGGCCAAATCCCTGTTTTTTCATAATCGCATAGGCAATCTGTGTTCCGTGAATCACTCCCCAGACATTCACGTCCATCGTTTTTTTCCAGTGTGTCATATTCATATCAGAGAACTCCCCATATAAAGCAACCCCGGCATTATTAAATAAGTAATCGATTCTCCCATAATTCGTATACGTTTCATGAATGATTTTTTCCATGCAGCGGAGATCCTTTACGTCACAATAAACAAAGGCGGAACCGGTGATGGCTGCTTGAGCTTTCTTTCCCTCCGTTTCATTTATATCCGCAATGATCACAGCAGCTCCTTGACGGGATAATTCCAGGCACAGTGCTCTTCCTATCCCTGAGGCTCCGCCTGTTACAATGGCTACCTTTTTATTTTCCATCTCATCATCCCCTGACCGAAAGAGTTATAATGCAGCTTTTTTATTTTCCGCCTTAATAAGTTCTGCGTATTCGCCGGCTGTGATCTGGGCTCCCAGGCTGTTCAAATGGACGCCGTCAAGCGTTAAATGAAGACCTCTTTCTCTCGAGAGTTTATCAATCCGAGAAGGCTTTCGGTGGAAAAGAGCATCTGCCATTATCCGAGTGACTTTCACAGAAATATAGTCGGAGCTTGTTTTTTGAGCAAGATGATGCTTGAAAATTGTATGCAGGTCGAGACCGAGGAGATTAGGTTGTTTGTCCGCTAATGACAGGATGATGGAGGATAACGTTCTAAGCTGTTTATTTGCATGGCTTTCAGTGTCTTCACCAATTAAAGCCGGTGTGACCAGAATGATCTGTTTTGATGAGCCAAGTATGATTTCCACGCATTTTTTATACACTTCTTCAAATTCCTTCTCATCCTTTGCAGGAACCTGTGCCTGGGCGTTCAGCATTTTCGTATACACATCGTTTACACCAATCCAAAGAAAGGCAAGATCATAATGAGCAGGGAGCTTCTTTTTAGAAAGTCTGGAATAAAGGCTTAAGACTGTATCCCCGCCTTTTCCAAGGTTATCAAAACGGAACCCGGGAAACTGTTCTTTCAACAGCCTGGCAAAAGGGATACCTGGTCTTCCTTCGGTTAAACTGTCGCCAATCAATGCAATATGCATTTGTTTTCCTCCTAACTGGATTGGATGGATTTAAGAAATATCGAGGTTGCTTCATGAAAAAGAGGTTCCAGGGAAGCTGGCTCCTGTGTATTTGTGAGCTGGCACAGTCCTCCGAGCCATGTTCCGTAAAGTGCCGTCCATTGATCCGCGTTTCCATTGGACATAAATTCCCCATTACTGATACCTTCTGTAAAAATAGTCCTGTAGGCTGCCATGGGCACCACTGCCAGTTCATACAGCTGTTTGACCGATTCAGGACTGGACTGCGGATTCGCAGCAAGCTCCTGACCGGAACGGAGCAGCGGAGTCTGATAGTGATAAAGTACATGCATGGCCATTCCGTAAAGTTTTTCACTTGCATTTTGATAGATTGGTTCTTTAATCATCCACTTATCATTCCATTCCTTCATTGTTCTTTGAGCAAGCAGCACAAAGAGCTTCTCTTTGTTTTCAAAATGATAATAAATGTGCCCTTTGCTATAGCCGGATGCCTTTGCTAAATCTGCCACAGACGTATGATTGTAGCCCTTTTGAGAAAAAACGGTTTGAGCATGCTCCATGATTTCTTTTTTTGCCTTCCCGCTGTCATAGCGGCGTGTGCCTGTCATGAGGTGAAAACTCCTTTCTTAAATTGAACGGACGTTCTAATTTAAGTATACTTAAATTCACCCGCATAAGTTAAAATTTTTAAAATGTTCATTAAATTGTAAATATTGTTTGAGCTAGTGGTAGATAAAAGGTGGATTCATACGCTTAGGGGGATTGTAAAAAGTGCTCGATGCCGGACATCGCACGGAATGAGGATTGATCCTGGACATTAATGCCGGACATCGCAAGGAAAGAGGATTGATCCCGGACATTAATGCCGGACATCGCACGAAAAAGGTGTGATCCCGGACAACAATGCCGGACATCACGAGAAAAAGGTGTGATCCCGGACAACAATGCCGGACATCGCGGGAAAAAGGTGTGATCCCGGACAACAATGCCGGACATCGCATGGAAAGAGGTGTGATCCCGGACAACAATGCCGGACATTGTATGGAAAGGGTGCGATCCCGGACAACAATCCCTGACATCGCACGAAAGAGGTGCGATCCCGGACAACAATCCCTGACATCGCATGGAAAGAGGTGTGATCCCGGACAACAATGCCGGACATCACAGGAAAGAGGTGTGATCCCGGACAACAATGCCGGACATCGCAAGGAAAAAGGTGCGATCCCGGACAACAATCCCGGACATCGCGGGAAAAAGGTGCGATCCCGGACAAGAATCCCGGACATCACAGGAAAGAGGTGTGATCCCGGACAACAATGCCGGACATCACGAGAAAAAGGTGTGATCCCGGACAACAATCCCGGACATCACAGGAAAGAGGTGTGATCCCGGACAACAATCCCGGACATCACAGGAAAGAGGTGCGATCCCGGACAACAATGCCGGACATCGCAAGGAAAAAGGTGCGATCCCGGACAACAATCCCGGACATCGCGGGAAAAAGGTGCGATCCCGGACAAGAATGCCGGACATCGCACGAAAGAGGCGTGATCCCGGACAAGAATGCCGGACATCGCATGGAAAGAATTGCAATCCCGGACAACAATGCCGGACATCGCACGAAAAAGGTGCGATCCCGGACATCAATCCCAGACATCGCAAAGAAAAAGGATGTGCGATCCCGCACACCACCCCTCAAAAAAGGACAATCCCCATAAAAAAGCGCCGGCCTCAACCGGCCAGCGCTTTCCCTCTTATACCGCCTGCTCATGCAAAGCGGTTTTTTCTTTTTCCACAAATCCTTTTGATACCCACACTCTGGATTTCCATCGGAAGTACATCATGATGCCTCTTGTCCATTCATCGAGAATGAACGCAATCCATATGCCGGCGAGGCCGTAGCCGAAGTGGACTCCAAGAAGATAGGCGACCGGGACGCTGATTCCCCACATGGAGATCATTCCCATGTAGACAGGGAATTTCACATCGCCTGCAGCTCTGAGTGCTCCGATGATGACGAGGTTGAAGGCTCTGCCGGGTTCGAGTATAACAGTCAGCAGAATCAGCATGCCGCCGGTTTGGATGATTTGTTCATTGTTTGTGAATAAATCAAACAGGTTATCCGAGAAGGCGCTGACCGTCACAGCCATGAACAATGAGGCGCCAATGGCAAGATACAGGCTTTTCATGCAGCGTTTGAACGCTTCTTCATATTTTTTGGCTCCGACCATCCGGCCAACGAGGATCTGCGTTCCCTGACTGACGGAGATGCTGAAAAGGAAGATAAACATCATGATGTTCTGTGCATAGATTTTAGTCGTTAGCGCTTCGGTCCCGATCATGGCTACAAAAAAGGTGATGGCCATCTGGGACATGTTATAGGCAAGCTGTTCACCTGCAGAAGGTATCCCGATTTTAAGCAGGTTTCTTAAGTGGCTCCACTTGAGGTTCAGGCTTTGATTCAGAGCCGGAATGCGCTTAATCAGCAGGATTGACACAGCAATCAGGCCAAGGACCCTGGAGATGACGGTAGAAACGGCTGCACCTTGAATACCCATTTCCGGAAAGCCGAAAGCTCCGAAAATCAATAAAAAGTTTCCGCCAATATTCAGCAGGTTCATGCAGACGGTTACGACCATCGTATCTTTCGTGTAGCAGTAGCTTCGAAGAATGGAGGCACCTGTCATGATTAACGCTTGTATGAAGATAAAGGTTCCGACGATTCCCAAATATTTATTCCCTTCCTCCATCAGGGATGGGGCAAGGTTCATCATTTGAAGGATGGGTTTGCTGAAAGCAAGGAGTACGCCGCTGATGAGGATACCAATCAATAAATTGGCAATAACCGACATGATGGCCACTTCTCTTGCAGTGTGTTCCTTTCCGGCTCCAATATTCTGTGTTATTAAGATGACCGAGCCTGTTGCAATGAATCCGAACATAACGATCACCAGGTTTAAAATCTGGTTGGCCACGCCTGCTGCCGCTACTGAATCATCTGTATATTGACTAAGCATGAATGTATCGGCATTTCCCATAAGCATATGCAGGAAAATTTCAATGAAGATCGGCCATGTTAAAGCAAATAAAGTAAGTTGTTTTTTGTCTATTTTTTTTGTCAAACTGTATTCCTCCCTTGCTGCATATAATACAGCGATTCCTAGTTTACAGGGCTTATCGTATAATAGAAAGAGAGTAAAGCGATTAAACTTGGAAAAATACGACCTGAGAGGGATTGGTATTGTATGTCTTTTCTGACATTTCACGTTCCGCCGTTCCCGACCTTTATCAAAGCGGGCAAATTTACATTTAAAGCAGGAAACCGGCATTTTAAAAGAACGTTTACGGTTTTTGATTTTCTTTATGTAAAAAAAGGGGCCTTATATATGACGGAAAATGGCATTCCTTACACTGTCAGTGAGGGGGAATACCTGCTTCTTCTGCCTGGGCTCGAGCATTATGGCCATAAAGAAAGCAGCCAGAATACGGAAGTGTACTGGATGCATTTTAAGGCAGAAGGCGAATTTGCTCTTCTTGATGAGGGGCATGACAATTGGCTGGATGCCCAGCGGCGAGAAGCGGATTTTGAGCGTTCCGCCGAATATGAATTCAGGATCAAACAAAAAGGCCGTCTTGAACACCCCCTGACAGCTGAGAAGCTTCTTGAAAACCTGGTGAGCATTACAAGCCAGTCCCCTGATTTTCCTCTTCGCCAGCAGCTTTATTTTCAGGAGCTGTTGGTGCATCTGCAGAAGGAAGCACTGAATATTCCATCGGCTGCTGAGCAGGTGACCAATGAAGCGGTGCAATTTTTACAGACCCATTATCATGAGGATATAAAGATGGAGGACCTTTCGAAAACCATTCTGTATCATCAGGATTACATTACAAGGTGCATGCAGAAAACTTTGGGGCAGACGCCGTCTCAATATTTAAATCAGTACAGGCTTTCCCAGGCGAAGAGGCTTCTTGCTGCGACAGATGACAAAATTTCGTACATAGCAAAAGAAACGGGGATCACGGACGCCACTTATTTTTCCAAGCTGTTCCGTAAAATAGAAGGCATGACGCCCAATGAATACCGGAAAGTCATCAACCGGCTGAAGGATTAGATGCCCAAAGAAAAAATGGGCTGGGACGAAAGGTTTTCGGCTAATAAAAAGCTCTGTTAAACTTGGCTGTTGATTTCCACTGCAGGCGCTCGCTTTCCGCGGGGCGGGCGGTGAGCCTCCTCGCCGCTTTGCGGCTGTGGGGTCTCACCTGTCCCGCTGCTCCCGCAGGAGTCTCACGCCTTCCGCTTCAATCAACAGGATTTAAATAATCAACAACATGCTTTAACATAGCGAATAAAAAAACCGAACTATTATTTGAAACTCTGGTATAGAGCTTCGTAATAGTTCGGTTTTTATTGTTTTTCCTGCTTTTTTCAGGACAACAATTTTAGTTTTGTCCCAACCTCTTTTGTTTATTAAACAAGCTCGACTAAATGTTTTTTCGGCTCATATTCAACCAGTTCTTTTCCTGCTTTTACTCTGTGCAGGTAGTCAGGGTTGGAAATGAGCGGGCGGCCGAATGCGGCAACGTCCATGACGCCTTTTTGCAGCATGGCTTCCGCTTTATCCGCGTTCAGGCTGCCGACACCGATGATCGGTCCTTCCCAGTATTTTCTCGCCAGATCATACAGGGTTTGGTTTTCTGCAATGTTTTCTTCAGCGTCCATAATGGATGGATGGATGATTTGAATACCGGTTTCTTTAAATGCGTCCGTATAGGTTTTCATCGCGGCATCTGCATCCTCCCAGCGGTAATCAGGAGCGTCCACTTTATGGGCTGAGAAACGGATGATCGTACGGTCAGCACCGATTTCTTGAATCACAGCGCGGATGACCTGCTTCATGAATGTAAGACGTTCCGCAAGCTCTCCGCCATATTCATCTTCACGCTTATTGGACTGATAGCTGTTGAACTGGTCAATCAGGTAACCATGGGCACCATGAATTTCAACACCGTCAAAGCCCGCTTCAATCGCATTTTTTGCGGCTTGTGCATATTGTCCGATTACTTTTTGAACATCTTCTTTTGAAAGTTCTTCAGGAACTGCGTAAGGTTTGCGGAAGCGTGGTACCTGGCCTTCTGCCGCAATCGCCGATGGTGCTTCCGGTGTCTGGCCGACAATCAGCTCAGGATGGCTCAGGCGTCCAACGTGCCAGATTTGGGCAGCAATCGTTCCGCCTTCTTTATGAACGGCTTCGGTGACCTTTTTCCACCCTTCGATTTGCTCCTGTGTGAAAAGTCCAGGAACCCCCGGATTTCCTTTTGCCCGGCTGCTGATGACAACGCCTTCCGTGATAATAAGGCCGATGCCGTCTGCTGCACGTTTCCGGTAATATTCCGCCACTTCCGGACCGGGTACTCCGGTTTCGTCATCTGAAAAAGAACGGGTCATCGGTGCCATAGCGGAGCGGGTTCTTAAGCTGAAAGCTCCAATTTTTACAGGTTCAAATAATTTATCATAAGCCATTTATTTTGCATCTCCTTTTTCAAAAGAATTACTCAATTAGTGTATCAGGGAGATCCTTTTAATCCAACTAATTTGATTGGAAAAGGAAAACCCTTCTAAATGGCGAATGGTTAAGCTGGGTGGAAGAAAACGATCTTGAGGAGCTCTATCAATTGCGATACGGGGAAGAACACCCTGAGTGGAAGAAGTGGGATGCCCCTTATTTTCCTCATGAGCGAATAAGCTTTGAAGAATATAAAATGAAACAGGCTGAAAAACAGCAGGGGATGGAAGCGATAATCCAGGCTGGAAAAAAAACAATCGGCACCATCATTTATTACTGGGAGCACCAGCCTTCAAACTGGCTGGAGATTGGAATAACCATTTATCTTCCTGAATATTGGAATGGAGGCTATGGTACCGAGGCGCTCTCACTCTGGATGGATCATTTGTTTGAGACCATGTCCATTCCCCGTGTCGGCATCACCACCTGGTCAGGAAACGAGCGGATGATGCGCGCTGCTGAAAAGCAGGGGATGAAGCTTGAGGGCAGAATGAGGAAATGCAGATACTATAATGGAGAATATTATGACTCGATTCGAATGGGAATCCTAAGAGAAGAATGGGAAACGCGGAAAAGTGGCGGTCTGCCTGTTTACAGAGCATAATGAAACCCCCGGTATGGCTAATTTAGAAGCATACCGGGGGTTTTCTTTGTAAAAAGGAATGGAGGAAGCTGATTGGAGCAAAAGGCGCTTGGTTCCCGGGGGAGCGGCGGGAGGGGTCGTGAAGCGGGATGGTTTATGAACGAAACAAGCCCCTTACTCGTAACATCGCAGGTTAATCTGGTTAAACCAGATCAGAGCTGCATTACGGAAGGAGCCAGCTGTTAATCAGGTTGCCGCAAAATGCGCTGGTTTATACATATGGAAGGAAAATCGTGCTGCTGCGGTGGGAAGAAATCAGCCTAAACAAGCAAAATCCTTCCTTCCGGGAAGTTCCTACTATTCTGGAATAACCTCTGGGAGAAAAGATACGGAGAAGCGCTCGTCCCATTTCCTATGGGAATGGACTTGTAATCAATTAAGAAACCTATAGATATATGGATCTTTTAATTTTAGAAAAAAATAAATTTTCATATAATTTAAATGATGTTAAAATAGGGTAAGTTTTATTCAAATAGTTGTTACCGCTTACATAGGAGGGATTACATGGCTTATCAGCAGCAGGATTTGAAGAAGGAGCTTAAAGACAGACATATTTTAATGATTGCATTAGGAGGAGTGATTGGAACCGGTTTGTTTCTGAGCACCGGCTATACAATCGGTGAAGCAGGGCCGGGAGGAGCGATCCTTGCTTACCTGATTGGGGGCTTTGTCATGTATTTGACGATGCTTTGTCTCGGAGAGCTTGCGGTGGCCCTTCCGCACGTTGGTTCCTATCAGACTTATGCAACAAAATTTATTTCCCCGGGCACAGGGTACGTGGTGGGGTGGATGTCATGGCTGAATTGGTCCGTTACGGTGGGGCTTGAACTGCTGACGGTCAGCATCTTGATGAAGCGCTGGTTTCCTGACGTCTCGCCATGGGTTTGGTGTATTGTATTTGCCATTGTATTATTCAGCATTAACGCATTGTCTACAAAAAGTTTTGCAGAAGTAGAATTTTGGTTTGCAGGCATTAAAGTGATCACCGTCCTCGCTTTTATTCTCTTAGGGGGAGCGGCTATGTTTGGGCTGCTTCATATGGGAGGGGGAGAGCCTGCGCCATTTTTCAGCCATTACACCGGTGAGGGCGGATTGTTTCCAAACGGGATTACCGCGATTTTAGTCACAATGATTGGCGTGAACTTTTCCTTCCAGGGAACGGAGCTAGTCGGAATCGCAGCGGGAGAAAGCAAAAATCCGGAAAAGACGATTCCAAAAGCAATTCATAACACAGCCTGGCGAATTCTGATTTTCTTTATTCTTTCGGTATTTGTCCTGGCAGGACTGTTTCCATGGAAAGAAGCAGGGCTGATGGAGAGCCCGTTCGTCACCGTATTTGATCAAATCGGAATTCCATATGCAGCCGATATCATGAACTTCGTCATCATAACCGCTGTCCTTTCCGTCGCAAACTCCGGCCTTTATGCGACATCCCGTATGCTCTGGTCGATGTCCAGAGAAGGGATGATTCATGAACGATTCGGCAGGCTGAATAAAAGAGGGGTTCCAATCAACGCCTTAATTGCAAGCATGGTGGTAGGTTGTCTCTGCCTGCTGTGCGGTTTTTTTGCAGAAGACACCGTATACTTATGGCTGCTTTCCATCGCAGGCTTCGGTGCCGTATTTGTTTGGGCATCCATTGCTCTTTCGAATTATTTGGGCAGGAAATCTTTTGTGAAGAATGGCGGAAACATCAGCGATTTAAAATTTAGAACCCCTTTTTATCCGGTCGTTCCTTTAGTTGCGCTAACAGCAAATGTCCTTGTGATGATCAGCCTCGCCTTTATCCCGGATCAGCGCATGGCGCTGTATTGCGGCATTCCCTTCCTGATTGGCTGTGCGCTTTATTATCGTTTCTATGCAAAGAGGAAGATGGAGACGAAAGGGATTGGAGAAAAACATTCGATGTAACAGCTGGAAAAAGGCATAAAGAAAAAAGGACCGGCGCCGGTCCTTTTTTCTATTTTCTACAGCTGGCAGCCAGGTTTACCATAGCCTTCAGGAATATAAATAGTTCAAAATCCCGGGCAGTCTTTCCCGCCACGCAGATTCATGATGAATGCCGCCTTCTATGATGTCAAACCGGCAGTTTTGTACTTTGTCCTTCATAATCTTATAGACCGGCTCGCTTGCATCGATGTATTGCTTTGCATCAATGATAGACGTTTCTTCCTCCGTCCCGACATCCATATAGAACTTTTCAATGGCGGTCAGGTTACTAGTCCGGATTCGTTCTTCAATTTCTTTCTGATTGAACCAGTAAGCAGAGGAGAGAGAAGCCGCTCTTTTAAAAATATGCGGGTATTTACAAATGGCATAAGTCGTAATGTGTCCGCCCATTGAGCTTCCCATCATCGCCGTTTGTTCAGGAAGGGTACGGTAGCTTGCATCAATCATCGGCTTAAATTCTTCCGCAAAAAACTGAATATAATCTTTGCCTTCCCCGCCCAGTTCTTCATCGATTTGAAAGAGCTGCTGTCCGAGTCCTTTGCTCACCCACGGCCCATATTCATCGAACCGTCCAAAGCGTTCTTCATTGCAGTCAATCCCGGCCACAATGATATCGAGCCCCATGTCAGAAAGCACATCGGCGACTCCCCACGATACTCCGTACCCGGCATCTTCATCGCGGAAAAGGTTTTGGCCGTCATGCATATAGAGCACAGGGTAGCGTTTGCCGGACGTTTCATAGTCATCCGGCAAATACATGCGCACCTTCCGTTTACGATTAAATGGAGTCAGCACGATTTCAAACGTTTTGAGCATGATCTTCATTCTCCTTATCATATAGGAAAAACTGAGTGCTCAATGGTTCTGCGGTTATCTTAACGGATGAGAGGTTTTGTCCCTTTAGAAGATCTTGTGCGGTTTTTCCGGCTAATTCCGCAGGAAGGGAAATCTCTTGTTTCTTTTCCGATTGATTGACCACCGCCACAAGAACCTGATGCCCGTTTTCCTTTGCATAAACCAGTGTATTGTTCCCGCTGTCTGCATGCAGCACTTTAAATTCGCCTTCGTTCGCCAACAGAGGATGAGTCCGGCGAAGCTCGAGCAATTTTTTTACGAAGGCATGCAGTTCTCTGTCCTGTTCAACTTCATCCCAAATCATGCAGGCGCGGCAGCCTGGATCGTTTCCTCCGGCCATTCCGATTTCATCCCCGTAATAAATGCATGGAGAACCGCCGAAGCTCAGCTGAAAAGCAAACAGCTGCTTCACTCGTTCCTTGCTTTCGCCCGCTAATGTCAGGATCCGGTCTGTATCATGGCTGCCCAGAAGGTTGAATGCCGCTTCGTTCACATTTTTCGGATAGGCATGAAGACCGTTTACGATGACGGAGGCGAATTCTTCCGCTCTGATTTTATCTTTGGCATAAAAGTTAAGAGCCCCGTTTGTGAACGGATAATTCATGACCGCATCGAATTGATCTCCCTGCAGCCAAGGCATACTGTCATGCCAGATTTCTCCCAATATATAGACATCCTCTTTTACTTCCTTCACCGCTTTCCGGAAGTCTCTCCAGAAGGCATGGTCCACTTCATTTGCTACGTCCAGGCGCCATCCGTCGATATCAAACTCTTTGATCCAGTATTGGCCAACATCCAATAGGTACTTTTTAACGTCCGGGTTCTGGGTATTCAGCTTTGGCATCGTCGTTTCATAGGCAAAAGTATCGTAGCCGGGTTTTTTCGTATCCACCGGAAATTCATAGATATGGAACCAGTCTTTATAAATAGAAGCTTCTCCTTTTTGAAGAACGTCCTGGAACGGTTCAAAGAAGTAGCCACTGTGATTAAATACTGCGTCCAGCATGACCCGGATTCCTTTCGAGTGGGCTTCACGGACGAGACGGCGGAACGTTTCCTTGTCGCCGAACTGAGGGTCAATTTCCATGTAATCAATCGTGTCATATTTGTGGTTTGAAAATGCTTTAAAGATAGGGGTAAAGTACAATCCGCTGATGCCGAGATCCTTTAAATAATCAAGATGATCAATGACTCCTTCAAAATCTCCCCCAAAGAAATTCTTTGGTGTCGGATCGGCGCTGCCCCACGGCAATGCTCCTTCAGGGTCAAGTTCCGGATTGCCATTAGCAAACCGTTCAGGAAATATTTGATACCAAACCGTATCTTTTACCCATTCAGGAGCCTTAAATCTGTCTTCCGCGTGCAGGAATGGAAAGCAGAAGAAATTGGCGATGTCTTCATAAGGAGCTTGAGTGAAAAAGCCTTTTTCTGCATAAATCAGAGTTTCGCCGCCTGACTTCATCTCGAACCCGTACCGCATGCGGCGGAAGGGAGGCTTCACCGCAATAAAATAATAGTCAAATAGAGAATCGGATCCTGATTTTTCCATCACAGTTAATGAAGCAAGCCACTTTCCGTCTTCCCAGTCGTAAGGATCTCCGTGAATCAGCCGAACGGATTCGGCGTCTCCTTTTTTCGTCCGGAGGCGGATGTGCAGCGTATTTTCATCATAAATATAGGCGAATTCATTTTTGGGCCGGTGGTAGATAGCTTCTTTTAGCATAAAGGTCACACTCCTATTGGCATGGAACGCAAACGTTTGCGCTCATTTTTAAGATAGTTAAAGAGTAGGTGAAAGCGTTATTAATGTCAATGTTGCGGTTTTTTCGAAATGTGCAAAAATTTTTTCGAAAAGTGCTTGTCAAAACCTAATTAGGCGCTATAATAAGATTTAGGTTGTGCAATCGTTTTCACAGAAATGCAAGCGCTTAAGTGAAAGCGTTATATTTTGAACAGAACGTGCAAACGCTTGTACATACTAATCGTACTATTTTACTAGACAACCATATTAGGAGGGGTCAGAATGAAGAAAGTCATGTCCTTATTCATGATGGTAATTCTTCTTATCGGCGTATTGGCTGCTTGCGGACCAGACGCGAAAAAGGGAACATCAACAACTGAAGGCGGTAAATCCGAATCCGGAGAAGCAGCAAAACCGGAAAAACTAATTGTTTGGGAAGATAAAGATAAATCCAAATGGCTAGAAAAAGCAGCTGCTGATTTCGAAAAAGAAAACGGTATCAAAATTGAATTTAAAGAAGTTGAAATGGCAACAAAAATGCGTGATCAGCTTCGTCTTGACGGACCGGCTGGAACAGGTCCCGACGTTGTAACACTTCCACATGACCAAATTGGCCAGGTAGCAACAGAAGGGCTGATTGCACCTCTTACTGTTGACAAAGCAGTAACAGATGCGTTCACAGAGTCTTCTATTACATCTCAAACATATGACGGCAAACTTTACGGACTTCCAAAGTCTACTGAAACGCCTGTCCTAATCTATAACAAAAAGCTTGCAACTGAAGTTCCTGCAACAATGGAAGACCTTCAGGCAAAAGCAAAAGAACTGACTGCTGGCGGCAAATACGGTTTCCTTGCTCTATTCGATAACTTCTACTTTGCAAACGCTGTTATCGGCGGAATGGGCGGCTATGTATTCGGAGATGAAGGCGGCAAGCCAAATCCAAAGGATCTTGGTCTTAACAATGAAGGCGCTGTAAAAGGTGCAGAATTCATTCAATCGTTCTACAAAGAAGGTCTTTTCCCGAAAGGAATCATCGGTGAAAACGGCGGATCCGCTCTTGACGGACTTTTCAATGAAGGCAAAGCAGCTTACGTAATGAACGGACCATGGGCATTCCAATCTTATAAAGATGCTGGAATTGACATCGGTGTAGCACCGCTTCCTAAATTCGCAAACGGCGAGCCTATGAAAACATTCGTCGGTGTTAAAGGATGGCATGTAAGTGCATTCTCTAAAAACCAGGAATGGGCAACAAAATTCATTGAGTACGTAACAAGCGAAGACGTAGCAAAAGCACGCTATGAGCAAACATTCGAAATTCCACCGGTAAAAGCTCTTGCTGAAGATCCGGTTATCGCTGACAATCCTGAAGCTAAAGCAGTAGCAGATCAATCTGCTGTAGGTATCCCAATGCCAAACATCCCTGAAATGGGTGAAGTATGGAAGCCAATGGCTGACAACCTTCAAACGCTTGTAACAGGCAAAACAGAGCCTAAAGCTTCTCTTGATGCAGCAACAAAAGCAATTGAGCAGAACATCAAAGCGAACCACTCTAAATAAGCAGCACACATGAGAAGCAGTACCTCTGCTTAGGGGTACTGCTTCCTTTCCTAAAAAAACAGCTCCGAGGAGCAGGCTTTTAAGAAACAGTAAATCAAATGGCTTACTGTTCCCTAAGAGCCTGGCTCTTCCAAAAACAAGCTCAATTGATCAGTCAGCAGCAGGCCTTGTTCTGCTAAAAGAAAGGGGAATACCGTCATGGCAGATTTAGCTTACCAGCCAAACCAAGAACCAGCAGAGCTTGTTTACCAGTCCAGCCACAGAAAAAAGGCAGCAGCCCTTTCCATCATCCCTGGATTAGGTCAAGCGTATAACAAGCAATACATTAAAGCAGCTGTATTTCTAGTTATTGCAGCATCCTTCCTGTTTGTTTCATGGGATATGCTCGATATCGGAATATGGGGGCTCATGACTCTCGGAACCGAAGTGCCAAGAGATCATTCTATTTTCCTTTTAGTTTATGGAATAATTGCACTCTTCATTTTAGCGTTTGGATTGGGCTTCTACGCTATAAACATTCGCGATGCTTATAAAAATGGGCAAAAAAGAGATCTGAACATCCCTTTAAGCTCCATTAAAGACCAATACCGCAATCTTGTAGACAATGGATTCCCATATTTGATTATGTCTCCAGGGTTTATGCTTCTCGCTTTTGTGGTCATTTTGCCGATAATCTTTATCGTCCTGCTTTCCTTCACAAATTACGATTTATACCATTCTCCGCCAGCGAAGCTTGTGGATTGGGTAGGATTCAAGAACTTTGTGGATATTTTCAGAATTGATATTTGGCGCCAGACCTTCTTCTCAGTCTTTGCCTGGACGATTGTTTGGACGTTTGGAGCAACTACCCTGCAAGTAGGCCTTGGAATTTTCCTTGCGATCCTTGTGAACCAAAAAGATCTGAAGGGAAAAGCCATTATCCGTACGGTGTTCATTTTGCCTTGGGCTGTTCCATCATTCGTGTCCATTCTGATTTTTGCAGGATTGTTCAATGAGTCATTTGGAGCAATCAACATTGACATCCTTTCAATGTTTGGAATCGATCCCATTCCTTGGATGACAGAACCGATGTATTCGAGACTCGCGCTCATCCTTATCCAATGCTGGCTTGGTTTCCCATTCATTTTTGCCATGACGACTGGTGTTCTTCAATCCATTCCGGATGAATTGTATGAAGCTGCAACAGTAGACGGGGCGAACACTTGGCAGAAGTTCAAAGGCATTACGCTTCCGCTTGTCCTGTACTCTACGGCACCGATTATCATCACTCAATATACATTTAACTTTAACAACTTCAACGTGATCTACCTGTTCAATGGCGGCGGACCGGCTGTAGCTGAGCAAAATGCAGGTTCTACCGATATCCTGATCTCCTGGATTTACCGGCTTACCATGTCATCCGCACAATATTCAAAAGCGGCTGCCATTACCTTGATGCTTTCCACCATCGTCATCATCGTGGCCATCTGGCAGTTTAGAAGAACGAAATCATTCCAAGAGGAGGATATGATGTAATGAGCGGAAAACAGCAGAAATTAGTCAGACTAACCTTATCCTACCTCGTCATCCTGATCATGTTTGCAATCATTCTGTATCCTGTCGCCTGGGTCGTTGGATCATCTTTCAACCCTGGCAACAGTTTATCGGGATCCACCATCATCCCGAAGAATCCTTCTCTGAAGCACTATCAGGCTTTGTTTGATACATCACAGAGCAATTACTTGTTCTGGTACTGGAACTCGCTGAAAATCAGTGTGCTGACCATGCTTTTAACCCTGATCATGGTTTCATTGACAGCCTATTCGTTTTCCCGCTACCGCTTTGTCGGCCGGAAAAACGGGCTGATGACGTTCCTGATTCTTCAAATGATCCCGAACTTCGCGGCCCTGATTGCCATTTATGTGTTGGCTCTTGTTACCGGGCTTCTTGATTCACACTTCGGACTGATCCTTGTTTATGTAGGGGGACAAATTCCGATGAATACGTATTTAATGAAGGGATATCTCGATACCATCCCGAAAGAATTAGATGAGTCAGCAAGAATGGATGGAGCGGGCCACTTGAGAATCTTCTTCCAGATTGTCATGCCGCTTGCCAAGCCAATCATCGCAGTTGTCGGGCTTTTCTCTTTCATTGCCCCGCTGACAGACTTTATTATTGCGAGCGTTCTGCTCCGTTCAGAGAAAAACTTTACATTGGCTGTCGGTCTTTATGATATGGTTGCGAAGCAATTTGGAGCAGAGTTTACGAAGTTTGCGGCAGGTTCAGTTCTGATCGCTGTCCCAATCGCTATTCTGTTCTTATCCCTGCAGCGATATTTCGTTTCAGGACTTACAGCTGGAGGAACAAAAGGATAAGCATCGAAAGAAAGGTTCGGAGAAAAGGGCTGCAAAGGCCCGTGCTTTCCCCGGGCCTTTTTTTGAAGAGAAAACAAAGGGGTAATGGTCATTTTATGAAAACAAAGTGGATAATGGCTTGCCTGGCTTTCCTGATGATTTTGCCGCTCGGGCCGGCAGCGGCAGCAGAAGAAAAAGATGCGTCAGGATGGCAGGATGAACGAATTTATTTTCTTATGGTGGACCGGTTTGCAAACGGAGACCCGATGAACGATTTTGATGCGGACCGTGAAGATCCCGCTGCGTACCATGGCGGGGATTTTAAAGGGATTACGAAAAAGCTGGATTATATCAAGGATATGGGGTTTACCGCTATATGGCTGACCCCGGTTTTTGATAATGAAGGACAGGGCTACCACGGCTACTGGATTTCAGATTTCAGAAACACGGACGAGCATTTCGGCACGATGGAGGAGTTTAAAACACTCGTTAAGGAAGCCCATAAGAGGAACATAAAAGTTCTCTTGGATTTTGTGGTGAATCATACGGGTAAAACCCACAAATGGCTGAACGATCCCGGGAAAAAAGACTGGTTTCACGAACAAAAAGAAATTACGAACTGGGAGAACCAGGACGAACTCGAGAACAATTGGCTTTACGGTCTGCCGGATTTGAATCAGGAGAATCCGGATACAAGGAAATATCTTCTGGATACAGCGAAATGGTGGATCCGCGAAACCGATATCGATGGATACAGACTGGATACCGTCCGCCATGTGCCAAAGGATTTCTGGCGAGACTTTTCCAAAGAAGTCAAGTCGGTAAAGAAAGACTTTTTCCTGCTTGGCGAGGTTTGGTCGGATGACCCGGCATACCTGGCTGAATATGAGAAAACTGGTATTGATTCTTTTGTTGATTATCCATTTTACGAAGAAGCTTCTGAAATTTTTTCTAAATCCGGACAATCTGCCGGTCCGCTCATTGATGTATGGAAACGCAATGAGCATTATTATCAATCACCGTACTTGCTCGGAACATTTTTAGATAATCATGATAATATCCGTTTTACAAGGAAAGCGCTCATTAACCAGGAGCCCCCCGGAATCAGGTGGAAGCTGGGATTAACCTACCTTTTTACCGCACCCGGCATTCCGATCGTTTATTACGGCAGTGAAATTGCCCTGGATGGCGCAGAAGACCCGGATAACAGAAGAATGATGGATTTCCGTGCAGATGAAGAACTGATTTCATATATTACGAAGCTTAATAACATCCGCGGTCATGAAAAAGCGCTGGTTTATGGGGATATGGAAAAACTGTACGATCAAAAAGGGATGACGGTCTTTAAACGCACGTATAAGGGAGAAACGGCTGTCATTGCCATTAACAATTCCGATCAGACAGCAAAAGTGAAGATTCCTTCTGATCAGCTTGCGAAAGCAAAAGAACTGAATGGCTATATCAACGGAGAAATGGTAAAGGAAAAAGGCGGGAAGTACGAGCTTATTCTGAACAGGGAAACGGCTGAGGTTTTCAAGATGGAGGATCCGACAGGTCCCCACTATGGCATCATTGCCGCTACGGTTTCCGTTCCGATCCTGTTTATTGGATTTTTATATGCAGCCGGCAGAAGAAGAAGAAGGCCGGTCCAGTAACGGTTTTGTTTCAAGGGATGAAATATGATATAACAGAATGATAAAATGATGTCCGGTATGAAGAAATGTAAGCATTTTCTTTTTAGGTAAGGATTGTGGTGGGAGAGAGGAAGTGGGAAAATGGCGACTATTAAAGATGTGGCAAAACTGGCAAAAGTGGCGCCATCAACGGTATCGAGGGTGATTGCGAACAATCCTCGAATCAGCGACAGGACGAAGGAACGTGTGCGGGAGGCAATGAAAAATCTCGGGTACCACCCGAATTTTATTGCGCGAAGCCTCGCTAACCAGTCTACGCAGGCCATCGGCATCGTTCTGCCGAGCTCTGCAGATAAAGCGTTTCAGAATCCTTTTTTCCCGGAAGTCATAAGGGGAATCAGCAAAGCTGCTCATCAAAAGCAGTATGCGCTGTATATGTCAACAGGTGAAACCGAAGAGGAAATTTTTGAAGGCGTCGTTCACATGGTGGAAGGGAAAAGAGTCGATGGAATTGTCCTTCTTTATTCCAGCGTAGATGACAAACTCACCCATTTCCTGCGCAAAAAGGAATTTCCTTTCGTTGTCGTAGGAAAACCATTTAAAGATATCAATGAAATCACACATGTGGATAATGATAATTACCGCGCTTCAAAAGAGGTAACGGAGCATTTAATTGAAAGCGGGCACCAGCAAATTGCCTTTGTTGGCGGCGACTTAAATCTCGTTGTTACCATTGACCGGCTTCTTGGCTATGAAAAAGCGGTCCGTAACGCCGGTCTGCCGTATAAAGATGAATACATCGTCCACGAAGAGTTCCTGAAGGAAGGCGGACAGGAAGCCGTTAAAGAACTTTTCGGACTAAGCGAACCGCCGACAGCCCTTGTGGTAGCGGATGACCTCATGGCGGTCGGCGTTCTGAAAATGCTGTTTAAGATGGGAATCCGCGTTCCGGAAGATGTGTCCGTCGTGTCGTTTAACAATATTATGATGGCCGAGCTTTCACAGCCTCCGCTCACAACCGTCGACATTAACATTTTCCAGCTGGGCTGTGAATCAGCAAGAAGCATTATCCAAACGATTGAGTACCCGGCGGAACCGGCAAGACGGATTATTATTCCGCATAAAGTCATCAAGCGGCAGTCCTGTAAAGCAAGGGACGAAATAAATCTTAAAGAAGCGTAATGACTAACCCTCCGTAATCTTCACAGAGTTGCCGAGGATAATTTGTATCGTTATAATCAGATAACATTCAACTAGGAGGTTTAGATTTATACAATCTAGTAATTATAAGGTTGTTAATGTTTTTTAAAAGCCGACATGTTAAAACGGTAAAAAATTCTTATATAGGTGGAGAATAAAAGTATGGTGAAAATAATATCGTTCTTTAATCACAAGGGTGGAGTTAGTAAAACTACAACAACTTTCCATTTAGGTTGGATTTTAGCTGAGCTCGGTAAAAAAGTACTTTTAGTTGATGCTGATCCGCAGTGTAATCTAACTGGAGTATCTTTGAGTTTAACTGGCAATGATAATTTTGAAGAGTTTTACAATGATAGCAATATCGATGATATTAAAAGTTGCCTAAATCCAGTATTTGAAGGTAAACCTGTTGCATTAAAACCTGCTAAATGTTTTGAATTTCCTGGAAGGGAAAATTTATTTCTCTTACCAGGAAATATTGGTTTCTCGGAGTTTGATGTATCAATTGGAATTGCACAGGAGCTTACAGGTAGTCTGAGAATGACTCAAAACATACCCGGGGCAATTTCTCATTTATTAAGAATCACAGGTGAAGAGTATAAATTTGATTATATTTTAATAGACATGAGTCCAAGTGTTAGTGCTACTAATTCTAATATCCTTATGCAAAGCCATTACTTTATTGTTCCGTGTAGTCCAGATTACTTTTGTAATATGGCTATTAATTCACTTAGCAAAGTAATACCAAGTTGGTATGACACATACAATTCCTTAACTTCACATTCAGTATTTAAGGATGCAGTTTATAAAATGCCAGAAACCAAACCTAAATTTATTGGAACAATCCTTCAACGATATAGACCTAGAAATGGCGCGCCAGCAAGAGCTTTTCAGCAGTGGATTAATAGGATAAACTCAAATGTTAATGAAAATCTTGTTCCAGTTCTCAAAAAAAATGGCATGATTATTAACGAAGATAAATTTAGTAAGTTGGGTTTGTCTGAAGAACCATATAACATAACAAATATGGCAGATTTTAATGGATTAATAGCTCAATCCCAGAAATATAATGTTCCAGTTTTTGCGTTAACATCAGATCAGATTGAGCAGGTAGGAAGAGTATTGGATACATCTGAGAAATCAAGAGATGAATTCCATAAAACCTTTGTTAATCTCGCGAATAACGTAGTCAGCTTAACATCTTAATATAGTTATCTGAAGCTAAATTATTTGAAAGATTTTGCTTTCCTAATAAGAGGAAGATTCTAAGAACAAAGACCTCCTGAAATATTATCAGGAGGCTTTTGTTTACTAGCCGTTTACAACTTTTCCACCATTCACATGCAGAACCTGTCCTGTTACATAAGTGGAATCTGCGCTTGCGAGATACACATAGCTTGGTGCCAGTTCTTCCGGCTGTCCCGGCCGCTGCATCGGTGTGTCTGCACCGAATTGGGCAACTTTATCCTCTGTAAAGGTCGACGGAATCAGCGGGGTCCAAATTGGGCCTGGGGCTACTCCGTTAACGCGGATACCTTTTTTGACCAGATTTCCTGATAAGGAGCGGGTGAAGGATGTGATAGCCCCCTTTGTTGCGGAGTAATCGATCAGGCCTGGACTTCCTGCATAGGCTGTAATGGATGTTGTATTAATAATTGAGCTTCCTTCTTTTAAATGCGGAAGGGCAGCTTTTGTCAGATGGAACATGGAGAAAATATTTGTTTTAAATGTGCGCTCCAGCTGCTCCGCAGTGATGTCTTCAAAATTTTCCTGCGGATGCTGTTCCGCTGCATTGTTTACAAGAATATCGAGTTTGCCGAATTTAATGATGGTTTCGCGAACCACTTGTTTACAAAAACCTTCATCGCCGATGTCCCCGTCAATCAAGAAGCAGCTGCGGCCTTCCTGTTCAATGAGACGCTTCGTTTCCGCAGCGTCATCATGTTCATTCAAATAGGCGACGGTTACATCAGCGCCTTCTCTGGCAAAAAATACGGCTACTGCGCGTCCAATGCCGCTGTCACCGCCCGTAATAATCGCTGTTTTGCCTTCAAGCTTTCCGCTGCCTTTGTAAAAATCACCTGCAAATTTCGGTCTTGGATTCATTAAAGTTTCCTGTCCGGGCTGAACGTCCTGTTCCTGTGCCGGCAAAGTTTGTTTTGTCTCGTTTTGTCCGCTCATCTTTTCCACTCCTGACTAAAATCTATAATGGCTCATACTTGATGATTCCCCAAGAAATGAAAATAAAACATTCTAATCTGGGACTTACGGACAGTTTTTTACAGTAAATCTCCGCGGGCTGTTGACTGCAGTCAGCAGGCGCTTTTCTTTTTATGACCGGGCGGCGAGCCTCCTCGTGCTTTGCGCCTGCGGGGTCTCACCTGTCCCGCTGCTTCGCGCCTTCCACTCCAATCAGCATCAGGAATTAACAGAGCCTAAAGGAAAAAAGAACCGGCCGCAGCCGATTCCATTACATAACATTAAAGTACCTTGCTTCGGGATGGGAGACAACGATGGCAGAAACAGAGGCTTCGGGCTCCATCATAAATCCGTCTGTCAGCTCAATACCGATTGTTTCCGGCCGGATCAGACGGAACAGCTTAGCCTGATCATCCAGATCCGGGCAGGCCGGATAGCCGAAGGAATACCGCTGTCCCTGATATTTTGCGGAGAACCGCTGATCCATCGTGAAATCCGGTGAATCCGGGAAGCCCCAGCGGTCGCGGATGAGCTGGTGAGTCTGCTCAGCGAGGCCTTCTGCCATTTCAAGCGCGAGTGCCTGAACCGCATGGCTTTTCAGATAGTCTCCCTGCTCTTTAAAGCGCCTGGCCGCTTCCCGGACATTGCGTCCAGCTGTCACGGCAAAGAATGATACGTAATCTTCTCCTTCGCTCTGGTCCCGTACGTAATCCGAGATGCAGCGGTTCGGAAGCTTCGCCTGACGCGGAAAATCAAATGTTTCAAGCGGAGTGCCTTCCTCAGAGAAAATATGAAGCTTGTTGCCATCGCTTTGGGCACGGAAAAACTGATACACCAATGCGGGTTCGAACCAATTTTCTTCTTTTCCCTGGATAATCAGGTCTTCAATGAGCTGCTTAAGCGCGAGCGTTTTCTCATCTTTTTTGGCAAGCAGTTCTTTAATTTTTCCTTTTACACCAAGATGGTGGCCAAGCAGCATCTGCATGTTAATGTACGGAAGAATGTGCTCGAGGCTAATGGATTTCACCACATGCCGCTTGCAGTCTGCCGGCTTGAAAAGCGGCGCTTCGCTAACGGTTTTCCGTCTTTCCAGCAGGGTCGCGACAGCAGAAGAGACCTCTCTTGCGGCCGGAACGGTTTCCGGAACTTCCTTTTTAATGAACTGCAAAGGGTCCTGCCGCAGTCTGTTCGCGAGAGAAAGGCCATCCATGGCATCCTTTGCATAGAGCACCGTTCCTTGATACTCAGGAGATATTTTATAATCCGTGAATTTCCTTGAGAGTGCCGCACCTCCGACCATGATGGGAGTGTCGATCTCCGCCTGCTTTAAATCCTGTGCCGTCAGCACCATTTGCTGGGCTGATTTCACTAAGAGGCCGGACAAGCCGATCACATCCGGTTTTTCCCTGCGGACGGCTTCAATGATTTCCTGCGGTGTGACTTTAATACCGAGATCAACAACCCGGAACCCGTTGTTGCTTAAAATAATCTCCACCAGATTTTTGCCGATATCATGGACATCGCCTTTAACGGTGGCAAGGAGAATTTTCCCCTTTCCGCTGTCATCCTTGATTTCCATGTGAGGTTCAAGGAAGGAGACGGATGTTTTCATGACCTCCGCACTTTGAAGAACCTCCGCTACAATCAGCTGATTCGTGTTGAAAAGCACCCCTACCTCTGCCATCCCTTCCATAAGCGGGCCATTGATAATATCAAGCGGGTCAGAATATTGCTGGAGGGCTTCTTCCAAATCAGGGAGCAATCCTTCTTTTGTGCCTTCAACGATATACGAGGCGAGACGTTCTTCTAGTGTAAGAGTTTCCGCCGGTTTTTTGACAGTTTTCTTCTTTTCCCGGTAAAAGTTCGTGAAAAGTGCCAGGTTTTCATCGGTTGTATGGAAGAGGAGGTTCTCCGCCATTTTGATTTCTTCTGCCGGGATGCTTGCGAAGCGCTCCAGTTTTTCTGTATTCACGATCGCATAGTCAAGCCCGGCCTTTGTACAGTGGTACAAGTAAACGGCGTTCAAAATTTCTCTTCCGACCGGAGGAAGACCAAAGGATACGTTGCTGACACCAAGGATGGTCAGACACTCAGGGAGCTCCTTCTTGATCAGTTCCAGTCCTTTGACCGTTTCCGCTGCTGAACCGATGTATTGCTCATCCCCCGTGCCGACCGGAAAGACGAGCGGATCAAAAATGATGTCGGAGGATTTTAATCCATGCTTGTTTACAAGCAATTCATGAGACCTTTTAGCAATCTCGAGTTTTCTCTCGGCAGTGGTAGCCATTCCCGTTTCATCAATGGTTCCAACGACAAGAGCGGCTCCGTATTTTTTTACAAGGGGGAGCACCGCTTCAAAGCGTTCCTCTCCGTCTTCAAGATTGATGGAGTTGATAATGGCTTTCCCCTGTGAATACTTCAGAGCCGTTTCAATGACAAGATGATCGGTTGAATCAATAACGAGCGGTACTTTAATTTTCTTTGTGACTTCCTGGATAAACTGCTCCATATCTTCGTTTTCTTCCCGGTCCGGGTCGGCGAGGCATATGTCAATCACGTGGGCCCCGTTCTTTACTTGAAGCCGTGCAATTTCAGCAGCCTCTTCAAATTTCTGTTCCGCAATCAGCCGTTTGAATTTTCTTGAACCGATGACATTCGTCCGTTCTCCGACGAATAGCGGCCTCATAGAGTCGTCATAGACGAGAGGCTCGATCCCGGAAACGCTATGCTGGGTGAGCCGCTCTTTTACTTGGCGCGGAGGAAGGTCCTTTACGGCTTCCGCCAGTGCTTCGATATGGGCTGGAGTCGTTCCGCAGCAGCCCCCGACAATGTTCAGCCAGCCTTTTTCCGCAAATCCCCTGATTTTCGCGGCGAGGGTGGAAGGGGATTCGTGATAATTCCCTTCTTCATCCGGAAGACCTGCGTTCGGGTAGCAGCTCACCGCTGAGCCCGCCATGTCTGAAAGGGTGCGAATGTGATCCGTCATAAATTCAGGGCCGGTTGCACAGTTAAGCCCGACAGAGAGCGGGTTCATGTGCTCGAGCGATATATAGAAGGAATCGATGGTCTGGCCGGCAAGCGTTGTTCCCATTGGTTCAATCGTTCCCGATACCATTAGCGGAAGCTCCTTGCCTGTTTTCGCAAACGCTTCTTTGATGCCGAGAAAGCCTGCTTTTACATTGAGCATATCCTGACTCGTTTCAAGCAGCAGCAAATCTGAACCGCCTTCAATGAGCCCGCGAGCCTGTTCTTCATAATTGGCAATCAGCTGATCGAACGTTGTGCCGCCGGTGACGGAGAGCGTTTTGGTGGTCGGCCCCATGGAGCCTGCCACATAACGAGGACGCTCGTCTGTTGAAAAAGACTCCGCTGCCTGTCTGGCAAGCTGCGCCCCCTTGAAATTGATTTCATACGCAAGGTGGCCGAGCTCATATTCGTCTAAGACGATGGCGGTTCCGCCGAATGTATTGGTTTCAATAATATCCGCTCCAGCCTGCAAATACGTTTCATGAATACGGGAAATGACATCAGGCCTTGTAAGGATCAAATATTCATTGCATCCCTCATAAGCCTCGCCGCCAAAATCATCGGCGGTCAAATTGGCATCTTGAATCATCGTTCCCATTGCACCGTCTAATACTAGAATTCTTTTTGCGATTTGTTCACGAATGGTGGACATGTGAAAACTCCCTTTCTGAACGCTGCTTCTCTTTTTCCCGGATGTACTCTGCCAGTTCAACTGAGTATTCGTATTTCAAAAACGGCGTAATCAGATAAATGCCGTTAAACAAATCAAATGCGGCATCGATCAGGTCTTTCGCAATCGCGATGCCCTCTTTCTTTGACTGAAGGGGGTCACCGCCCGCTTTTGCCATCGTTTCACGGATGCTGTCTGAAAGCTTGATGCCGGGTATTTCGTGATGGATAAATTCTGCGTTTCTGCTGCTTGTGAGCGGCATGATGCCGATATAAAGCGGTGCAGAAAGATGCTTAACCGCATCGTGCACCTCTTTCATCTGTTCGATGGAGTAAATCGGCTGAGAAATAAAATAATCAGCCCCGCAGGCGATTTTTTTCTCAAGACGCTCGGCTGCTTTATTTAAATGGCGGACATTCGGATTAAATGCTCCTGCCACGGTGAAATTCGTTTTCCCCCCAAGTGCTTTCCCTGAGTAGGATAACCCTTCATTGAACTGTTTGATTAGCGAAATCAAGTCAAAGGATGAAAGGTCATAAACGGATGTAGCGCCTGGGAAATCGCCGATTTTAGATGGATCGCCTGTAATCGCCAGCACGTCCGTCAATCCGAGGGAATGAAGGCCCATCAGGTGAGACTGGAGGCCGATCAGGTTCCGGTCGCGGCACGTTAAATGAATAAGCGGCCGCATATCATGTTTTTCCTTCAGCTGGGTACCGACTGCCACATTGCTTACCCTTGGCGAAGCAAGGGAATTGTCGGCAAGTGTGATGCTGTCGATCCCGGTCTTTTTCAATTCCTCGGCGCCTTTAAAAAATTTTTCCAGACCGAGCGTTTTCGGTGGATCCAGTTCTACGATAACGGACCGGCGCTCCTTCACAATCTGGTGGAGCGGGGGATAGGCAGGCTCGAGCCGTTCATGAACTGTGACGGGCTTGCGGAGCTTAACCGATTTTTCTTTGATGGGTGCAAGTCCTCTTAACGCATCCGCCATTGCCTGTATGTGTTTGGGCGTCGTTCCGCAGCAGCCGCCGATCAGGCGGGCACCCTGGTTTCGGAAGGCAAGGGCGCTTTCTGCAAAATACCTTTCATCGGATTCATAAACAAGTCTTCCTTCTTCGACCGATGGAAGACTGCCATTTGGATAGACAGAGAGAAACGCATGATCAAGCAGCGGAACCTCCTCAAGAGATTCGAGCATGTGATATGGTCCTAGCCTGCAGTTCAAGCCGACGACATCTGCGCCAAGTGCTTCTAAATTCTTTAAACCCATTTCAAGCGGAGTCCCATCCTGCAGCACCCCGGTTTCATGAAGCGACACGTTGGCGACGATCGGTTTATTCGTTTCTTTTCGAGCAATTTCCAGTACGGTTTGCAATTCTTCCAAGTCATAAAACGTTTCAAGCAGAAGCCCGTCGATGTCTTCATTCAGCAAGACGTACAGCTGCTCCCGGAAGCTGCGTTTCAGCTCATCCAGCGTATGAGAGCTTTTTTTGAAAGCGCGGACCCCGCCCATCGTGGCAAGCACATAAGCGTGAGTACCGGCCGCCTTCCGGGCAAGCCTGGCCGCTTTGGAGTTGATGGCCCGAATATCATCTTCCAGTCCATAGCGGGACAGTTTGATATGATTCCCGCCATATGTATTCGTTTGAATCACGCGTGCACCGGCTTTAATGTAAGCCTCATGGATGCCCTGAACCTGATCCGGACTGGAAAGGTTCAGCTCCTCAAAACAACGGTCAATGCCGTGAGAGTATAGAAGGGTTCCCATTGCGCCGTCTGCTATTAAAATTTCATTTTGTAAATCTTCCAGAAAACCCACTTGATGATTCCCCCTCTAAAAATAAAGGCTTCGTTAATGCCTTGTGCAGATTTTTCCGGCCTTTAGTCTGGCTTGGAAGGCGGTGGACTCCTGCTGCCGGCTTGGTTAACAGAGCTAAAATAAAAAGCCCTCTTTTAGAAGAAGGCTTTAACATTCGGTCTTCTTCTTATCTTCCAAGCATCTCGCTTAGCTGGATTTAGCACCTTGGCACGCACACTTGCATGACCGGTTGCTGAAGCGTCATCGGGCCAGTCCCTCAGCTTCTCTTGATAAGAACGATATTGGTTTGTGTGAAAATAGATTACTCCCAATTTACCTAATTTTGCGAAAACATTCAAGGGGGAGGGGGAATTTTTTGCAAATTGGACTTAAAGTTCCTTGCAAATGAAGGCGAAGAACATTTAATTCGATTGAATGGGAGGGCATTCACAATCAGTATGGAAATTCTTATGACTAATCGCTCACTTCCAGAGAGCAAGTGGTGCCTGTTCGGGTTAATTGCACAAGTTCGAAGATTATTTCAGGGAAATCTAAAATAATTGCACAGGTTTGGAGATTATTTCGGGGAAATCTGAAATAATTGCACAAGTTTAGAGATTATTTCAAGAAACATTATTTATAACGAAAAGGCCGCTCACCTAGAGCGGCCGGAATTACCGGTAGTTAATAAACTGCACATCAATTGGAAGCTCGGCCTGTCTGATCGCCGCAATGACCTGCTGCAAATCGTCGCGGTTTTTTCCGGTTACCCGCACCTGGTCATCCTGGACCTGGGATTTCACTTTCAGACCGGAATTTTTAATAATGGAATTAATACGTTTAGCGTTGTCCTTATCAATTCCCTGGACAAGCTTTCCGCGCTGGCGGACGGTACCGCCGGATGCGCCTTCCACTTTGCCGTATTGAATGTTTTTAACAGGGACTTCCCTGCGGATCAGTTTGCTGATCAGCACATCTTTGAGCTGTTCGAGTTTGTAGTCATCATCCGAAACGAGTATAAGGTCTTCTTTTTCAAGCTTAATATCGCTCTTGCTGCCCTTAAAATCATAGCGGTTCTGGATTTCTTTTAAAGCCACGACGATAGCGTTTTGAACTTCCGGCAATTCAATCTTTGAAACGATGTCAAATGAGTTTTCCTTAGACATGTTCATTCCTCCCATATGAAAACCTTCCGAATGGAAGTTTCACTTTATGAATTGATTATAGTAGAATTAGACATGCCATACAACATGTACGAGGTACAGAAAGGTTAGGTGACTTGTGAGAGCAGGCACATATGAACGGTTAGAAATTGATGAACGTCTGGAGTTCGGCTATTTCCTGACGGATGGAGAGACGAGAGTTCTCCTTCACGACAGTGAAATCACAGAGCCGATTGAAGATAAAGAATATGTAGATGTCTTCCTCTTCCACGATTTTGAGGATAGACTGGCGGCTACTATGAAAATGCCGATTTTGAAAGAAGGAGAATACGATTGGGTAGAAGCTGTGGACACGGTGGATCATATGGGAGTGTTCGTGAATATCGGTTTATCAAAAGATGCGCTGATTGCCAATGATATTCTTCCTGAGTTCAGACCGATGTGGCCAGAAAAAGGGGATAAGCTCTACTGCACGATGAGAATCACGGAAAACGGCCGCTTCTTTGCAAGGCATGCGACAGAAGAAGTCTTCAGTGAAAAATTTGTACCGGCTTCCCGTGAAGCTTTTAATAAGAGTGTTTCCGGACACGTGTACCGTCATATTGCAGCAGGATGCTTCTTTTATTCAGTGGAAGGCTATAAAGGATTTATTCACACAAGCCAAATGACGAGAGAGCCCCGTCTTGGAGAACTCGTTGAAGGGCGTGTCATTGATGTGAAGGAAGACGGATCCATTAATGTTTCCCTTCTTCCGCGTAAACAGGAAGCCATCAATCCCGATGCTGAAAAAATTCTGGATTATATGGGCCTTCGCAATGGAGCGATGCCATACTCGGATAAATCCGATCCGGAAGATATTAAAGAACGGTTTGGCATGAGCAAGGCTGCATTCAAGCGAGCGCTGGGCCATCTTATGAAAGAGAGAAGAGTCTATCAGGAAGAAGGCTGGACATACTTTACGAAAGAGCAATAAGCCGCAGACGGCTTATGCTCTTTTTTTATTCCTCAAGCCGGCCGGAAATCACGCTTCGGCAAGGCGGTTTTGCCTAATTGCGCAAATCAGCCAGCTAAAGCGGTAAAGTGTGTATTAACTCCCTGTGAAAACAGCCGATAAAAGGTTGTAGTCATAAATAGATAAAAGGGGAGTATACCACTTTGAAAAAGTACATATTGATCCTTAGTGCATGTGTTATGTTTTTGGCCGGGTGCATGCAGCAGCCAGAGGAGAGCAAGGCAGAAAAGAAAATAAAAATCGGCATTATGCTGTCGGATGTCGGTCTCGGTGATCAATCTTTCAGTGATTCTGCGTTCAGAGGCTTGCAAAAGGCAAGAGAAGAGCTTGGGATTCAGTTTGATTATAAAGAATTAAAGGATTCAAAAACGTATGAACAAGGAATTGAGGAACTTATTAAAGAAGATAGCGATGTCGTGGTCGGGCTTGGATTTATGGTCCAGGAGGATCTTGAAAAAGCCGCAAAAAAACATCCGAAGCAGCGCTTTGTTTTAATTGACGCGGTTTCCGGTCTGAAAAACATCACATCTCTTACTTTCAAAGAAGATGAGGGGAGTTATTTAGCCGGTGCTTTAGCCGCAATGAAATCGAAATCAGCCATCATTGGATTTGTGGGCGGAGCGGATGTGCCGCTGATTCGAAAATTCCTGGATGGTTTTCAAAAAGGCGCACTCTCCATCAATCCGGATGTTCAAGTGAAATCGGTGTTTGCGGGGAATTTCGGGGACGATAAGCTCGGGCTTGAGCTTGCATCCAATCTCATAAAAGAAAACGCAGATATTTTATATGCGGCAGCAGGATTTACAGGGGTAGGAGTGCTTAAGGAAGCACAAAAACAGGGTGTGTATGCGATAGGCGTGGACAGTGATCAATATTTTTATGCAGAAAAGGCGGTCATAACGTCTATGCTGAAAAATGTGGATGTCGCTCTTTATAAGATTGTAAAAGATTATAAAAAGAGCGGCAAACTGCCGGAGGGGCATGTAGAGTTCGGAATTTCGGAAAATGGAGTGGCTCTTGCACCTGTTCGGATTTTGGATTTATCGCCTGAAGAACAAAGCAAATTGGACAGCATGAAAGAAGAATTAGGGGGAGAAGCAAAATGACGATAAGAAGACGGCTCCTACTAAATATTCTGGGAATGATGGCCCTGGCAGCCGGTCTGATCCTGTTCATTATTTTGAACATGCTTTCCATTCAATCCTCCAATCAGGATTTTGTCCCGATTATGATGAATGTCCAGCAGCTGGATGCAGATATGGAAGGGCTGAAGCAAAGCATCAGCAATTACTCATTCTCGCTTTCTGAGGCTCAAAAGGAAGAAGCGGTCCAAGGGATGAAAAAGGTTGATAACCAATTCGACAGCCTTGGCGAAAAATTTGGGAACGATCAAACGCCCGCCTTATTTACGAAAGCCAGGAAAAAATATGAGAGCTGGAAGCCGGAGGCAGAAGCGGCTCTTCAATCTGCAAACCCAGCGGAGGCTAAACGCCAGTCCATCCGTATCGAAGGAATCCAAAACGATGTATACATGCTCAACGATGAGGGGAAAGCCTACTACGGCAAACTGCAGCTGCAGCTGAAAAATCAGATTGCCTTCGTTATTTTTTCCGCGATTGCAGGCTGTGTGCTTCTGTTAAGTGTATCAGCGGTGATTGCTGTAAGAATGACTTCAAGAATTACGAAACCACTGAAACGGCTATCGGAAAATGCAAGACAGATAACGGAAGGCAATCTTTTAGTCGATGAAATTCACTACAAAGGGAAGGATGAAATCGGCATTCTGAATGAATCCTTCGGCCAGATGACGAATCAGCTGAAAGCTCTGCTATTCTCCATTGACAGTGTAAGCAAAGAGGTGGAGGGATTTTCAAAACAGCTTGAATCCGATAATCGCTCTTTAACGGAAATCAGCAGCCAGGTAGCTGTTTCGACGGATGAGCTGTCTGCAGGATCTCAGTCGATTTCAGAAGATCTCCAGGATGCGGTCAATATGATCAATGAAATGGACCGCAGCTTCCAGGGGAATGTGGAAAGAAGCGGTCAGGTCCTTACGTACGGCAAAGCTGCACAAGAGGCTGTTCAAGAAGGGGTAAAAGCGATCGATCATCAACAATCGCTCATCAGAAGCAACTTAGAAGCGAGTGAACATATACAGAAAACGACGAAGGATTTTGCCGGATACACCTCGAAAATTGAAGATATGGCAAAAGCCGTTTCCGGAATAGCCGATCAGACGAATCTTCTTGCCCTGAATGCTGCGATTGAAGCAGCCCGGGCCGGTGAGGCAGGTAAAGGATTCGCCGTTGTAGCGGAAGAAGTGAGGAAACTGGCTGAACAATCCGCCCGCTCCACTCAGCATATCTTTGAGATGGCGAATATGATTAAATCCGGAATTGCCGAAGTGTCTGCAGCTGTCGATAACGGGATGAATCTTGCTTATAAGCAGCAGGAATCCATGTCAGAAACAACCCAGACATTTATGGACATAGAGAAGGCAATGGGCGGAATTTCAGGTGAACTGGATTCACTTAGTTCCGGTCTCGTCCACTCAAAGGGTCTTGGAGGGAAAGTGCTCGATAATGTCGAGAGTATCAGTGCCGTTGTTGAACAGACTGCAGCTGGAAGCGAAGAAATTTCAGCCTCTACAACCGAGCAGCTCACAGCATTCGAAAAAATGACAGCGAAGGTAACAGAGCTGCGTGTTCTCACAGACGACCTGAACTTTACCCTTTCTCAGTTTAAAATCAAATGATAAAGCAAAAGCCCTCCAATTGCCGGGGGGCTTTCGTATGTCTTGAGAACCTTTATTTCCCAGCTTAGCCGGGGGGGCTTCCGGGAAAAGGTATCTTTAACTGCATCTTAAGGAGAGGTCCATCCGTGTTGATAAACTTTATTCTTGGTATTGCTTCTAAAACGCTGAGCAAACTTTTCAGCTTTGCGACCGCTTCGTTTCTTGGGCGGGTTCCGTCGAAGGACGATTCAAAGGTGAGCCTGATCGGGGTTCTCTCTTTTTATTGGCTTTTAGTTGTCATTACATTTATTTTTCCGCTATCTGCGCGAAGTCTGATTCCGCTTGCGCCCGATGACCCTAACGCTGTCCGGATGATGGCAGCTGTACTCCTCATTGCCATTCCGCTTTTTAACGGCTGGATGACCACAAGAGTAGAGAATTTTTCACGTAAGGAGCACGGATACGGAAAGCAAATAATGATGGGCTTCCCAGTGACAGTTATTATGGGATTTCTTGTCGTGTCGTTAGTCATCTCCATCCCGATTATAAAAGCTCCTCACTTTATCCATATGAATTATCTGGATACCATCAAGATTATGATTAGAAAAGGCCAGTTTGATCAAGTGGTTAGTCAATTAAAAGAGATATTAACTGACTATCCGCTTAGAGAAGAAGAGCCTCCGAAGGTTATGCAATACCAGTTCACCTTTTTGACATGGGTGCAAAGTGAAATTTTTCATAAGCATATGTCCAAAGAGATGAAAGTACTGAAAGGGCAAGACGGTGATGAGAACTTTCAAATCATTCTCCATGCCACAGACATTGCCATCACAGCGAAAAGAAAGACGGCGACGAAAATCCGGTCCATTCTTGCTGAAAAGTTAAATGAGGAGCATCTTTATTTTTCATGGGATGATCCGTCACATGAGGTGGAGGATGCGATTCTTGAATACAAGCACAGGCTTATCAACAATGAAGAGGTGAGTCCGGAGGAAATAAGGCACTTGGCAGAACGAATCAAAGAAACAGGCCTTTCTCAAGAGGAATGGAATTCAATCCGCCGCCAGATTTACCATCTCCAAATAGCCTGGTATGAAAGGAACACAAGTGATCTGCCCCGTCACATGACCGTGGTGCCGGATTATTTGATGGCCTCGAAGGAAAACAGCCGCCTATAGCGATAGAAGGGTGTCTAAATTAAACGATTCCACAAAGAAAGAGGCTGGGACGTAACTAAAATTGTTGTCCTAAAGCCGAATATTTCTTTTGAAAAGGCTATGTTAAAGCATGTTGCTGCTTTTAACACCTGTTGATTGGAGCGAACGACTGCAGCGGAAATCAACAGCCAAGTTTAACAGCGCTTTGAAAGAAAGCATGAAAAACAATAAAACCGAACGATTACGAACCTCTATACCAGAGGTTCAAATAATCGTTCGGTTTTTTTATTAGCCGGATTTTGTCCCAGCCTCTTCCCGTTTCTTTTTCTGAGGCTGGACCGCCTAACATGAATGGGGGAGCAAATCAAAAGCAAACCAGCCATGTTTCGAATTATAAATGATCGGTTTTCTTGGAATACTGATTTTTCCCGGCTTTGCGGTTTTTCTCTTCCAGCATATTTTTTTCATGTTGTTTGGCGTTGTTATCTTTAGCCTTCTTGTCGTTGTCACTTGTATGCGGCATCCTTCTTCCGCTCCTTTCGAATGGAGTTGGTGTTAGGATAACCGGCCGGCTGAAAGTTTATGTCACAGTTCCTTGTTCAGGAAATAGAGAGCGATGGTTCCTGGACCTGAATGGGACCCTACAGCCGATCCAATCATGGTAATCATGACTTCTTTTGGAGAGAATTCTTCTAGAACCATCTGCTTCAGCTCTTCAGCGGTCTCGAGGTCATCCCCGTGACTGATTCCAACAACCTGGCTGCTAAGCCCTTCCCCGCGTTCACTCATAACCTCAATCATGCGTTTCAGCACTTTTTTACGGCCTCTGATTTTCTCAAGAGGAACAAGTTTTCCTTCTTCTACGTGAAGGAGCGGCTTAATGTTAAGCAAGCCTCCGAGAAACGCAGAAGCCTTGCTGACGCGTCCGCCTTTTGCCAGGTATTCCAGGTCATTGACCGTAAAGAGATGCTCCATATGCTCAGCGTGGAGCCTTACCGCTTTCTCGATTTCATCGATCGATTTTCCTTCTGCAGAGAGCTCGGCCGCTTTTCTGACGACCAGACCGTACCCTAATGAAGCGCATTTTGTATCCGTAATGACAAGATTGAAATCGGGATATTCTTCTTTCACTTCATTCGCAATCATGACCGCTGTCTGATACGTGCCCGACAGTTCGGATGAAAAGGCAGGATACAGGGCTGCGGTTCCTTTTTCCGCCAATTTGGTAAATGTTTCTTTCAAAGTCAGCGGATTGCACTGGGATGTTTTCGGAACATCTCCAGTTTTGATGGCATCATATATATCTTTGGACTGGATGGTCAGCAAATCTTCATAATCTTCACCTTTAAGATGAACTCCAAGCGGAAGAAGAAGCACTCCATGTTTTTTGTAAAAGTCCAATGGCAGGTCGCTTGCGCTGTCTGCTATAATTTGAACGTTCATATGTACACCTCGGTTTTTTCAATTATTTTCTATTTTACTGTAAAACAAATAAAAAGAATACGAATAAATTCATTACACATTGTATAGCAAGGAACAAGCCGTGACAAACAATGTATTCGGAAACGCCTATTTGGGGTAAACCAACAGTAAGACGAACGTCTCGGGAGGTACCTAATTATGGTCATGGAAGAATCGAAGAAAATCATTGTCGTCATTTTCGGGGCGCTGCTGAATGCCATTGCACTGAATTTGTTTTTGATTCCCGCCAAGGTTTATGCAAGCGGGTTTACAGGAGTATCACAGCTGATCTCCAACATCCTTACCAGGTACACTCCGTTTAGTATTTCAACGGGTGTGCTGCTGTTTTTGCTGAATATTCCTGTCTTCTTTTTAGGATGGACGAAGGTTGGAAAATCTTTTACGATTTACAGTATTATTAGTGTTGGGGCGACAACTGTTTTTCTTGGCTTCATTCCGCTGCAGGAAATTTCGGGGGATATCCTGCTTAACGCTGTGTTCGGCGGGGTTATAGCGGCAGTCGGTGTCGGTCTGACCTTGAAATACGGTGCATCGACCGGAGGGCTCGATATTGTCGCGATGGTTTTATCCCGATTAAAGGACAAGCCTGTTGGCACGTACTTTTTTATGCTGAATGCGGTTATCATTTTCTCGGCGGGAGTCTTATTCGGATGGGAAAAAGCCCTTTACACGCTGGTTGCTCTATACGCGTCAACACGGGTCATTGATGCCATTCACACCCGCTATGAAAAACTGACGGCGATGATTGTAACAAAAAAAGCAGACGAATTGAAAAAAGCCATTCATGCAAAGCTCGTCCGCGGCATTACAGCCGTTCCCGCTAAAGGCGGGTTCACGAACGAATCAAAGGAAATGCTCGTTATGGTCATAACGAGATATGAACTGTATGACCTGGAAAAAACGATACAGGAAGTCGACCCGCAGGCCTTTACAAACATTGTGGAAACAACGGGAATTGTCGGCTCATTCAGGAAAGATTAAGAGGTGAATAATGAAAAAAGCGTGTTTGCTTATCATCATCCTGCTTCTATCGGGCTGCAGCCATCAGGCCGATGAAGGGAAAGAGGTGACGGCTCCTATGGAGAAAACGAATCAGGTGCTTCTCAACGTTTCCGCAGAGGAAAGCATGGACCAGGCGGTTCTGAAACTTTCCATTCAAAATGATACAGACATGAAGAAAACGTTCACCTTCCCAAGCGGCCAGACCTATGAACTTAGTGTCACCGATCAGGAAGGAAATGAAGTGTACCGCTATTCAAAAGGGAAAATGTTTACCCAGGCAATCAGGGAACTAACCCTGGAGCCGGGTGAAAAAAAGGAATATCAGGAAGTATGGGGCTATCGTTCAAACGGGAATAAAGCGGCTTCGGGAGAGTATAAGGTTGAAGCCTTATTTTTAGGGAAAGAGAAAGCAGAAAAACCTTTAAAAGCCCAAACCAAATTAACCATTCCGGAAAAATAATCAAACCGCCCTTTATAAGGGCGGTTTGATTTAAATCAGCGGTTTTCAAGCTTCTGCTGGAGCTCCTGAAGCTGAGCTTTCTCCGCATCTGTGGAATTGGAAAATGCAGAAGATAAAGCATTTTTCGCACGATCCATGGAGGCCTGATCTTGAGGTGCAGCTTCATTAACGGTTTCCCGTGCTTTTTGAAATAATTTATTCCCCATCTTAAAATCCTCCGAGAGAAGTGTCAGACGCCTGTTCCTGCTTGCGGCTGACCTGCTCCTCTGCTTCGGCCATTGTCAAATGGTAAGGAATGCGTTCGTCATGAAGAGCGACCGCATTTTTTCCCTGCTGAATAAAACGTTTCGATTTTCCGCTGCCCATCGCTATCAGCTCCTTAGATAGACTGTAAAAGGGATTCCTCTGCTCTGAAGGAATCCCTTTTATCTTGTGCTTTCAGGGCGCAATTATGGGTGGGAAATTCCGCTTATAAATCCAATTCCTTTTTTAAATAAACGGCGATTCCATCCTCCATATTGGACAGCGTCTCTTTATTGGCTGTCTGTTTCAGGATATCAATGGCATTTCCCATTGCGACACCCTGGCCTGCAAATTCAAGCATTTCCAGATCGTTATCCTCGTCCCCGAAAGCGATGACGCGCTCAGGCGGTATACCGAAATGGTCGGTTAATTTTTTTAAGCCGACTGCTTTATTAATGCCGGATTTAATGATTTCAATTACGTGCCACGGGGCGGCCCATCTCCGGTGCTCCACTACTTCAGCATGCACATCGGACAAATAAGCACGGATTTTGTCCACATTCTTTTCTTCGGCGTGGATCAAAATACTTGTAACATCCTCTCCAAGCGTCTGGCTAAGGTCCCCGATCGTCATTTCCGGGTCCCCCATGCTGAATACATCAAGCAGCCGCTCATCGTGTTTGTGGAAATAGACACGGTCTTTTACTTCAGCAAGCATATTATGTACACCGTGCTGATCCGCTGTCTTGATGATTTCCTGAACGACATCGAGTTCAAGCGTGGTGTGGAACATTCCCCAGCCCTCATCTTTTGGATGGTGAACAAAAGCTCCGTTGAAGTTCACAATGGGGGTATCAAGGCCAAGCTCTCTGTAGTATAGAGAACTGGAACGGTAAGGCCGTCCAGTCGCAATGCAGACAATGTGCCCGGCAGCTCGTGCCTTTTGAATGATTTCCTTCGAATAGGCGGAAATGGTTTTATCATCCCGCAGCAAGGTTCCATCTAAGTCCAAAGCAATTAAATGTTTAGTATCCATAATGTCTCCCTTAGTCATCATTTTCTTCATCCTATTCATTATTATATCAAAAATACCCAAGCCTTAACGAATTCTCCGCCTGATCTTCCGGCGGCTGATTTTTTCAAAAGTAGAGAAAAGCATGATACACTATACTTGGATAAAGTGTCACCACAACAAGGAGGATGCAGCGTGGTCATTGTGGAAAACATCATTGCAGGCGGAGTACCGAGCCTGCATGTCGTTAAGGAAGAGTTAAAAGAGGAACAAACCCCGTTTGTCATTTTTGTTCACGGGTTTACAAGTGCAAAGGAACACAATCTTCACTACGCTTACCTTCTGGCGGAGAAAGGGGCCAGAGTGGTTCTCCCCGAAGCCCTCTATCACGGAGAACGCTCGGAGCCGCTTGCCCCTATGGAATTGAACGTCCGTTTTTGGGACATTGTAATGAATACCATCCATGAACTGAATGCTGTAAAGAATTATTTTGCTGCACAGGGATTAATTGATGAAAACCGCATCGGTGTTTCCGGAACGTCCATGGGCGGAATTGTTACGCTGGGTGCCCTTACCCAGTATGAATGGATTACGGCAGGAGTCAGTCTGATGGGGAGCCCTTATTACGTCCATTTCTTAAAAAAACAAGTAGAATACCTGCGGGAAGCAGGGCACGTTCTGCCCATTTCAGATGAAGATCTGGAAACGAAAATGCAGTCGCTCGAGCAATTTGACCTGAGCATACATAAAGACAAACTCAATAACAGGCCGCTCCTGTTCTGGCACGGCGAAAAAGATAAAGTGGTTCCCTTTAACCCAACCTGGACTTTTTATGAAGAAATCCGTGAATCATACGCCGATCAGCCTGAAAAGATTCAGTTCATCCGGGACCGGAATGCCGACCATAAAGTATCCAGGGAAGGCCTGCTCGGCCTCGTCAGCTGGTTTGATCAGCATCTCGCCTTAAGCACTCAAGTTTAAAAATAGGACAAAGTCCGTTATAATGCGAAAATAGGCATTGAATGAAGGAGTGAATAGAAAATGGAAGAAGCATTAAAAGAAAACCTGATGGGCGCACTTGAACAAGTCGTCGATCCCGAGCTTGGAATCGACATCGTCAACCTGGGACTTGTCTATGAAGTCGATATGGACGAAGCCGGCCTGACAACTGTGACAATGACACTTACTTCAATGGGCTGCCCGCTTGCCGGTACCATTGTGGATCAAGTGAAAATTGCCCTTTCCGATATCCCGGAAGTGAAAGAAACAGAAGTCAACATCGTCTGGAATCCGCCATGGTCCAAAGACCGCATGTCAAGATATGCTAAAATCGCACTTGGCATTACCTGAGGAAATGCTGACACCTCCTGCCTGAAGGCAGGGGGTGTTTTTTTATTATCCGCTAAACGTGTGGTTCTTCCTGTGGAAATCAGGCGGAATGAAAACGCACGGAAGAAACAGGGAGGCCATGGACGGAATTTAGGCAGTGGGAGCAATGAAAAGAATTTGTCGAAACCGGTCGTTTGGCCCGTAAACAGAGGAAGTTGGCCCGTAACCGGGGGAAATTGGCCCGTAAACGAAGAAAGTTGGCCCGCAAACGAAATAAGTTGGCCCGTAAAAGAAGAAAGTTGGCCCGGAACCGTAGTAAATTGGCCCATAAACGCAGACCGTGCCAGGCAAGAATGCCGGACATCCCCTAAACCGTGCTCCATGCCGGGCAAGAATGCCGGACATCCCCGGAACTGTGCTCCATGCCAGGCAAGAATGCCCGGCATTCCCTAAACCGCTGCTCCGTGCCAGGCAAGAATGCCCGACATCGGAACCGTGCTCCATCCCTCGCATCCCCAAAAAACACAAATCAACATCTCAAAAATCTGCACACCACCCACCCCAAGTCTTTCCAGAAAAGCTAATTCCCTCTTCTATCACCGCTGTAAAGCACTTTTGCACTTTATCTTCCAAAGTTCGAGTAAAAAATCATAAATATACAGTTGATTTTATTTATATGCGTATTTATAATGATAACTAATTCAAAGAAGGAGACGGAAGGTGATTGTTTGAATGTAGGAATTGTAGGCTCTACCGGCTATGGGGGGATTGAGCTTTATAGACTGCTAGCGAATCATCCTTATACAGATAAATGTATACTTTATACATCGTCGCAGGGGGGCAATTTGTATTCGGATGTGTACCCCCATTTAAATGGACTCATGGATGAGCCGTTGGAAAACGCGGATGAAGCCGAAGGAATCGATGTCATGTTTCTTGCGGCTCCCCCCGGGGTATCGGCTGAGCTGACTCCTTCGCTTATGAATAAAGGTTGTAAAGTCATTGATCTCTCGGGTGATCTTCGATTAAAGGCGCCGGGGGATTATGAGAAGTGGTATCAGCGTAAGCCTGCTGCAAAAGAATTGATTGGGGAGGCCGTTTACGGTCTAACGGAAATAAACCGGGAACGGATTGCCGATACAAACATTCTTTCCAATCCCGGCTGTTATCCCACGGCATCGCTCCTTGGTCTTGCCCCTTTGGTGCTCCGCCATCGGATAGAACCCGCGTCGATCATCATCGATGCGAAATCCGGTATTTCAGGTGCGGGAAGGAAGGCGGGGCTCGGCACGCATTATTCCGAGCTGAATGAGAATTTTAAAGTTTACAAGATTGCCGAGCATCAGCATACTCCGGAAATTGAGCAGCAGCTTGGTATTTGGATGAAGGAGCCGGTCAGGATCAGCTTCACCCCTCATCTTGTGCCGATGACGAGGGGGATTATGGCGACGATGTATGTGCAGCTGAGCGAATCTGTTTCGACGGAAACGCTTCTCGAAAGCTATCAGTCTTTTTATGAGGATGCCCCATTCGTAAGAATTCGAAAACCGGGAACTTACCCTCAGACAAAAGAAGTAGCGGGATCGAATTTTTGCGATATTGGCTTGAAGGTGGATGAGCGGACGGGACGTGTAGTGATTGCTTCCGTGATCGATAATCTGATGAAAGGGGCAGCGGGGCAGGCGGTGCAGAATTATAACGTGATGAATGGCTGGGATGAACGGGCAGGGCTGAAGCTTGTTCCGATGTATCCATAAGAAGGAGTGTTGAACGTGCAGGAAACAATGGAGGCGGCTGTAACGCTTGCAGAGAATGGGTCGGTCGTATCGCCTAAGGGCTTTAGAGCACATGGGGTTCATTGCGGCCTTCGGTATTCTAAAAAAGATTTAGGTATTCTTTACAGTGAGGTTCCGGCGAGTGCGGCAGCGGTCTATACACAGAGCCACTTTCAGGCAGCGCCTTTGAAAGTGACACAGGAGAGCATAGCAGCCGGAGGGAAAATTCAGGCTCTGATTGTTAACAGCGGGAACGCGAATGCGTGCACTGGAAGACAGGGGTTGGCGGATGCCTATCAAATGAGACGGGCCTGTGCAGAAAAGCTGGGGATTCATGAATGCTTAACCGCTGTTGCTTCCACGGGAGTCATTGGAGAACGGATGAAGATGGATAAAATCCTGGAAGGGATTCCTAAGCTTAATCCGGTAAATTCAGAAGAAGGAAGTGATTCGTTTGAAACCGCCATTTTAACGACCGATACGGGTGTGAAGAATGCGGGAGCAAGCATAGAAATTGACGGTAAAACGGTTTGGATCGGAGGAGCGGCGAAAGGCTCGGGGATGATTCATCCGAATATGGCAACGATGCTTGGTTTTGTGACGACGGATGCAGCGATTGAGCCGGTTCATCTTCAGCACGCATTGCGCGAGATTACTGATTTGACCTTTAATCAGATTACGGTAGACGGAGAAACCTCCACGAATGACATGGTGCTTGTCCTTGCCAATGGTATGGCAGGCAATGACCCGCTGAATCCGGAGCATTCTGAGTGGAGCGTGTTTAAATCCGCCATGCAGGAGGTCTGCAAAGAGCTTGCCAAGCAGATCGCGAAGGATGGAGAAGGGGCGACTAAGCTGATTGAGGTTCAGGTGAGCGGTGCAGCCACTGTGAAAGACGCAAGAGCAGCGGCGAAAAAAGTGGTCGGCTCAAGTCTTGTCAAGACCGCTGTTTTTGGAGAAGACGCGAACTGGGGAAGAATCATCGGAGCCATCGGCCACAGCAGCTCGGCTGTGAATGCGGATCAGACAGAAATCCGTCTTGGCGATCTATGCCTTTTCAGCCAAGGAGAACCTCAAAACTATAGTGAAGAGAAGGCGGCTCTTTATTTAAAAAATAAAACGATTGTCATTAAAGTAAATCTTGCAGCGGGAAATGAAGAAGCGACGGCATGGGGCTGCGACCTTACGTATGATTACGTGAAAATCAATGCGAGCTACCGAACATAAAGGAGGAATCTTCATTGAATCGTGTGATAGTCCTGAAATGCGGAGGGAGCATTATCTCCAAGCTGTCTGAGTCTTTTTTTACCTCAATTCAATCATTAAAATCCTCCGGATGGGACATTGTCCTCGTGCACGGCGGGGGACCGGATATTACGGATACCCTAAAGCAAATGCAAATTGAAACGGAGTTCAAAAACGGACAGCGGAAAACAACGAAGCAAGTGCTTGAGGTTGTCCAGATGACGCTTGCCGGTAAATTAAATAAACAGCTGGCGGGAGAATGCATGAAAAGAGGACTTTCTGCTGTCGGACTTTCCGGTCAGGATGCGGGATTGCTTTCTGCGGAGGTGCTCAATGAGGAAGAGCTCGGTCTCGTCGGGCGGGTTGTCCGTGTCAATACCGGGCTGCTCGGGCTTTTGCTCAAGCAGGATTATATTCCTGTTGTAGCGCCTCTTGGCATAACGGAAAGCTTTGAAACACTGAATGTGAACGCGGATACGGCCGCAGCCGCGATTGCGCAGGCCCTTAACGCGGATAAACTCCTGTTTGTCACGGATGTAGACGGCATTTTGAAAAACGGGCAGCTTATTAGCGAAACCCATCCTGCCGAGATTAGAAGCTGCATCAAGAGCGGTGTAATTTCCGGCGGCATGATTCCAAAAGCAGAGGCAGCGGTTCAATCCCTGTCTGCAAGCTTAAAAGAAGTAATGATTGTAAACGGGAAAAAAGCATTTTTGAAAAATAATGAATTCCTCGGTACAAAAATATGCAGCAAAAAGGAGGCGGCAGCCGGATGAGCTCTTTGTTTCCTACATACGCGAGGTGGGACCTTACCCTCACGGAGGGGAAAGGTGCCTGGGTAAAAGATACAAATGGGAAGGAGTATCTCGATTTCATTTCAGGGATTGCAGTATGCAGTCTCGGCCATCAATTTGAACCTGTGAAAAACGCGGTAGCCGCTCAGCTGGATAAGCTGTGGCATGTATCCAATTTGTTCGGAATCGAACAGCAGGAGCAGGCGGCCGCTCTTCTTACGGAGCATTCTTTTGCGGAAGCGGTTTTCTTTTGCAACAGCGGTGCGGAAGCGAATGAAGCAGCGATTAAACTTGCGAGGAAGCATACAGGTAAAGGGACCATCGTCACCTTTCATCAATCCTTTCATGGAAGAACGTTTGCTGCGATGGCGGCAACAGGACAGGAAAAAGTCAGAACCGGATTCGGGGAAATGCTCCCGTCTTTTGAATATTTGCCTTATAACCATCTGGATGCCCTCGATGAACTGGAGGGCGACCACTATGCAGCAATCATGCTGGAGGTAATTCAGGGGGAAGGCGGAGTTGTTCCCGGTTCGGACGAATTTTTAAAAAAGGCCGGGGAGACGTGCAAACGATTGGGTTGCTTGCTGATTGTGGATGAGGTGCAAACCGGAATCGGCCGCACAGGGAAATTGTTTGCCCATGAAGGGAAAGTAACACCGGATATTGTCACATCGGCGAAGGGGCTGGGAAATGGATTCCCTGTAGGGGCGATGCTTGGAAGCGGAGAATTGATTCCATCGTTTCAGCCGGGATCCCACGGTTCCACCTTTGGAGGAAATCCTTTAGCTATGGCAGCGGTTCAGGCCGTTCTGAAAACCATTCTCCAGCCAGGATTTTTAGAGACGGTAAAGGAAAAAGGAGCCCATTTCATAAGGGAGCTAAAAAAAGAAACGGAAGAGCTGCCTTCTGTACTTGAAATCAGGGGGCAGGGAATGATGATCGGTTTGGAATACGATGGCCCCGCTGCCGGAGTGATTGCGGAACTGAGAGAAAACGGGCTGCTCGTTTTGCCTGCGGGAGAAAACGTCATCCGTCTTCTTCCGCCTATAAACTGTACGTATGAAGAGTGCAGAATGGCGGTATCCATTTTAAAGACCGTTCTGGAGGCCCATTCAAAAGCGAGGATCTGAAAAGGCAGCGGCCAGTTCCTGTGGTTTCCGCAATGTATATTCAAGCTGCAGGAAATTTTTTTAAAAATAAATGAATAAAAATACATTTGTATTAATTTATATACAAACTATGAGGTGAACGGAATGAAGGGATACATTAAGCTTGAAAATGGCCTGACGCTGGCAGGAGAAATTGGAGATGAGACCCATCCCGAAGCAGAGGGAGAAGCGGTTTTTTTTACAGGAATGACCGGCTATCAGGAAGTGCTGAGCGATCCATCGTATCAAAATCAAATCCTTGTTTTCACTTATCCGCTGATTGGCAATTATGGAATCAATCTGAAGGATTTTGAAAGCAAAAAGCCCCAAATCAGCGGAGCGGTTTTTTATGAATGCTGTGAAGCGTTTTCGCACTATGAAGCGGTTACCAGCTTAAAGGCTTATTTGAAAAAATGGGGGATTCCTTTTTTGCATCATGTGGATACCCGATTTTTAGTGAAAAACATCCGCTCATCCGGAACGATGAATGCGAAAATTTCGGCCGTTCCGGACGCGGCCGTTCCTCCGATTAAGCTCCCGCAGCATTGCGGGGGAAAGGCTTCGGTGCACGGGGAAGGAAAGCAGCATACGGTCCTTATTGATTTTGGATTAAAAAAATCGATCCTAACGTCATTGTTAGACAGAGGCCAGCGCGTAACCGTTCTGCCGTATGAAAAAATGGCGGATGTATTTGAAATGAAGCCATCCGGCGTGGTTTTATCCAATGGCCCGGGAGACCCGAAACAGCTGGAGCGCTATTTGCCGGTTATTAAAGAAATCGCCGCAGCGTTTCCGGTTCTCGGCATTTGCCTCGGCCATCAGCTGCTTGCTCTGGCGCATGGAATGGATACGGAAAAGCTTCCGTTCGGCCACCGGGGAGCCAATCACCCGGTCGTTGACCGCACCACAGGGAAGGTGTTCATGACCTCCCAGAATCACAGCTATGTTGTGAAACAGAAGCCGGGGGAACAGGAGCTTTCCGTCCGTTTTGAAAACGTGAACGATGGAAGTGTGGAAGGCCTTTTTGATCCGATCCATTCCATTCTTTCCGTTCAGTTCCATCCTGAAGCGAACCCGGGGCCGCGGGAGAGCGAGTGGATTTTCGACGAATATACAGCAATGATGAATCAGACAGGGAGAGTGGCGGACTATGCCTAAGGATGAAACCGTTAAACGCGTGCTCGTGATCGGCTCCGGACCGATTATTATCGGCCAGGCAGCTGAATTTGATTACTCCGGAACACAGGCTTGCCTCGCCTTGAAAGAAGAAGGGTGCGAGGTGATTTTGCTGAACAACAACCCCGCAACGATTATGACCGATCCGGATGTCGCCGACACTGTATACTTTGAGCCGATGACCGCTGACTTTTTAGAAAGGATTATTCAGAAGGAGAAACCGGATGGGCTGCTGCCTACAGTAGGCGGACAGACAGGTTTGAATCTAGCCCTGGAGCTTGATGAAAAAGGAATTCTGGAAAAATACGGTGTAAAGCTGCTCGGTACCTCAGCGGGATCCATCAGGCAGGGCGAGGACAGGGAGCAGTTCCGAAAGCTGATGCATGAACTGAATGAACCAATTCCTGAAAGCTTAATCGTCAAGAATGTGGAGAAGGCCGCAGCTTTTGCCGAAACCATCGGCTATCCGATTATCATCCGTCCTGCCTATACGCTTGGCGGAAAAGGCGGAGGGATTGCACATGATGAGCGTGAGCTGCTCCAAAAGCTCGCCCGCGGACTGGAAGCGAGTCCGATTCATCAGTGTTTAATAGAAAAAAGCATAGCAGGCTTTAAAGAAGTTGAATACGAGGTTATGAGGGATGCGGCAGGGACGTCGGTGACAATCTGCAACATGGAAAACTTTGACCCGGTCGGGATTCATACAGGAGACTCCATCGTTGTTGCCCCGTCGCAGACACTGACAGATACAGAATATCAGATGCTGCGCCAGTCTGCGCTCCGCATTATCGGGGAACTTGGGATCATTGGAGGCTGCAACATTCAATTTGCGCTGGATCCGGAAAGCAAGCAATACTTCGTAATTGAAGTAAATCCCCGGGTGAGCCGTTCATCCGCCCTTGCTTCAAAGGCTACCGGCTATCCGATTGCCCGCATCGCAGCAAAGCTTGCCCTGGGGTTTACATTGAGCGAACTTAAAAATCCGCTGACCGAGACAACGTATGCGAGCTTTGAACCGGCTCTGGATTATGCGGCGGTTAAATTTCCGCGCTGGCCCTTTGATAAATTTAAAGACCTCGACCGATTGCTCGGAACAAAAATGAAAGCAACAGGGGAAGTGATGGCTCTGGCCCGCAATATGGAAGCGGGCTTTCTGAAAGCACTGGATTCGCTTGAACTGGATACAATCGGCGCCTATTCTCCTGAGCTGGCAGCATTTGAGGATGCTGAACTGGACGCTTTGCTGACCAATGCGGATGACCGCCGTTTTTTTGCCGCAGCCGAAAAAATGAGAAGAGGATCCGGAATTGAGGCGATCCATTCGCTGACGAGGATCGACCGCTATTTCCTGGCCGTTGTCCAATCCATCGTTCAGATGGAAAAGGACATTCAATCCGCTTCCGTCATTGAAAAAGAAAACCTGTCTTTATGGAAGGAAAAAGGCTTTTCGGATGAGTCGATTGCATTTTGGTCGAACCGGACGGAGAGTGAAGTAAAACAGCTCCGCAATAAATGGAACATCCGGACGATCTATAAAATGGTGGATACGTGTGCCGGGGAATTTGAAGCAAGAACGAATTACTTTTACTCCTCTTATTTCGGAGAACAGGATCTCATTCCCGAGAAAACCGAAAAGAAACGGATCGTCATTATCGGTTCCGGGCCAAACAGGATTGGCCAGGGAATTGAATTCGACTACAGTGCGGTTCACGGGATAAAGGCACTGAAGAAAATGGGCTGTGAAGCCATTATGATCAACAGCAACCCCGAAACGGTCAGTACCGATTATGAGCTGGCAGACCGTCTTTATTTTGAGCCTCTTACATTTGAATATGTCATGAATGTCATCGAGCATGAGCAAGCGGACGCAGTCATTGTTCAGTATGGAGGCCAAACGGCAATAAACCTGGCCGAAAAGCTCTGGGAAGCCGGTGTTCCTCTGCTTGGAACGGATCACCAAACCTTATTCAAACTGGAGGACCGGGATGCCTTTTATCAGCTTCTGGATGAATGCGGAATAGACCGGGTAAAAGGCACGGCTGCTCAATCGGCTAAAGAAGCGATTCTTGCAGCAAAGGCAATTGGATTCCCCGTTCTTCTCCGGCCTTCTTATGTCATCGGAGGAAAGGGAATGGCCATAGCGAAAGATGAAGACGAATTGAGAGCTCTCCTTAAAAAAGCGGAGCCCGCGTCCTTTCCTGTCCTTGTCGATCAATTTGTGTCAGGAAATGAAGCAGAGCTTGATCTCGTTTCAGACGGGGAGAATGTGTGGATTCCGCTTGTGATGGAGCATATTGAACGGGCGGGGATTCACTCCGGAGACAGCATGGCCGTCCTTCCCGCACAATCCTATACGGAAAAGCAGAAGTCTGTAATGAAGAAGTATGCCTCCGCTATTGCCCGCCGTCTTCACTATAAGGGAATCATGAATATTCAATTCATCCTCGCAGATGAAAAGATTTATGTTCTGGAGGTGAATCCGCGTGCAAGCCGGACTGCACCTTTAGTGAGCAAAATTGTGCAGCGGCCGGTCATTGAAGAGGCAACGGCCGCACTGCTGGGAGGGAAAATCTCAGATCACACAGATCCCGTTTCCTTTACAGCGGTTAAATTTCCTGTTTTCTCGACCCATGCCCTTCATGATCAGCCACTCGATCTCGGACCGGAAATGAAAGCGACCGGAGAGGGGATGTGCATCGGCGCCACACTTGAAGAAGCGCTGAGTAAGGTGTTCGATGACGGGAAAGAAAAACCGGTCCTGTTGGATGAACCCGTTTTAAAAAATGAACAGATAAAATCATGCGTGCTGTACAGCCCTGCCACCGGCAGTGATGATGCAGCAAGAAAAGCAGCCCTTGCCTATGGACAGCGGGTTATTACGAATCATGAAACATTTATGGCCTTTCAAAAAGGGAAAGCAGCGGGGACGGGCGCCCTGAAACCGATTCAAAGCAGAAAGGAAGTGGGCGCATGCACGCTATAACCAATACACGGCAAAGTCTAAAGGGGCGGGATTTATTAACCCTGATCGAGCTTGAAACGGATCTGATTCATGCGATCCTTGATGAAGCGGCCATTTTGAAAAAGGCTCCGGTCGAATCATCGCTTGCCGGCAAGACATTGGCGATGATTTTTGAAAAATCCTCTACCCGGACACGTGTCTCGTTTGAGGCAGGAATGCTTCAGCTTGGCGGAGCGGCCCTGTTCTTAAGCAGCAACGACCTTCAGCTTGGAAGAGGAGAGTCGATTGCAGATACGGCAAAAGTTCTTTCAGGATATGTGGATGCGATCATGATCCGGACTTTTGAGCATGAAAAAGCTGAAGAGCTTGCAGAGCATGCAACCATTCCTGTCATCAACGGCCTGACAGATTTGTATCATCCGTGCCAGGCACTTGCGGATTTGCTTACGATTTACGAACTGAAAGGCGCGTTAAAAGGGAAGAAAGCCGCCTACATCGGAGATGGAAACAATGTAGCTCATTCGCTGATGATTGCCTGTGCCAAAACAGGAATCGATTTTGCGCTTGCCAGCCCAAAAGGATACGAAGCGGATCAATCGGTTGTAGGGGAAGCGAAAAAACTGGCGAGTCATTCAGGCTCCAAGCTGTTGTTTACAGAATCTCCTCAAGCAGCTGCATCCGAGGCGGATATTGTGTATTCGGATGTCTGGACGAGTATGGGACAGGAGGATGAATCGCTAAAGCGATTAAAGGATTTTGAGGGTTATCAGGTAAATGCGGAGTTAATGAAGCTTGCCAAAAGTGATGCTCATTTCCTGCACTGCCTTCCCGCCCATCGTGAAGAAGAAGTGACTTCGGAAGTAATTGACGGGCCCCAGTCTGCCGTTTTTCAGCAGGCGGAAAACCGTTTGCATATTCAAAAGGCTCTTTTAAAAATGATTCTCAGCTAAATGGGCATACTATTCGTGAACTTTGACTAGGAGGGTTTCCCATGGGACAGCAGCATCGTTTTCGTGAAGGCCAAAAAGCGCCGAATAACGGCACTTATGTAGAAATTGGAGAAACGGGAGATAACGTCATGCACCCGAAGCAAATCAAATTGCAGGCTGGGGATCATTTTCCGGAAACGTCCAATCATAACCGCCAATGGACGTATAAAAGAAAACCTTAAACAGGCTGGGGGTGCTTCGAAAGGAGGCCCTCAGCAACTGAATCAAAAAGAAAAAAGACCTTTCCGGGGAAAGGTCTTTTTTGCTGTTTAATGATGATCATTTACAGGCTCATTTGGAATCACTGCCGCGATAGCAAAGATCAGCACGGTTACGACAACAGAAAGGATTGAAGCTGTCGTAAAGTCGTATGCGCTTGCAACCATTGATGAAGTTACATACGTCAGCATATGTATCAGAAGAAACGTCCAGAAAAAGGTCCAGAAATAACGCAATATTTTCCCCTCCATTTGCACACAATTCTCATTTAATAATAGCACACATAAATTAGACAGAAAAGAGTCTGATTGGAACATTTGTGACAAGGATTTGTCTGTTCTAAAGCGAATTTCCTAATGAGAGGCTGGGCTCCTTCCCAGACCGATTCTTTTTTTAAGTCATAAGATAAAGCGGGCATATCCTACCGGGAAAGGCGGTGAGCAGCATGGAGATATATGATCGGTTTTTCCAATATGAATCAGAATGGACCGTTATTCACACCCCGTACCAGCCAAATGGATTTGGCGTGCTGATCTTCGGAGATAAAAATCATTTTGTTGATGAACACAGCAGCTTCTGGATGCAGCATCTCGGTCGCAAACAGCTGCTTGCCGCTTTACGGAAAGCAGGCTTTACACTGATTCAGTCCAATCTTTACGGTAATCATTGGGGTTCGCCGAAAGCGCTCGATTTAGCAGAAAAACTTCTCCATCTTTTTCCGAAAAAAGAAATACTGAATGAGAAGGTTCACATCCTTGCAGAAGGAACGGGAGCACTCGCTGCCCTTGAATTGATGGAAAGAAGTCCGGACCGCCTCCGTTCCATCGGCTTGTTTAATCCTTGTATTGATCTTCAAAGCTATTTTCAGGAAGAAAAAATGAATAAACTTTTTTATAAAAGACTGACGAAAGAGATTGCTGCTGCGTATGAAATAGATGAGAAAGAGATGGGTCAGCATGCGTTCCGCTCCCTGAAAAAGATCAACTCCCATGTTCCGGTTAAAATTTGGGACCGGATGAGCGGCACCCCCTTTCCATATCAAAAGCACAGCAAAATATTTGAAGAACAGCGGAAAGAGCAGGGATACCCGATTGAACTGATTCTTCATCTGGGGGAGCAGCCATACCGAATCCATCAGTCCGTTATTAAATTTTTTTCTCTGCATCAGAAAAAATTGTAAGACGTAAATATAAGAGACCATCACTTTTTTGAGGAGGGAAGCCATGAAACAGGCAGCCGTGCTGGGAGCTCAAACCTTTCTTGGTTTCACGTTATGCAAGGAATTACTGAATCGGGGAATTCAAGTCCTCGCAGTGTACGAAAAAGCGAAAAATCGTTTTGAACAGCGGCAGATGGAAGAGAAGTGGCTGACCGTCGGGAGAAATGCGTATTTTGAACTTGTAAGTGAAGAGGATTCGCCTGATCTCGGAAGCTGTGATACCGCTATATGTGAAGCATCCTGGCTGAAAAGCCGTCCGACGCCTGCGGTGCCATTCGTCCTTGTTGAGGATGGACCGGCATGGAGAAAGGACGTATTTGAAAAAGCGGCCATGGTGTATACCGGACATTTTTACGGACCATGGCAGCCTGCAACAGAAGAACTGATTCAATGGGCTGCCGATGAGTTTAAATCCCCGCCGTTTAGGGATGAGCCGGGTCTGTATATTGAGGACGCTGCTAAAACGATCATTCATATAGCCATGGATGAAAGTTCATTTGGAAAAACATTTTATCTCCCGGGAAATGGAGTCCGCAGTGATTCCCTTTATTCTGTCGTCCAGAAAACCGCGTTAACGAAGGGGCTGGATGAACTTAAAAATCATATCGAACAATATCCGTTTTTCTATCATTCCTCTGCGCTTGTCTGATTGCCGATTTCCGCATATAGTTAGTAAAGAAACCCGCTGGACAAGCAGGAATTTTAATATCCGAAGGAGACATGAACAAATGGAACAGCACGAAAAGCAAATGGAATTTATGCAAATTGCCATGAAATATTTTCCGGAAGCGAAAGAACAGCTTGATGCACTTGGGCTCGAGCTTTCCATTGAACACATCCAGCCTTTGCTTGGTTTGTTCAATAAAGTGATGGCAGAAGCCTATGAGCTCGGCAGGCAGGACGCCGCAAAATAAAAAAAGGCTTGAACGCTCTGAAGAGGGTTCAAGCCTTTTTTTGCGTCATTTTCAATCACTCAATTTCTTTTTAATCAAATCAAGCATCGGGCTGAGCTTTTTAAACATAGGCTTCATTTCTTTCAATGAACCCATAATATCGTCCACTTGCATCATAATCTTCATGTAGTCGAGCTGGTCCTCTTGATTAACCGGCTTATCGGAGGCTTGAACGGGCTCTTCAGTGATTTCCTTTTGCTCTTCTTTCTGCGGCCGGCTGCCGAACATTAGCTGATTGAACTTGTTCTCATGGGAATTTGCCACTCTTTTTTCACCTGCCATATATGGGGATTCGGATGATATTAATCTATGAAACGGAGACAAAAGTGCATGGACGAATGAATCAGTCTTTATTGATAAATTTAAGAAGATGAGCTAAAATTAGTACCAAGTCATAATATTTGATGTTAAAAATTTTAAAACTAAAGGGGCTGCACATATGAACGCTGGTATTATCGGAATCGGCCGGTATATTCCCGAAAATGTGATCACCAATCATGACCTTGAAAAACGAATGGATACATCGGATGAATGGATCCGTACACGCACAGGTATAGAAGAAAGACGGATTGCAAGCGATGATATTGATACATCGGATATGGCCTTTATGGCTGCTGAAAAAGCGCTGAAGGATGCGGGCATTACGGCTAAGGAGCTGGATATGATTCTGGTCGCAACCGTTACCCCCGATCAGCCGTTTCCTTCGGTTGCATGCCGGATTCAGGATAGACTGGGAGCCGGGCAGATTCCTGCCATGGACATCAGTGCTGCCTGCGCAGGGTTTATGTATGGCCTTGTAACGGGAAAGCAGTTTATCGAAACGGGTGTATATAAAAATATCTTAGTCGTCGGTGTTGAAAAACTCTCTAAAGTGACAAACTGGGAAGACCGCAACACAGCTGTTCTTTTCGGTGATGCCGCGGGTGCTGCCATCCTCGGACCTGTTTCTGAAGGAAAAGGAATCCTTTCATTTGATCTTGGAGCAGACGGTTCCGGCGGAAAGCACTTATATCAAGAAGAATTTATCATTATGAACGGACGCGAGGTTTTCAAATTCGCTGTAAGACAGATGGGTGAGTCCAGCGTGAAGGTGCTTGAAAAAGCGGGCCTTACAAAGGCTGATGTCGATATGCTTGTTCCTCACCAGGCGAACATCCGTATAATGGAAGCATCAAGAGAACGCCTTGAGCTGCCTCCTGAGAAAATGTCCAAAACCGTTAACAAATTCGGAAATACATCTGCCGCTTCCATTCCTTTAAGTATTGTAGAAGAGCTGGAAGCTGGTAAAATAAAAGACGGAGATCTGCTTGTCATGGTCGGATTCGGCGGCGGCTTAACATGGGGCGCCATTGCCATGAGATGGGGACGTTAACAGACCGGACTAATCTAAACAAAAGATGAGGTGTCTTCTTTATGGAAAAGAAAAGAGTGGTTGTAACAGGAGTAGGTGCAGTCAGTCCGCTTGGATTGGATGCGGAAACAACATGGAAAAATGCGATTAACGGGGTATCGGGAATAAAGCCGTTAACACGCGTTAATCCGGATGATTACCCGGCGAAGGTAGCGGGAGAAATCACCGATTTCGACCCTGAGCAGTTCATGGATAAAAAAGAAGCGCGCAAAATGGATCGCTTCACTCAGTATGCCGTTGCAGCATCTTTTATGGCTGTAAAGGATGCGAATCTTGAAATTACCGATGAAAATGCTCCAAGAGTGGGCGTTTGGGTTGGGTCAGGAATCGGCGGCATGGAAACGTTCGAAACCCAGCATCGGATTTTAATGGAAAAAGGACCGAAGCGGGTCAGTCCGTTCTTTGTACCGATGATGATTCCGGATATGGCAGCAGGCCAGGTTTCCATTGCTTTGGGTGCTAAAGGATTTAATGCATGTACGGTAACGGCATGTGCAACCGGAACGAATTCCATTGGGGATGCGTACCGGGTCATTGAGCGCGGCGATGCCGACGTGATGATTTCAGGCGGAGCTGAAGCCCCGTTGTCACAGATGGCCTTTGCCGGTTTCAGCTCAAGCAAAGCACTGTCAACCAATCCCGATCCAGCGAAAGCAAGCCGCCCGTTTGACGCAGAACGCGACGGATTTGTCATGGGGGAAGGGGCTGGAATACTTGTGCTTGAAGAGCTTGATCATGCTCTTGCCCGCGGTGCGAAAATCTACGCTGAAATTGTCGGCTATGGCGCAACAGGCGATGCCTACCACATTACCGCTCCGGCTCCGGGAGGAGAAGGCGGCGTCCGTGCGATGAGACAGGCTATTGAAACCGCAAATCTTAAGCCTGAAGATGTGGACTACATCAATGCCCATGGAACAAGTACTCCTTATAACGATAAGTTTGAAACGCTGGCTATTAAAGAAGTATTCGGAGAGCACGCGAAAAAAGTTGCCATCAGCTCGACTAAATCGATGACCGGCCACTTGCTCGGCGCAGCAGGCGGTGTAGAAGCCATTTTTGCTGTGAAATCGATCGAGGAAGGAATCATTCCTCCAACCATTAATCTCGAAAATCCGGATCCGGAATGCGATCTTGACTACGTTCCAAATGAAGCGCGCAAAACAGAAGTGAACGTAGCACTCAGCAACTCGCTTGGCTTCGGGGGACACAACGCAACGATTTTATTTAAGAAGTATCAGTAAAAAAAGGCTGGAAAAGTCTCATAAATCTAAAACTGGGAAACGCATTCTAAGCGTTTCCCTATTTTCGTTTGTTTGAGTCATGCTGATTAAAAAAGCGGGACCGTTGAGACCCTGCAGACAGGATCTCAGCGCCCGACTTAGTACATAAACCATCTTTGAATCTTTTCTGGACACCCCGTCCTGCGGAGAAAACAGATTCAGTGCTGCTAAAAAGCTGCTCTGCCAAAAGCAGCATGGAGCAAAAAATTTCACTCCCCAATCGAAACCTTTTTTCATACCTTAGCAATAGAGGTGATGAAAATGGGTGTCATTCAAACAGAGGACTGGTTCAACAAAGAAACCCCTTTGACGGAGCTTGCCAAAAAGCTGAAACCTTATTTTCCAGACCGGAGCGAGAAGGCGCTTATTCAATATTTGCTCACGTTTGGGCTCTATAAAAATGGAAAATCCGGCTATAAAATTATTCAGTCGCTTAAGGAAGAAAAAGTATGGGGATATGTCGCAAAAGAATATGAATGGCTGCGGACCAGGTGGGGAGGCCCGGACGTTCCGGTTTTTTTATTGCCGGTGGATTTGTCCAATACAAAAATACAGCGGGAATACGGCGGGAAATCCGGACTTGCCTTTTTTGACAAGTTGTTTCTGTTTCTATCTCCGGGTGTGCCGAAAGAAGAGATCAAGTCTCTCCTTATTCACGAATACCATCATATTTGTCGGTTAGCGAAAAGCACAAAAAAGGAGAAAGACTTTACGCTGACCGATGTGGCCATTATGGAAGGATTAGCTGAACAGGCTGTCCGGGAACTGATGGGAGAAGAAAGAACAGCAAGCTGGACGCGGCTTTATCAAGATGCTCAAATCCGCACGTTTTGGAAAAAGCTGATTCTCCCCAACGAGAACGTGAAACAGGAGGACCGCCAATTCGACAAACTGATGTACGGATTGGGCATGTACCCGAAAATGCTTGGCTATACAGCGGGTTATTATGCGGTCAAATCCTACATGAAGGATACGGGCTTAAAGACGGAAAGTCTCTTTACCGTTCCGGCAGAACGTATTGTAAAAGCGCTTCATATAGAGGAATGACTCTGAAGAAAATCCGCCCATTATCTGTAGAAATTGGAATATTTTCTGCCTGGCCTGCCTATACTGATTGACAAATAGATGAGAAGGTGAGGGGTAAGAAATGTTGTTTCTTCATGATGTATGGGTGAATTGGTTTGAGGGAGAAGAGAACGGATACAATGTATGCCATTTCCATGAATGGCGAAAGGATGACAGTGTTGAACTGCTGGATCAAGTTCCTTTGCTCAAGGTGAATCAAGTGCTGTTCAGGTATATTGAAAACGATCTTTCCGAAATTCCGCAGAGCCTCCTAAAAGACATTCACCAAAAAGCCTACATCCGGAAAAATCATGAACGAATCCAACTGGATTACTGCTTCGTCGTTACGGATGGACAAGGAATTATCGCAGTGGACACAATCGGCTACAGCATCCCTGTACGGAAAAGCCGCTTGATTCCAAGACAGGAACAGCTTGTTTATGAGATGGTGAAGGATGTAGAAGCAGATGACTATCCGTTTCATGGACCGCTGCATGGAGAGGAAAAGGAATTCCATATCCTTTCTCTTTCTCCGGATCACATGAGAGGGCTTACGCGGAAAGAGCGGCAGCTGAAGCAGCTTCTGTTTATGGCGCTGGACCAGCTGCAAACGACACAAAATACAGCGGAAATCAAATACTGGTACACAGAATGGAATCCTCAGGAATACGAGCAGATCCGCTCCCTTGACTTCCAGGATGTCTTTCAGAAGCTATACAGCGAAACGCTGAATGGCTGGTCTCCGAAGCATATGTCCCTTTGCGAGCATCTCGTAAAAGGACAGCCGTTCTTTGAAAAACTATGGGAAACCGAGCACGAGTCAAAAGTAAATTGATGCGAATGGACAAGCCTCCTGATCAATCCGCCCGAGTGAACGGGCATCAGGAGGCTATTTTGCGTATACAGCCGTACTCCCGTTTTGCGGAGGTACGGTATAATAGAAGATAGAGCGCTTTCTTTTGGGGAAATCCGAAACTGTAGGGCGTTTACCGTAAGGGGGCGGTGAGCCTTCTCTCAGCTTCGCAACTCGGGGTTTCACGCCTTCCGCTCTAATGAAACGGCACATTGCTATAACCGATGCAATGAAAAAAGAGCCCAGCTAAGCTGAGCTCCCCCAAATTATCTCCGTTTTCTTCCCAATCCCATCGCGTTTTCCATTTTCCGAAGCATTTTCGTTGCAGCACGGTTTGCGCGCTCGGCTCCTTCATCAAGGATGCGGTCGAGCTCATCGGATTCCATCAGCTCATAATAGCGTTTTTGAATCGGAGCAATTTCATCGACCACGACTTTTGCCAGATCGCCTTTGAAATCGCCGTAGCCTTTGCCTTCATACTTCGCTTCCAGCTCTTCAATCGTAAGTCCTGTAAAGATCGAGTAGATGGAAAGAAGGTTGGATACTCCGGGTTTGTTCTCTTTATCAAATTTCACGATGCCTTCTGAATCGGTTACAGCACTTTTAATTTTCTTCTCAATTTGTTTTGGCTCATCAAGCAGGGTAATGAATGCTTTCTGATTTGGGTCGGATTTGCTCATTTTTCTTGTTGGATCGGCCAGAGACATGATGCGGGCGCCGACCTTTGGTATACGGACATCCGGAACGGTGAAAATATCATTGTATTTCCGGTTGAACCTTTCAGCCAAGTCTCTTGTTAATTCGATGTGCTGCTTTTGATCTTCTCCAACCGGTACTAAGTCTGTTCCGTAAAGAAGAATATCTGCCGCCATTAATGGAGGATACGTAAGCAGACCTGCTGCCACCGCTTCTTTTCCGGAAGATTTATCCTTGAATTGCGTCATCCGCTCGAGTTCTCCGATATAAGCGACGCATTGAAGCATCCATCCTGCCTGTGTATGCGCAGGAACCTCTGACTGGATGAAGAGGGTAGCCTTTTCAGGATCAAGACCGATTGCTACATACAAAGCAGCCAGACTGCGGATGCTCTCGCGCAGTTTTGCTTTATCCTGGTGAACGGTAATCGCATGCTGATCCACGATGCAGAAATAGCTGTTGTAATCATTTTGAAGCTCAATAAACTGCTTCATGGCGCCAATGTAATTCCCGAGCGTGACAACACCGCTCGGCTGAATGCCTGAAAAAATCGTTTTCAATAGAAACAACTCCTTGTCTGATCAAAATAAAAAAGGCCCATCCATCCCTGTAAAAGGGACGAATGAACCGTGGTGCCACCCTAATTGCTTTCATAAAAGAAAGCCTCTTAGAATCCTTTAACGCAGGACATACGGCATTGCCTACTCACTTTTTCGGAATGCGGCTCAAAAGTCCATTCCACGAAGTTCAATGCCTGCTTTCCAGCATCCGCAGGCTCTCTGTAAATGAGGGGTTCGTGTACTACTCTTTATCACAGCCGGTACATTTAACTGTTTCATATTATAAAAAAGAAATGCAAAACGTGCAACCTATGTGTAATAAAGTCCAAGACCGATCAGCATGAAGCCGAGCAATGCCAGACTTGCAAACAGGAGCGGAGCAACGGAAAACGAAATCAGCTTGGAAACAGGGCGCATTTCATCGACTTCTTTTTTATCCATATCTTTTCCCTGAATCCTGAATGTCCGTCTCATTCCGTATGCGGCTGCGTCAAAGAATCCGCTCTGGGCTACAGTTCCGAAAAGAGAGACAAACAGCAGAATCCCTCCGACCATGAATGTTGAGTTAATCATGCCGAGCAGCGAAAGCTCTTTATAATAGACGAGACACCCAATGAGGGAGACGGCCAAACCGCTTAGAAAAATGATTCCGCTTTTCTTCATCCTGCAATCACCTCGTTTCTATAGATATTACTAGTATAGCCATAATAATTTGCATAAGGTTCATTATATCTAAAAAGTAGCACACACAATTAGATCCCTATATTTTACCATTATGCATAGGGAATCTTACACTCTCTTTACATAAACATTAATTATTTTTTACAGACCCCCTGCTTGTCAAGGCTAAGCTGGCAACTTTTTAAAAAATGCCTGAAATATAAAATAAATGAACTAGGTATAAAGAACTATTTTTGTAGGCCTGAATTATTAGTATTATTGCATTTGTGTAAATTTTTTTAAAAAAACACATGTACAAATATTTAAAAGCTTGTATAATAATCCTTGTAAGAATTATCAGAAAATAAAAGGGGGTCAAACAAGTGAAAAATTCTAAATTTTCACTTCTCGTAGTACTTACTTTAGTCCTGAGTTTGTTCTTGACTGCCTGCTACGGCGGCAGCAAAGAAGGAGCATCTGAACCTAAGGACAATGGTAAAGGTACTGAAACAGAAGAAACACCATCTGTTCCTCAGGAACTGAAAATCCTCGAAAGTGCTGAGCTTCCATCCATGGACAGCGTAATGGCTGAGGATGCAGCAAGCTTCGAAATTATCAATAACGTAAACGAAGGGCTTTACCGCCTGGATAAAGACCAAAAGGCAATTCCAGGTATGGCTACTGAAGCTCCTCAAAAAAGCGAAGATGGCCTTACTTACACAATGAAACTTAGAGAAGATGCGAAATGGTCTAACGGAGAACCTGTTACAGCAAACGATTTCGTTTTCGCTTGGCAGCGCGCTCTTAACCCGGACACAGCTTCTCCTTACGGTCCATACATGATGATCGGCAAAATCGCCAATGCTGATAAGGTTTATGACAAATCTGCTAAACCTGAAGAGCTTGGAGTTAAAGCAATCGACGAGCATACACTTGAAGTTAAGCTTGTAAAACCAATCGAGTACTTCGATACATTGATGGCATTCCCATCTTTCTACCCGCAAAACAAAAAGTTTGTTGAAGAAAAAGGCGACAAATTCGGTACAAACGCTGAAAATCTAGTATTCAACGGACCTTTCAAAATGACTGCTTGGGGCGGCCCGACTGCTACAGAGTGGACACTTGAGAAAAACGCTGACTACTGGGGTGCTAAAGACGTAACACTGGAAAAAATCCAATTCAACGTATCTAAAGATCCTCAAGCTTCTGTCAATGCATTCGAAGCTAACGAAGCAGACAGAACGCCTAAGCTTGCAACAGCTGCAATCATCTCTCAATACGAGGGCGACAAGCAAATGCAAAGATTCCTTGAGTCATCTGTATGGTGGATCAAGATGAACGAAAAGAACCCTGCTCTTGCAAACAAAAACATCCGCCGCGCAATTGCACTTGCAGTTGACAAAAAAGCGCTTGTTGACGATGTACTTCAAAACGGTTCCATTGTTGCTGACGGTGTAGTACCTCGTGAATTCGTTTCTGATGATTCAGGAAAAGACTTCCGTGACACTGGTAAATACTTAGAGCCAAACAAAGATGAAGCGAAAAAACTATTCGCTCAAGGTATGAAAGAAATCGGCAAGAAAGATCTAACTCTTGGTTATGTAACTCAAGATACTGAAACGGCAAAACTTGAAGCTTCTTTCGTAAAAGAGCAGCTTGAAAAGACTCTTGAAGGCTTGAAAATCGAAGTGAAGAACGTACCGTTCAAAATCCGTTTGGATCTTGAAGACAAAATGGATTACGATCTTCTAAACGGCGGATGGGGACCAGATTACCTGAACCCTATGACGTACCTTGACCTTTGGGTAACAGATGGACCACAAAACAAAATGGGCTATTCTAACCCTAAGTATGATGAGCTAATCAAAAAAGCGGATGCGACTACTGACAAAGCTGAGCAATACAAATTGTTCACTGAAGCAGAGAAAACGATGCTTGAAGATGATGTAGCCCTTTCTCCTCTTTATCAGCGTGCAGTGAACGTTCTGATCAAAGAGAAGGTTGAAGGAATGGTTTACCACCCAATCGGCGGCGAATACAGCTACCAATGGGTAAAAATTAAAGGCGAATAAGCCTCAAATTAAATAGCTTCACTATTTTCTATGAACAGTAGAAGAGAGTATAGAAATATACTCTCTTTTTACCTATCGTTAAATTGTCGAAATTCGTTGAATATTGCATTAATTAGGAGGTGTCTGCATCATGACAAAATACATCTTGCAACGTATTGTATATATGATCATTACATTATTCATTGTTATTTCTGCGACCTTTTTCCTCATGAAACTAATCCCTGGAAGCCCGTTTAACTCTGCAGAAAAACTATCAGAGGCGCAGCTGCAAATCATGAATGAAAAGTACGGACTGAACGATCCGGTGCCGGTACAGTATGTGAAGTACATCGGCGGCATGCTGAAAGGCGACCTGGGTACATCCTTCCAATTTAATAACACTCCTGTCACAACAATCCTTTCAGACAGAATTAGTCCATCTGCAACCCTTGGGCTGCAGGCGATGTTCTTTGGGACAATCTTTGGTATTTTCCTTGGAGTCATAGCGGCCTTGAAGCAAAATACTTGGCTGGATTATGGTTCCACCCTGATTGCAGTTCTGGGGAAATGTATTCCTTCTTTCGTATTTGCCGGACTTCTGCAATACTACATTGCACGTAAACTGGGCTGGTTCCCAACTATGTTTTGGAGAGGACCGGAATACAGCGTACTGCCGACCATAGCACTTGCTATTTTCCCAATCTCTATTGCAGCACGATTTATGAGAACGGAAATGATCGATGTACTGAATTCTGATTACATTACCCTTGCAAAAGCAAAAGGGGCAAGTTTCTTTGAAATCTCTGTTAAACACGCGCTTAGAAATGCGCTGATTCCGGTAGTAACGGTTCTTGCACCGCTTGCAGTCGGCTTAATGACAGGTTCTCTTGTTATTGAAAAAATCTTCGCGATTCCTGGAATCGGAGAACAATTCGTAAAATCAATTCTGACAAACGATTATCCGGTAATCATGGGTACATCCATTCTCTTTGCCGCATTATTCGTTGTCGTCATTTTACTTGTAGATATTTTATACGGAATTATTGATCCGCGTATTCGTGTAAGTGGGGGGAGCAGCAAATGATAAACACAGAAAAAAAATCACCAGATTTATTTGTCCCCGCTCCACTGGATGCATCCAAAAGCGAGCGGATTGAAAAACCTAGTTTGAATTACTGGCAGGACAGCTGGCTGCGGATTAAGAAAAATAAAGGCGCGCTTGTAAGTTTTGTTGTCCTTATTCTTCTGATCATTATGGCCTTCATCGGTCCTATGCTGACACCTTATAATTACCGTGATCAAAATACAAAGCATGGTAACCTTCCTCCGCGTATTCAGGTTTTGGAAAACGTGGAATGGCTTCCGTTTGACGGTACTGTCAAGCAGCCGAGTTCAGGGAAAATCCTGCATCCTTATGAGCAGCGTCAAATAAAAGAATACTATTGGTTTGGAACGGACACTCTTGGCCGTGACATTTTTGCCCGGGTATGGAAGGGCACTCAGGTGTCACTGCTGATTGCGCTTGTCGCATCATTAATCGATTTATTGGTTGGGGTAGCTTACGGGGCAATATCCGGCTACTTTGGCGGCAAGGTCGATGGATTTATGCAAAGGCTGATTGAAATTATTGTCGGGATTCCGAATCTTGTTGTGGTTATCCTGATGATCATCGTACTGAAACCGGGGATTATCCCGATTATCATTGCCTTATCCATTACCGGATGGACAACGATGGCACGTGTTGTCCGAGCCTCTGTGCTGAAAATGAAAAATCAGGAGTTTGTTCTTGCAGCAAGAACTCTTGGGGCATCTGACGGAAAAATTATTTTTAAACATATGCTTCCGAATATGTTCGGAATCATGATTATCAATACAATGTTCAGTATTCCAAACGCGATTTTCTTCGAGGCTTTCTTAAGCTTTATCGGTCTTGGACTGCAAGATCCCCAGGCATCTCTTGGGACACTAATTGAAGACGGCTACAAAGCGATGACGGTATATCCGAGCCAGATGATTATTCCGGCAATTATCATTACCGTCCTTATGATTACTTTCAATCTAATTGCAGACGGATTGCGTGATGCGCTTGATCCAAAAATGCGCGACTAGGCAGGTGAACGATAATGGAAAAAGTATTAGAAGTTAAAGACCTTGAAATCTCCTTCCATACGTTTGGCGGAGAAGTTCAAGCCATACGTAATGTGAGTTTTGATTTATATAAAGGGGAAACTCTTGCGATTGTAGGAGAATCCGGTTCCGGAAAGTCCGTTACGACGAAATCAATTATGAGACTGCTTCCTGAAAGCAACTCTGAAATTAAAAATGGTAGCATTCTTTTTGAAGGAAAAGATTTAACAAAGCTGAAAGATAAGCAGATGCAAAAAATCCGCGGAAAAGACATCTCGATGATTTTCCAGGATCCGATGACCTCTTTGAATCCTACGATGACAGTCGGCAAGCAGATTATGGAGCCGATCATCCGTCACCAGAATTTGAGCCGCTCGGAAGCAAAACGCCGTGCGATTGATCTTTTGAAGCTTGTGGGAATCCCGATGCCGGAAGCACGATTTAAACAATATCCTCATCAGTTTTCCGGCGGGATGAGACAGCGTGTGGTCATCGCGATTGCCCTTGCCTGCAATCCGAAGGTTCTAATCGCCGACGAACCGACAACGGCATTGGATGTAACCATCCAGGCGCAGATTCTGGATCTGATGAAAGAACTGCAAAAGAAAATTGATACGTCCATCATTTTCATTACGCATGATCTTGGCGTTGTGGCAAACGTTGCAGACCGTGTGGCTGTAATGTACGGCGGTAAAATTGTCGAGTACGGTACAGCAGATGAGATTTTCTACAATCCTAAGCACCCATACACATGGGGCTTGATCAGTTCCATGCCGGATCTCGATGCGAATGATGATGAACTATTCTCGATTCCGGGTACACCGCCTGACTTATTGGCTCCGCCGAAAGGTGACGCCTTTGCAGCAAGGAACCCATTTGCTTTGAAAATTGACAGGGAAGAGCAGCCGCCTTTCTTTAAAATTTCAAACACCCATTACGTAGCCTCCTGGCTCTATCATGAAAATGCACCGAAAGTTGAACCGCCTGAAGCGGTTAAAAAGAGAATGCGTCAGTTCCCTGTACTGAAGGAGGGAAAATAGGATGGCAAAAGAAAAGTTGCTGGAAGTTAAAAACCTGAAGCAATACTTTAACAAAGGAAAATCCAATGAAGTAAGAGCGGTAGACAATGTCTCCTTCGATATTTTTAAAGGTGAAACGCTTGGATTAGTAGGAGAGTCCGGCTGCGGAAAATCCACAACCGGCCGTACTATTATCCGATTGTATGATGCAACAGGCGGAGAGGTCCTTTTTGACGGAGAAAATGTTCACGGCAAAAAGAGCAAAAGCGAACTAAAAAAATTCAACCGCAAAATGCAAATGATTTTCCAGGATCCGTACGCTTCCCTTAATCCGAGATTAAAGGTTTCTGAAATCATTGCAGAAGGCATTGATATTCACGGACTCGCTAAATCTCCGAAAGAGCGGATGGAACGGGTTGTAGAACTGCTTGAAACGGTAGGGCTTAACCGCGAGCATGCAAACCGCTACCCGCATGAGTTCAGCGGCGGGCAGCGCCAGCGGATTGGAATCGCCCGGGCACTTGCAGTGGAGCCAGAATTCATCATCGCCGATGAGCCGATTTCTGCCCTTGATGTATCCATCCAGGCTCAGGTTGTTAACCTTTTGAAAAAACTTCAAAAAGAAAAGGGCTTAACGTTCCTGTTTATTGCCCATGACTTGTCTATGGTTAAATACATCAGTGACCGGATCGGGGTTATGTATTTCGGCAAACTTGTAGAACTTGCCGACGCGGATGAGCTTTATAAAAATCCGATTCATCCTTACACCCAGTCCCTGCTGTCAGCGATCCCTCTTCCGGATCCCGACTATGAGCGCACACGTGTAAGAAAATCCTATGAGCCTGCTAAGCATAAGCTTCAGCCAGGCGAGGAAATGGAGCTTCGTGAAGTCAAACCAGGGCACTTTGTTATGTGCTCCAACGAAGAATTTGCTCTGTATCAGAAGCAATACGCAGCAACGGTATAAGGAATAAACAAAAGGCTGGGACATAAGTATTTCAGATAATGAAAAACCCGAACGATCAGGTGGATGTAAGTAACTCCTTCCCCTAATCGTTCGGGTTTTTATTTGGTTTAAAAAGAGTTTATTCATCCTAAAAATCGTATCCTTTAGTGGAATGGAGCGGAAGCCACTCAACTCCTGCGGGAAGTAGAGGACGCTTAAGACCCCGCAGGCGCAGCCGAGGAGGCTTAAGCCTTCCTCCCCGCGGAAAGGGAGTGGCTGCAGCGCAATGGAACGAACTTGTTTCTTCAGTATAACTCATTCGTAAGAAACAAAGTTTAGGAAAAATCATTTAGACATTGTTCGTCTTTGAGAATAGTTGTTTCAGTTATGTCCCAGCCCCTTTTCATTTTCTGATCGGATGATTGATTTGTCTTTGTATTTCCATCAAACCAGGCCTGCCGACAGAAAGAAAAGTAAAAACAAGGACTTTTCTAGTTCGTAATACTTAAGGAGCGGAATCGGCATAATGTGCAGGATATCCTCTATTAACCTGTGTCAAACTTCCCTATACTTTAAGATAAAGAGATTTAGAGGAGGGGTTAGAGTGAAAACAGAGCAGATCAAAAAAGCTTTCAGCTTGACTGTATTGGTTTGTCTGGCCGGTAATGGGCTTTTTGTATCCGGTGCCCAGGCGGCAAATGATGGTTCGCTTGCATTAAACGAAATAAGTATTCCGGAAAAAAAGCTGCCGGCCGATATGCCGCGGTTTGCCTACCAATCAGGATATAAATTTGATTATCCAGATGCAGTAAGAGGGGTTTACGTAACGGGGACAGCAGCAGGCGGCGCAAAAATGGATTCGCTTATAAAATTAATGGATGATACCGAGTTGAACAGTATGGTGATTGATGTGAAAGATGATTCGGGGAATTTTACCTTCCATCCGGATAAAAAATCTCCGTATTATGAAATAAGCAAGGGATACATAAAAGATCCGAAAGCCATGATGAAAAAACTGGAGACACATAAAATTTATCCAATCGGACGGATTGTCGTGTTTAAAGATAATGTACTCGCTGATAAAAAACCGGAATGGTCTTACAAAAAAGACGGCAAGGTTTGGCAAAATGGGACAGGAGCTAAATTTGTCAATCCTTTTGTGAAAGAGGTCTGGGACTACAATGTGAATGCTGCGATTGAAGCGGCCAAGATGGGTTTTAAAGAAATCCAGTTTGATTATGTCCGTTTTCCTGAGGGATTTGAAAACAAGGACAAGGAATTATCGTTCAGTGAAGGGGATTACCGGCAGGACAGCCGGGATAATACACAGAAACGGGTGCAGGCTGTGACAGATTTCACAGAGTACGCGAAGAAAAAACTGAAGCCGTACGGAGTAAAAGTATCGGTTGATATTTTCGGCTATTCGGCAACCCTTCCAGAGGCGCCGGGAATCGGACAGAATTTTTCCCGGATTTCTGAAAATGTGGATGTGATTTCATCCATGATCTATCCGAGTCACTGGGGGCCGTATTTTGGGATCGAAAAGCCGGATACTGAGCCTTACAGGCTGGTCAAAGAGTATGCGAAAGTAGAAAACAAAAAACTGGATGGATTAAAAACGAGGCCGGTTTCCCGTCCTTGGCTGCAGGATTTTACCGCTTCTTATTTAGGAAAGGGCAACTACTTGAGATATGGAAAGCCTGAGGTGGAAGCGCAAATAAAAGCACTGAATGAGGAAGGGATCGATGAGTTCCTTTTATGGAATGCAAGTAACCGGTATACGAAGGGCATCGATTATACGCCGCTTAAATAAGAACGCTGAAAAAACACTTGGGAAATCCAGCCCAAGTGTTTTTAAATTCAAATCGGATCTGTATTATATCCCGCAAAGATATTTTGAAATCCAGTTCGAGTATCTGTCCAGACTCCGATGTATCCTCCTGCAGGAACCGATGCAATGTCTATATAATCCCCGATTAACGGAACAGGAGTTGGGCTAGTTCCGTTAGGGTTGAAGGAAGTGGACGTGATTCTTTGGTTCACAAACGTCTCCCCTCCGTCATTGGATCGTGCGGTAAAGACATCCAGGTTGAATCCATCCAGCTGATTGCTGTAATAAATGATGTTAATCGTGCCAACCAAAGGGTCAACATCAATAGCGGGAAAAAAGTTTTGGGAGCCCGGGATGGCATTTGTTACACTCTTTGGCGCACTCCAGGTCAATCCCTCATCTGTTGATTTTGACAGAAAAACATCCGAATAGCCCAGACGAAAATCCTGCCACACGGCGTAAACGCTGCCGTTGTTAATGCCTACTGAATTATCCGTCCCTAAATTGGCGAATGTCAGGACCCTGAAAGCATAGCCTGGTACTGGCAAAACGGTTGGGACCGGTACAATATCCGATACAATAACCGTCGTCTCGAAGGTTGCCCCTCCGTCCAGAGACCGTCTGATGTCGAATTGAGAAACAGGATCGGTTGTGATCCATGCGGCATACACATTCCCTGTAAAACCAACGGTTACATCAGGTCTTTCCACTTGTTCTGCTTCGTCTGAGAGAAGAACAGGAGTTTGGAACGTCTTGCCGCCGTCGATAGAACGGTTAAAGAAGGCAACGGATCCACCAATATTATTTACGTTAAATTGATGATTATAGGACACGTAAATGTTGCCTAAGTAAGGACTGGACTGTGAATTATCCACCGTAATATTGGTCTCATCGTTGTTTATATACGTTCCGTAACCAGGACCCACCACAACAGGATCCGAAAACGTCACTCCATTATCCGTTGATCTATAAACGAGTGTTGTACCGCTCTCTGCACCAGGAAAGGCATGGGCAGAGACGACAAAGGTTGCGGGGAAAGCGTAAGCAACCATCGCTGCTTCTGCTCCTGTAAATGGAGCGGGAAGCGGAAGAATGGAATTGGACCAGTTTGCACCCCCGTCCACTGAACGGTACAGACCTGTCCTTGGGAGACCGGTGGAATTATCAGTTGCGACTGCAACCATAATGTTTGTACTTAGAAGATTAACAGCGATACTTGGTTCGAATTTGGGAAGGCCATCCGGGGTAACCTGAAAATTAAATATCGGCAAGTATGTTTCCTCCTTAATCATCTCTTAGTTATTTATATGTGGGGAAAAGTGACAAGGACTGGACAGGTTCACCAACTTACATAAAAAGGATGGGGAAATCAGCAAACATACAGTCATTTCCGCTTTCTATTAATAAGCTATAGTAATTCCATGAAAGGAGTAGATTCATATCGCTAGACTAGTAGATGCCAAAACTTCTCAAAACGCAAGCTATGCCAATTCTATTGGGGTTCTGGTAACAGGGACTCCACAACTGACAGGTCAGTTAACACTGGATTTAAGCAGTGCGGGAGAAAACAGCCGTGTCACCTTTGAAGGTACCGTTTCCTTGCAGCTTCCGTTGCTTCCTGTTACCGCCCAGGCTACGGCCACCATTGTAAGAGGAACTTCCCCCTCAGACTTGGCTGTTTATTCTGCTGCACAGACCCTTGATTTGAACATTATAGGGCCTCAAGTTTTATCGTTCAGCGGATCAGATTTCAATGTACCAGCAGGAGGACCTGTATCGTACACGATGTTTCTCAGTGTAACTGGGCTTGGAGCAACCCGGGTTGGCCCTGAAAGTTTTAATGCTGTTGCTTACACAGATTAAGAAAAGTAGGTGAAATGAAAAATGAATTATTTTACAGGGGTTATTACCAATACACGCGTAACGGGTACGGCAGCTTCAACCGTAGTTGTAAATACTAGAAACCTTAGTCTAGTGGATGATGCCACCATAGTCGTCCAACTTCGCTATACGCTTGAATCGCCTATTATGACTCCGCTCTATGTAAATGGTTACGTTGTGCCGGCTGGTACAGTTGATATTCGAGAGTTTTCTATTGCTGGGGTATTTGCATACGAACTGCAAATCAATGTAATCAGTCCATCTGAAGAAGAAACCGTTTTGACAGTATTCGGATTGGATGAATCCGGTAATCTTGTGCAAAATCAAAGAGTTCTCCAGTCCGAATTTACGGTTCTGCCTGCCGTTCTGTAAAAAAGAGAATTATTAACTAGTGATTTTAAATTTAAAGGTGTTTTCGCAAGCTTTGTTGCTTTAAATAGGATAAGGTATGGCTGATTTCCAGCTTGCTGAGTGAGGTGCTCGGGATCTACGTCACCAGCGCCTCCTGAAAATAACCTGTCCCGCTGTTCCCGCAGAACTCTCGCACCTTTCACTTTAATCCTAAATGATTTGGATAATAGCACTACCATAGTGATTTTAGAAGCATATAAAACAACCTATTAGGCTGCCATGACTCTAAATTCAATCAGGGTCAGGCAGCCTAATTTTGCTTGGATTCTTTCCTCGATGTAGTTAAGAATATACTGGTGGAAAAATAATGGATATTGCAGAATTGGAACTCTACGGTCTTTAAAAGAGTTTGGAAGAAATCAATCACTGCAAGATTCCAACAATTTCCGCTCCTTGACATACTGCTTACTGCTTCATTTTCCGTTACACCGTTCTGATATGCATGTGTAAACACTCCCTTTCAAGTACTTTATTAAGATTTCATTCTCCATCTTTAAACGGGAGATCTGACGGTTCATTCGTTTCTCTTCTGTTGTAAAATCAGGTTCATGTCCATATGAGTTCTGGTTTCCAATTGGCTGATCAAACCGATATATTTCCCCATTTCTATACCACCTCATCAATGTCTTAATTTTTAAAAAAATTTTTTTCATATTTCTCCATTAGCTGTATGGCCGATCATTTTTCGTTAATTTATTTCGAACAACCGCCCATTTAATTTCACTTGAATATAGGTTTTTGCCCAAGCAAAAACACCTCTGAATAGTAGTGGTTACAGTGTAACCATTTCAAAGGTGTTTTATAGTGTTTCATATTTTATGCTAGTCTAAGAATGAAATACTCTCGGCTGGTTTTCCTCTTTTTATTTGGAGTGCAAGACAGTCATTCTTAAAAGCTTGTGTATAGCTCATTATTTTGAATAAGTTATTGATTGCAGAAGGGTATGAAATCTCTGAGAGAAAGCAGATTAAGGCTGATGCCAAAAAAAATCTGCTATGAGGAGAATCCCCTGCGAGGAAAGTGAATGTCAGAAGAGCTTCTCACAGCGGGCATGTTTATTAGAGCAATACAAAAAAGCGCTGCCGTAAGTTCTGCTTCTCTGCATCTCATAAATATTATGATCCAATGATTCCAAGGGATCTGAGCATTATATTAAAAGAATTCCCATACTTTTCGGGTGAAAAATTCTGTTTAATGTGGAGAACGCCCTGCTCCCGGATTTTTTCTCTAGCCTCAATGTCAATGATGATTTCTTTAGCGTAATTGACAGCTTGCATCAAGTCTCCTTGATTATTAATCTTTCCTGTGTAGTTATGAATAATGAAGCTTTTGATTCCATCCGAATCGGTCGCTACTACAGGACACCGGCACAGCAAAGCTTCCGAGACGCTGTATCCAAATCCTTCCAGAATTGATGTGGAACTAAGAAATCCTCCGGAATCGCCAATTTTTGAATAAAAATCAGCCATTTCATGATTGGGGACGTCCTCATGATGAATCAAATGAGAGGTAAGGTGAAGTTGTTCCGTACGTTTTTTAAATTCCTCCTTTTGATCATCAGCACTCAATTTGAGATCTCCAAACATCCATATTTGGAGATTATTATTCCATTTAATTAAATGTGAACAAAGCTCTAAAAAAAATGTCCAATTTTTATTGGGTTCCATTCTGCCTACCCACCCGATAATTGGCTGGCTTATTTTTTCATGATTTCTATATCCAAATCCATGGATATCCAATGGATTGTCAAAACAGTATTGCGGAATATCAGGTATTTTACTATTAAATAAATGAATAAGATGGGAGGTCTGCGGATATAAAATGGCTTGAGCATATGATTTGATGTAAGGAACAGCCTGATCCACTACTGCAGCTGCTTCACTGGGTACGCCAAGACCTTGAACTTCATATATGATTTTTCCCGAATAACCTAGATTCCGTATCCTTTCCAATAAATAAAAATCTGTGCAAACGACAATTACATCGTATTGATTTTTATCCAAAATTTCTTTTATTTTTGTGTCATCATTTGTGATATAGGTAGTAATACCTACGATATTTTTTTTGCCTTCTGCGTTGTAAAGGTAGAGAAGATGGGATTCGATTCCAATATTCGCCAGTGATTTTGCCCTTATCCGGTTTAATGTTTCCATCCCTCCGCTTGGAAGATAGAATGTGAACAAAATTTTCATGTTTTAAACCTCTCTTGTTGGAATGTCATCCATTATTGAAGTTTTTCTTTTAACTTGAATGTCCTGAACAACTGATTTGTGAATGGATACTCGGAATTAAGATCTGTCTGAAAAACAACCTGTTCATAGTTTGAAGTAAAGGAGCTGGAAAGAAAGGAGGGATCAGCATTCCTAAAATGAGAAATCAAAGTTTGAATGAACATTGGGGTTGGAAAAAAACTATCTCCTAAGATTAATGTATAAGGAGTTTGGATGGAATGTATGGCAGTGAGTAGTGCCTGATGTTCATCTGCAAATGGATTCGAGATAAATTCAGTAAGAGGATGGGGAATATGGATTAAAGTGCTCGTTATAGATTGGTCTGGGGATCTATCCACGATTTTAAAATGATAATTGCTAAATACTTGATCGTAGAGATCTTCAGCTCTCTTTACTGCATTTTCTGTATTTGTTCCTATATATACAACTGTCAGCTCAGGTGTGATTTGGAGTCTCACTCTTGCTTGATGTCTTACTAGGTGATACATATATCTCCACCTCCGATGTTGATTTTCACTCTTTAATGAGGTTGAAATACTCAATTCAGAGTCAACTCGGTAATCAACAAGTTCAACAGGAATGAACACCATGTCGCAGAAATAGGTAAGTCTTAGCCAGTAATCATAGTCTTCTACGGGCTCCGCTCGATAACCGTCTATCTTTTTAGCGTATTCACTTCTATACATAAAAGAAACTCCTACAATACACGCGTCCAGCAGGCTTTCTTTCGACATGGCTTGGTAGTTTCTCTGTAATTGAAGCTGGTCTTCATTTAAAAGAGTTTTTCCATCATCGTTAATATGCTGAAAGGAACTGTACACCAGGCCCACTTGAGGATCAGAAGCAGAAAGAGTGTTTCTTAATTTGCTTAAGAAATTTGGATAATAGATGTTATCGCTTGAGACCCATGTTACAAATTTAATGGAAGGATCCTGAAAAAGAAGATCAAATCCTCTGTTAAGAGATTTGGAAACTCCCTGGTTTGTTTCATTAATAAGCATCTCAATTCTGGCGTCTTTTCTACTGTATCTTTCTGCCAGTTCAATCATTTCAGGAGCTCCATCCACCACGATAATCATACGGAATTCAAGTAGGTCCTGGTTCAGCATGGATTCAATAGCTGCCTTTAAAAAGGAAGGTTTCTGTATATATACGGGCATAACAACACCGGTGTCATACATGATATGAAAAGCACCTCTTTGTTTTTTATTTCATCTTATTCATGCCGGTTTCCTCTTGTTTGTAGATTTGTCCATTGAAAGGCTAAAAAAAAGCAAGCACAAAGGCTTGCAGGTTATATCGAGCGATCATCTTTATATTTTTTTTACCGGATTCCAGCCCTTTTGAGTCTTTGCGGACTGTACGTAAAACGCATCCTTTGTTTTTCCTCCAAATAAACCGGAACCAATGCCATTGGCGATTACTCCCATTAGGGCGGTCAGCCCAATGACAAAAATGGCCACAAGAATGAAGTCGGTAAAGTAAGCGTTCGTCGAAATCAACTCCTTTCTTTTATTATATATGAAATGAATTGAATTTTCAGTTAACTTATTGAAAAAGATAGAATGATGTTTATGCGTAAATAAAATGGGTAAATTACCAATACAACTACATTTACAGGAGAGAATGCATGAATTGGTACGAAAAGCTGAGCCAGTATTTTCCGATTGAAGAGATGAAGTCGCGTGACCATATAGAAGCCTTATTAAAAGAAAGAGGTGACATTTACTACAAAGATGAAAGCCCGAAACACGTGCTCATGTATGCGGAGCTGGATGACTTTCTCTTTATAGACTACATATATGTCTCTAAAGATGCCCGCGGAGAAGGATTGGGCCATAAGCTCATCTCCAGGCTGAAGTCGAAAAATAAGCCAATTCTGCTGGAAGTAGAGCCGGTGGATGAATCCGATGAGGACACGGCAAAACGGCTGAAATTTTATCAGCGCGAAGGGTTTCACCATGCAAGCTCCATCGGATACTCAAGAAAATCATTAGCCACAAACGTGGTCAATCATATGGAGATTCTTTACTGGTCACCGAATGACCGTCCTGAATCTGAAATTTTTTCTGCGATGAAGGAAACTTATGAGAAGATTCATACGTATAAGGATAAAGAATGGTATGGCCGTTCGTATGAAGATGTTTCAGACGTTCTGAAGATCAGGAAAGAAGACGAAATAAATAACATTTTCGATGAGAAAAGCTAATTGAGAATGAAGGTTTAAATGATACGCTGAAAAAAACGGTCTCAAACCTTTATTCCAGGGAATCCTGGAAAAGTCAGAATGTTAAACAAATATCAAAAATATTGATTTAAAAGGAATTGTAACGAATTCGTCAAACTTTTGCTGAAAAGATATTCACTAACTTACTTTTTTATAGTATAATGAGCCATAGGCATTACTTGTTTAAAGTAATTTTATTTTAAACTACGTACAGAGGAGTGAAAGTTCCATGGTAACACTATATACATCACCAAGCTGTACTTCATGTAGAAAAGCAAAGGCATGGCTGGAAGAGCATGAGATTCCATATACAGAAAGAAATATTCTTTCCGACACAATGTCGATTAACGAAATTAAAGAAATTCTGCGGATGACAGAAGATGGAACAGATGAGATCATCTCAACCAGATCTAAAATCTTCCAGAAATTAAATGTTAATCTTGAGAGCATGCCTCTTCAAGACTTATATCAGCTGATTCAAGATCACCCTGGACTTCTTAGAAGACCGATTATGATCGATGAAAAACGCCTTCAGGTTGGATACAATGAAGATGAAATTCGCCGTTTCCTTCCAAGAAAAGTGCGTACGTATCAGCTTCGTGAAGCACAGCGCTTAGTAAATGAATAATAAATGAAAGCCTTCCGTACACCTGGAAGGCTTTTTACGTGCTTGTTTTCATTTTTTTCATCATCATGCCGCTGATGATGAAAATCAATACGGTAAAATAGGGGAGGGCTTCAAGAAACATCGGTTTTTCGGAGAGAAACTGCAGCTGATCTTCATGTGAAATCATTTTCCCTGCTGTATAAGCAAGCATTCCCCCGCCGACATAAATTAAGTAAGGGAAACGATCAATGAGCTGCAGGACAAATTTGCTTCCCCAAATGATGACTGGGATTGAGATGAATAAGCCTGTCACCACGAGCCATGTATGGCCGTTTGCAGCCCCAGCAACGGCGATCACGTTATCAAGCCCCATTAAGACATCCGCTGCTACAATCGTCCGTACTGCCTTCCACAGGCTTATATGACTCTTAATGGAATCATCATTCTCCTCTTTTCCGGCCATCAGCCCAAAAGAAATATAAAGAAGAAAAATCCCTCCAGCCAGCTGCAAATAAGGAATCGTCAGCAAATAAACGGCAATGGTTGTAAGAGCGGTCCTAAGAGTGATGGCCAAAAGGGTGCCGATTATAATGGCTCTTTGCCTGTCCTTTTCCGGCAGCTTTCTGCTGGCCATCGCAATCACAATCGCATTATCCCCGCCAAGAATTAAATCGATACCGATAATCATCAATAAAGAGATCAGAAACTCCTGCTCCATCCCATACCCCCGTTTACTTCCTATGATTCGTGCTTGTACCAAATATATGAAAAACACCCTCCATTATGACTCAAAGTGGGTTAATAACTGTTTTCGCTTATTTCAGTGTTTTTTTATTTCATTTATGTCCGATTTATCATAAAATAGGAGTACAAGATTCTCACTTGCCGCTGTTGACTGGCAGGAGGATATTGTGGTATGCAAGAGGGCGGTTAAAAAACAAGTCTTTGGGGTAAAGTGTAGGAAAGTGCAACTATCGGGGGTTTAGTTGTCCCTTCAACATCAAAAAAAGAAGGGAAGTGTAATCCATGGAAATAGAACGCATAAATGAGCATACCGTGAAATTTTACATTTCATATGGTGATATAGAAGACCGCGGGTTTGACCGGGATGAAATCTGGTATAACCGCGAACGCAGTGAAGAACTTTTCTGGGAAATGATGGATGAGGTTCATGAAGAAGAAGACTTCATGATGGAAGGTCCGCTGTGGATTCAGGTGCAGGCCATGGACAAAGGTCTCGAAGTAGTCGTTACGAGAGCACAGATGTCGAAGGATGGACAAAAGCTGGAGCTGCCAATCAGTGATGATAAATATCATGAAATTCCCGTTGATGAAAATATCGACAGCCTGATGGATGAGCACTTTTCTAAGGGGCAATCTGATTCTGAGGAACAGCCTCCTCAGCTGGAATATGTCATTCATTTCGGTGATTTCGAAGATTTAATATCGCTGTCCAAAACGAACGTATCCGGTTTTACCAATCGTTTGTTTGCTTTAAACTCCCACTACTATTTATATGTTGAATTTACCGAAGAACAGGCCGCTGAAGAAATGGACAATGTTCTCAGCATCATTTCTGAATACGGCAGCCAGTCCAAGGTAACGGTGCACAGACTGGAAGAGTACGGTAAGAAGGTCATGGACGAACATGCTCTGCATACGATCCGTAAGCATTTTCAGTAACTTTCCGAGCCGATTTCATTTGGAATCGGTTCTTTTTTTTGATTTCTGCAGGGTATAATACTAAATGCAGATGGAATGATGGATGATTCTTATTTGAATATGGATTATAAATGAATCTTTTAGGGAATGTAAATCGTACTATAGCGAAAGCCGCAGAAAAGTCAGGTGAGCCGATGAAAAATTTTATTCAAGTTATTATTTTTACATTATTTATTGCAGGTGTGATTTTTTTAACGAAAAACTATTGGGGTGACTGGATTCTCGGTACACTGAGCATCATTTTTACGTTATCGATTGTTTTTATCGGATTCGTGATCTTCATGGAAAACCGGAAACCCAATCAGACATTGACTTGGCTGATCGTGCTCGGTGCTTTTCCAATCGTAGGGTTTTTATTTTATTTGCTGTTCGGACGAAATGTACGAAAAAGAAGACTTTTTGAAAAGAAAGCCCTCATTGACCAGCAGGTGTATCTGCAAATTGAAGGAGACCATCATCGTTACGAGGAAAAGGCGGAGCAAATGGGGGACCATCAGAAGCTTATGTTCAAGCTTGCTCATAATCTCAGCCACAGTCCTGTATCCTTCGCCTCTCAAACCAAGATTTTAACCAATGGCGACGAGAAGTTCCCTGCCATGCTGGAAGCGATAAAGGGAGCGAAAACGTACATTCATCTTGAGTATTACATTGTTCGCCACGACGAAATCGGGGTGCAGCTTCAAGAGGCGCTCATCGAGAAAGCGCGGGAGGGGGTTGAAATCCGTTTCCTGTATGATGCCGTGGGAAGCTGGAAGCTATCAAAAGCCTACATTAGCAAAATGCATCGGGCCGGAATCGAGATGGTTCCGTTTCTTCCTGTAACCCTTCCATTCTTAAGCAATAAGATCAATTTCCGCAATCACAGGAAAATTGTCATAATTGACGGGAAAACTGCCTTTATGGGCGGCTTAAACGTTGGCGATGAATACCTTGGCAAAGTGGATTTCTTTGGCTTCTGGCGTGATACTCATATGATGATCGAAGGGGAAGCCGTACGGATGCTTCATATGATTTTCCTTCAGGATTGGTACTATATGACCGGCAAGGAGCTCGATACGGCTAAGTTTCTTGCAGCCGACCCGGATGATTTTCCAGAAGGCAATGGCGGTGTTCAGATGATTGCCGGAGGGCCGGATAATAAGTGGGAAAATATTAAAAGCCTGTTTTTCTCGATGATTGTCTCGGCAAAAGATTCCATCTGGATCGCGTCCCCATATTTCATTCCGGACGAGGACATTCTGTCTGCTTTAAAAGTTGCTGCACTGAGCGGAGTGGACGTGCGCCTGCTCGTTCCGAAAAGACCGGATAAGAAGCTTGTCTTTTACGCATCCCGTTCTTACTTTGCGGAACTGATGGAGGCTGGAGCGAAGATCTATGAATATGAAAAAGGATTCATGCACAGCAAGATTGTCATTGTTGATTATGAGCTTGCCTCCATCGGAACGGCTAACATGGATATGAGAAGCTTTCATTTGAACTTTGAAGTCAATGCGTTCCTTTACCGGACGGACAGCACCGTCACCCTGGTTGAGGAATACGAAAAGGATTTATTGGAATCAAAGAAACTGGAGATGGACGATTTCGTGAAACGAAGCTTCTTTCAGAGAATGTTTGAATCCTTTGCAAGACTATTGTCGCCGATGCTTTAAGCAGCGGTCTGAAAAGTCCTCAAAAGAGAGAATAAACCTCCTGAGCGCTCATGGCATTCAGGAGGTTTATTTTTTATTAGTTCAAGAACAACCTTGGTATTGGCTGATTGGAGCGGAAGGTGCTTGACTCCAGCGGGACAGGTGAGACCCCGCTGGAGTCAAGCGAGGAGGAGGCTCACCGCCCGCCCCGCGGAAAGCAAGCAGCCTGGGAGCGTAAATCAGCCAAAGAAACGAAAGGTAAAAAGGGTAAAAGCCTTAATTAATGGACCGCCCCTTTTTGCGCTTTAGTCAGTAAAAACGGCGTTTTTCAGTGCGAAAAGCCATTCTTTCAGCGGAGGAAGGATTCCGGTCCGCTCATGTTGAAAAGGTAGAAGCAATTCATTCATGAGAGGAGACAGAGCATGTTAACGTCGATGACAAATTCAGGACCCTTTTCATTACTGAGCAAACCTTATTCATTTGAGGAACTGGACAAACTCCGTCAAAAAGAAAGCTTTTTTTGCCCCGCCTGCAGACAGCCAATGGAGCTGAAGCTCGGCACAATAAAGAGGTTTCACTTCGCCCATCGAAAGAAGACGGTTTGCGCTTATGATGCTGAGCCGGAGACTGAGCGACACGCGCTGGGCAAGCAGCAGCTGTACCAACGGCTAAAAGATATGGGGGAGATTGAACTTGAACCATACCTTCCCCGTATACGCCAGAGGCCGGATCTGCTTTTAACGGTGGACAGCAAAAAATACGCCATTGAATATCAGTGTTCAAGTATCCCGAATGAACAGGTGATCAAACGGAACAAAGGATATAAGAGACTTGGAATTATACCGGTATGGATCCTTGGGTCGAATCAGCTCCAGCGGACTGGAGCTTCAGAGTACCGGTTAAACTCATTCCACTGGCTTCTTGCCAGAACCTTCCCCCATGCATTGGAACCCTTCCTCCTCTTTTATTGCCCGGAAAATAAACACCTTCTGCAATTGTCGCATTTTTATCCATTCTCCAAACAAATATTTCATGCAAAAGCAAGCCTGATAAACTTTGAAGAGGTACTGGATCCTAAGCTTACAAAGGAGCCTTCAATCACAGACTGGCTGAAGCGAAAAATCCTCAAATTCAGGACATATCCTCCTGCAAAGCATGTGTCAGCCCTTCAAAAAACCCTCTATATCCAAAAGCGAATCCCCTTATCTCTTCTTCCTTCCATTGTGTTCATTCCCTGTAAATTTGATTTTGCCTTTGAAACAGAGCCTTATGTGTGGAAAACACAGCTTTTATTACGGCTTGAAACCCGCACTTCCTTTACAAAAGGGGAAATCCTCTCGGTTCTTTCGTTTTTAGAGAAGGAAGGCCATATTATAAAACGAAAATGTGAATGTTCCCTTCCATCTAATGAAGAAGTCGCAGACGAATTAAGAAGAACTCTTTTAAAAGCAGGAATTTTGGAACGGATGGAGAAAAACAACACATATCGGTTTCGCCCTGTCCGCTGGTCTTCCCGTATGACAGAGGTACTGAAGCGGGATAAAGAATTTTTCAGGCTAATTTCTTTTCTGGAGCATAACCTATAGGCAGCGGGCTGCATATCGATTGACTTCCCGGGTAAATTTAGACAAGATGAATTTGAGGCTTATATAAGCCGGATCCAATTTGGATAAGGGGGAAAGACAATGTCAGAACAACAGACAGTTAAAAAGCTGCCGCTTCGAAGTGAAATCGCGGCAGAGGATACATGGAGACTGGAAGACATTTTTGAAAATGATGAAGCATGGGAAAAAGAATTCTCAGAATTGAAGCAGGCCATTCCAAAAATTGCAGATTTCCACGGCAAGCTTGCGGACTCTGCCCAATCTCTATTTAAGGGCCTCAGCTATCAGGATTCCGTAACAGAGCGTCTTGGCAGATTGTATACATACGCACACATGAGATATGACCAGGACACTGGAAACTCCTTTTATCAGGCTTTAAATGACAGGGCAGCAAGCCTTTATACGGAAGCGTCCAGCATCTCTTCCTATATGGTTCCGGAAATCCTTGCAATGGACGAGAAGACGCTGAAGCAGTATGTCGAGCAAAGTGAAGATTTAAAGGTTTACCGCCACGCACTCGAAGAAATCAACCGGGAGCGCCCTCACGTTCTTTCGGCAGAGCAGGAAGCGCTGCTCGCTCAGGCTTCTGAAGCATTGCGTGCTTCCAGCGATATTTTCGGCAAGCTGAATAATGCCGATATGGAGTTTCCGTCCATAAAAAATGAGAACGGGGAAGATGTGGAGATTACGCACGGCCGTTTCATTACGTTTATGGAAAGCGAGGACCGCCGCGTCAGACATGATGCCTTCAAGGCGGTGTATGATACGTACGGCAAATTTAAAAATACGCTGGCAAGCACCTTGTCCGGGGCTGTAAAGAAGGATAATTTTTACGCGACGGCAAGAAAGTATGAGTCTGCACGCCAGGCTGCTCTAAGCGGAAACAACATCCCGGAGGAAGTCTACGATAACCTCGTGTCAACGGTTGAAAAGAACCTTCATCTGCTGCAGCGTTATGTGGAGCTCCGCAAAAAAGCACTCAATCTGGATGAAGTTCATATGTATGATCTGTACACACCGCTTGTCCAGAACACAAAAATGGAAATCCCATATAGCGAGGCAAAGGACTACCTACTAAAAGGTCTTGCCCCGCTTGGGAAGGAATATCTGGATATCCTTAACGAAGGCTTTGAAAATCGCTGGGTTGATGTTCATGAAAACAAAGGAAAGCGCAGCGGTGCCTATTCTTCCGGCACATACGGGACCAACCCTTATATCCTGATGAACTGGCAGGATAATGTGAACAATCTCTTTACCCTTGCCCATGAGTTCGGACACTCAGTTCACAGCTATTACACGAGAAAAAATCAGCCGTATCAATATGGCGACTATTCCATTTTTGTAGCGGAAGTAGCATCTACAACAAATGAAGCGCTATTAAACGACTATCTTCTAAAAACCATTGATGATAAGAAGAAACGGATGTACTTGCTGAACAATTACCTGGATGGATTCCGGGGAACCGTTTTCCGCCAAACGATGTTTGCCGAATTCGAGCATGCCATCCATAAGCGTTCGCAGGAAGGTGAACCGTTAACCCCTGAGCTGCTGACAAATATGTACTATGAGCTGAATAAAAAGTATTACGGCGAAAACATCGTCGTAGATGAAGAAATCGGGCTGGAATGGGCACGAATTCCGCATTTCTATTACAACTATTATGTTTATCAGTACGCAACTGGATTCAGTGCAGCGGCTGCATTAAGCAAGCAGATCCTTGAAGAGGGGGAGCCGGCTGTAAAGCGCTACATCGAATTCCTGAGTGCCGGAAGCTCCGACTATCCAATTGAAGTGCTTAAAAAAGCAGGCGTCGATATGACATCTTCCCAGCCTGTAGAAGAAGCATGCAAAGTATTTGAAGAAAAGCTGAACGAGCTTGAAAAATTAATGAACGAATAAGGGGAATCTGCAGGGGGAACGCATTATTAGCGTTCCCCCTTTTTTGATTGGAGTGGGGGTTTTGGGCGGGAAGGAGGGAAGCGGGAGTCGGCGGGAAAACGGGCTGATTCGGCGGGAAAATGGGCTGATTCGGCGGGAAAACGCGGTTTGGCAGGAAAACAGCCGTGAATGGCAGGATAGTAGGTTGGTCTGGCGGGATAATGGTGTGGGTCGGCGGGATAACGGGCTGATTCGGCAGGAAAACGCGGTTTGGCAGGAAAGTGGGCGTGAATGGCAGGATAAGGTCTAGACTCGGCAGGATTAGAGGCAGGAATGGCAGGAAAACGGCCTGTTTTGGCAGGAAAACGCGGTTTGGCAGGAAAACAGCCGTGAATGGCAGGATAGTGGCTTGGTCTGGCGGGATAATGGCGTGGATCGGCAGGATAACGGGCTGATTCGGCGGGATAACGCGGTTTGGCAGGAAAGTGGGCGTGAATGGCAGAATAAGGTCTAGACTCGGCAGGATTAGAGGCCGGAATGGCAGGATAACGGCCTGATTCGGCAGGAAAACGCGGTTTGGCAGAAAAACAGCCGTGAATGGCAGGATAGTAGGTTGATGTGGCGGGAAAAAGCCGTTCAGCAGGAGAACGGCGTCTAACAGGAAAGATTCACGTGCCAGCTAAACAAAGTGCAGCGTCCCCCGCCCTAAACAGCATCTGATTAGGGCGGGCGGGAACGTGGCCTAGTATCCTTTGAATGTTTTCTTTCGCGTGAGCAAAAAAATGCCTGCTGCAATGACAGCGAAAAGAATAATAGAGGATACGATCATTGGAATTAAGTTCATCAAGCCAAGCAGCTGAAGGAAAAAGGCTCCTCCGAATAGCAGGATCATTCCGATGTTCACGTACAGTTTCATGTCCCAACACCCCCGTCCCCCTTGTATATGCCAATCAAGTGTGAAATATGAATGTGACAATGTTGTGAATTTAGAACTAAGCTCTTGTCAAAACTCGACATATTCTGATATACTCAGGGTGTGAAATTGATCACATAACAAACATTTACCCCTTTGTTTGACCGTGAAAAATTTCTCCCATCCCCTTTGTTGTCGTTAAGACATACAAGAAGAGACCATGCTTATCCCGGCATGGTCTTTTTTAATTTAATTTATAAAGTAAGCGATTTCAATCAATCTCTGATATAATGAATTTACTAAAAATAGGAGATGGGAGATATGAAATTTAAAAACGAAAGACTTTTGCCTGTTTTTTTGCTTTCAAGCATCGTGCTGATTCTGGCAGCTGAAGCGGTTAAGATCAGTTTTCCGCAGGTATCTAATTTCTATATGTGGTATCCAGTGAATTTTTTTGTTTTTATCTTTGCCCTTGTTTTGCTTGGCTTTTCTATCCGTTTTTGCAAAACTTATTTTAAAAGCAGCAAAGTGAAGAGTCTTTTGCCGATCTTGCTGAATTTGATTTTGCTTGCGATGATTATTTTTCATCCGCTCCTTCCTTATATGCAAAAAGCGGAATTTGCACTGAGGTATGAAGCGCGCATGAAGGCTGTAGAATCCTATTATAAGAATAAAAAAGAGAAGGAGGCGAAATTTTTTGATTTGAACGTCATGCTTGATACGCTCGACCGGGAAACCATTTTGGGGCAGCCGGTCAGTCCTGCAGGGGATAAGCTTCTTTTTTATACATACACAGGGATTCTTGAGAGTTTTGAAGGATATGTTTATTCCCCGGACGGGAGTGCGCCCACGAAGAAGGACTTGAGAGCAGAGGTTTACAAGACTGAAAAGATAAATAAGCATTGGTACTATATTGAATGCTCGTTTAGCTTCTTTTGATGAAAAATAAAAACCGCCAAACCCGTTTGGGTCGTGGCGGTTTTTCAGTCCAGAGCTCTCCAGAACGTTCCATGCTTGACAGGCACCCGTTCCACTTTCTGAGCCAGCTGGTATTTTTTCATTTCGCGCTCGGCTTCTTCGATGCTCATGTTGTAGACGAGAGCGATTTCTTTGGAAGCGACAAACCGGAAGTAGGAAAGAAACACCGGGAGCGGAGGCGGTTCAGATGGCGGCGGTGTTTCGCCGAGCATTTCGAACAGCACTTCCTCATACATTTCATATGGATAGTATCCGGCGATTTTTAAGCCTTCGTCTTCGACCCGTTCATTGAAGAAGGCGATGGTTGGCATTTCGCTGACTTCCATTTCGGCTGTGATTTTCATGTCGCATTGCAGGGCCTTCACTGCACTATCGGAGTGAAGATCTTTGATGAATTCATCCTGATCCAGTCCGGTAATCCCGGCGATCTCAACCAGAACTTTTTCATCCGATACGTCTTGTTTCTCCGTAAAAAGGACTTCCTGGAGCTTGCGGAGGAACCGGATACCTGATTTTCTTCCCTGAAGCTCGGCCGCTTTGATGGCGACGGATGAGGCATAAGGAGAAGAAATCGGGTTTTCGAACCATATGGATCCGTCGCAGGACATGCCTGTACGACAGGCTGTCTGATCCCAGGAGGCGGCAATATTTTCAGGCCGCTGCTTGGTTATGGCATGAAGGGAAGCAAGGTTTCCGCTGATGATATGCTTCAGTGTGAAAAAACGGCCGTATCTCATCAGCAATTTTTTGATGACGGGCTCAAGAGCCCAGCACTCGGGACAAAGAGGGTCTACGAACAGGTAAATTTCAAGCGGTTTTTTAGCATTGCCGTGGCAATGGGAGAAAAAATGCCCGATATTCTTTTTCTCGCCAAGAGGCATTAATTCCATTCTCCTTTCTCGTCAAGCGCATTTCCCGGAGTATTCACCATATGATGCGCTGTTAATGTGAGCCGCTCGAAAAAGAAACTGCGAATATCTCCCTCTAACCCAACTTCATCCATTGCTTGGTCCATGCACTCGAGCCAGGCTTCAGCCCTGTCTTCTGTTATAGGAAAAGGCAGGTGCCGCGCTCTGAGCATCGGATGGCCGTGTTCATCCGTATATAGAGAGGGACCGCCTAAGTATTGCGTCATAAACTGTTTTTGCTTTCTTGCCGTCTCGCTTAGCTCATCCGGAAAGATGGGGGACAGCAAGGGGTGTTTTCCTACATTGGAATAAAAAGCATCAACAAGCTGGGAAAGAAGCTCTTTTCCAATCGCTTCGTACGGAGTTGCAAAAGATTCTGCCATGTTGATAACTCCTTTATCGAAAATTCTCTTTATATAGAGTGATAACCGTTTGTGAGACATTCATAAAATCGCATGGCGCCAAGGGTTGAAAGAACCCCCGGCTCATGTAATAAGCTTATTTTAACAATGAGAACCATATATCTCAAACAAATCGCATTATCTTTTAGCAAAATTTCCGTTTTCTCACAAAAAAAACAGCCCTTTACGGACTGAATACCTTACGCAAAATAGGAAGCAGATATTTTTTCGACATAATTTCGGGTCTCTTTAAAAGGCGGGATTCCGCCATATTTATCAACGTTTCCGGGTCCTGCGTTGTAGGCTGCAAGGGCAAGCGTTACGTCTCCGTCATACTTGGTTAGCATTTGTTTTAAGTATTTTGTTCCGCCCATCACGTTTTCTTTTGGATCAAATGGATTTTCGACTCCGAGACCTTTCGCTGTAGCAGGCATCAGCTGCATCAGCCCCATTGCTCCTGCACCGCTTTTGGCCTCCGGATTAAAATTGGATTCCTGCTTAATGACAGACCGGATCAGGTTCGGGTCCACCCCATAACTTTTAGCGGCTTCCTCAATAATGGTTTCAATGGAAGCGGGACCTGCCGGAAGCTTAACCGCAGTGGCTTTCATACTGTCCAAAGAAGGAAGGGGCTGGGCTCCGAAAGCCATTTGGCGGCTGCGGATCGAGGGATACTCGGCAGCATTGGAAGTGCCTGTGTAAAATTGAAGCATCGTATCAAGCAAGTCACTGAACATTTCGCTTGCCGGCTGACCGGTTTGATTTTTGGAATTCATATCAAGGGAGCGGAGATTCTGAAGTTCCATCATTGTCTGAAACGGCTTAATATCCATTTGGAATTCACTCCTCTATTCTTTATATTTTTGTTCGTAGAAACGGCGGACCTTATTTTTCGTTGGGCGGACGGGAATTTGATGCATGTCGAGAAGGCGGCTGAAATAAAGTTCTCCAGCGGCGAATTCATTAGCTTCAAATTCTAATTCGAAGTCCTCTATTGTTAAATATCGGCTCCGATCGAGAACGATTAAGCCATTTTCTGATTTTTTTTCGGCCCGCCATGTGGTTAACGATCCAAAATAGGTGACGGCAAGAGGATCTATCCCCAATTGCGAAAGCTGATTGTATACAATGCCTGCAGGAAATTGCTGCTTGTCCATTAGGAGGCGTGCCGTTTCGTGCGAAAGAATTTCCTCTGTTTCAAGAAGACCTGTTTCGGCAGGTTCTTTTAGTGTCAGCACCCACTCTCCATGTTTAAAGCGGGTTCGCAGTGCAGCCTGCTTCGCCTTTATTTGAAAGTCATTCGTATCAAAATAATGATTGACCTGCTCTTTAAAATCCTCTTCTTCAAATCCGAAAGCAGCGGATAGCCGCTGGAATTCATCTTCTGTAAGCATGTTTTTAAACTCGATTTCAATATGCTGGGCCATGGTGATCCTCCAATAATTCTTGTTTCCTCTATTATCCCTTTTTCAAAGAGGGAGGGCAACGGGATAATCCAAGAGGTTCTTTTTTTATGAAAGGCGACATTATGGTAAAATGGATGTGTAGTTTTGGATTGGAAGGAGTTTGGATAATGAATAAGAGAATAGAAGTAAAAGAAGTGTCGTCAGAGAGCGAAAAATTGATGCTTATAGCGGATGCATACGATGGCGAGGCACAGCAGCTTGAAGCAAAAGGGCAAATATTGGCGGATTCAGACCGCATCGCCTTTATATACATATTGGAAAATCCTGAACATTTTACATACTTAAGCATTCCGGCTGCCTATTGGCCGCACCTTGAGAAAGCAAGAAAAGAATCCGCATCAGTATGGGCCCGTATTAATGAAACAGACATAGAGCTTGAGCATTTTTGCGCAGAACTTGAGGAACTCGTTCAAAACATAGCAGGAAATGCAAATTACGGGGATGAAATGGAAGGAAAAGTGTCTGAAGTGTTTGCTTCCTTAGCGTAAGAAAAAATGAGAACATTTCATGCTGGGGGCGATGGTAGATGGATGAAAAAGAATGGAAGCGGTTTTTGGCTCCCTATCAGCAGGCGGTCGACGAGCTGAAGGTTAAGCTGAAAGGATCAAGAGCTGAATATGAACTTGACCGCTCGCACTCTCCTATTGAATTTGTGACAGGCAGAGTGAAGCCGATTGCAAGTATTTTAGATAAAGCAAAGCGGAAAAACATTGATTTGGATAAGCTGGACAGTGATATGCAGGATATTGCCGGCCTGAGAATGATGTGCCAGTTTACAGATGATATCCGCGTCGTCGTGAACATGCTGAGAAAAAGAAAAGATTTAGAGATTGTCGAGGAGCGGGATTATATTTCACACAAGAAAGAGAGCGGTTACCGTTCTTATCATGTAGTGGCGCACTACCCGGTCCAGACGATCAGCGGGGAAAAAAAGATTCTGGTTGAAATTCAGATACGCACTCTGGCCATGAATTTTTGGGCAACGGTTGAGCATTCCCTCAATTACAAATACAAAGGAAATTTCCCTGATGCGATTCGGATCCGTCTGAAGCGGGCAGCGGAAGCCGCATACAGGCTGGATGAAGAGATGTCGCTGATCAAAGGGGAAATTCAAGAAGCCCATGCTATTTTCTCCAGAAAAACGGAAACGAACGAGACGGACTAGGAGCGATTCCAAAATTATTGAAAAGGGGCCTGGAATATGAGATTTGCAATTACGTCTAAAGGCGATAACAAATCGAATACGCTGATGCAGAAAATGAGGTCTTATTTGAGCGATTTTGAGCTTGAGTACGATGAAGACAGACCCGACATTGTGATCTCCGTAGGCGGCGACGGCACCCTTCTGTATGCCTTTCACCGGTATCGCAGCCGTTTGGATAAGACCGCATTTATTGGGGTTCATACAGGACATCTCGGCTTTTATGCAGACTGGGTGCCGGACGAAATCGAAAAACTGGTCATTGCGATCGCAAAGACTCCCCATCAGATTGTGGAATATCCGATTCTCGAAGTGATTATCCGCCACAACGACGGCGGAAAAGAAGCGCGTTACCTCGCTCTGAATGAATGCACAGTAAAAGCCATTGAGAATTCTCTCGTCATGGATGTAGAAATTAAAGGCCAAAAGTTTGAAACCTTCCGGGGAGACGGGTTATGCATATCCACTCCATCAGGAAGCACAGCGTATAATAAAGCCCTGGGCGGTGCTATTCTGCATCCATCCATCCGGGCGATCCAGCTTGCCGAAATGGCCTCCATAAATAACCGTGTGTTCCGTACAGTCGGATCTCCCCTCATCCTGCCGGACCACCATACATGCATGCTGAAGCCGGTCAATGATGTAGATTTTCAGATTACGATTGACCATTTGACTCTTCTGCACAAGGACGTTAAATCCATTCAATGCCGTGTAGCAAAAGAAAACGTGCGGTTTGCGCGATTCCGTCCGTTCCCGTTCTGGAAGCGCGTGAAGGATTCCTTTATTGGACAGTAAGCAGTTCCGCCTGGAATGGTGCGTGTCAAAAGAAGAGAGCGGTATGATGGTGAAAGAGTTTTTAAAGGGGAAGCAGCTCACGAAGAGGGCGCTGACGGATATTAAATTCAGCGGCGGGGATATTCAGGTGAACGGGCAGAAGGAAACAGTGAGGCGAAGGCTTGCGGAAGGCGACCGGGTTGCTGTTATGTTCCCGGAGGAAAAGCCGAGTGAAGGACTGATTCCTCAGGAGATCCCGCTGTCCATCGTTTACGAAGATGATCATTGCATTGTTTTAAATAAACGGGCCGGCATGCCGACGATTCCGTCCCGCCTGCATCCGGATCAGACCGTTGCAAATGGGCTGCTGTACCATCTGCAAAAACAGCAGCTGTCTTCGACCATCCATATTGTCAACCGGCTCGATAAGGATACGTCTGGACTAATGCTTGCAGCAAAGCACCGCTACAGCCACTCCCTTTTTTCTATGCAGCAAAAGGAAATCGGCATCCACCGCGCATACACAGCCATTGTGCATGGACGGGTGGAATCAGATGAAGGAATGATTAATAAACCGATTGGCCGCAAACCAGGCAGCATCATTGAAAGGGAAGTGCGGGAAGATGGCCAGCATGCGGTAACCGCCTATAAGACTTTAGGAAGAAAAGAAAGCTTCAGCCTGCTTTCGCTGAAGCTTGAAACAGGAAGAACCCATCAGATCCGTGTGCATATGAGCAGCATCGGACATCCGCTGGCCGGAGATACGCTGTATGGCGGGCTGGATGACCGGATGAAAAGACAGGCTCTGCATAGTACAGAACTGACATTTTGGCATCCGTTTCTTCAGAAGGAATTGAAATTTGAGACCGGGCTGCCGGACGATATGAAGGAATTTTGGCTGGCAGAAAAATAAGCGCTGAAACCCCCGGTCCTTAAGCCGGGGGTTGTTGTATTTCCTTTGTTTTTTTCGGACTGGGAGCCGTGTAAACCGCGTCTATAAATGCAGAAACTGATAAAGAACAATGAAGAAAATAAATGCAGCCGCCGCAGCGTATCCTGCAGCCCATTTTTTGCTGGTTTTCATTCTGGAAAAGACGTTTAGGGTCAAGATACAAACTGAAACGAGATTTAATAAAGGATAATAAACGGGCGAAGGAAACGTTATGCCTAAAATGAATATTATGAAAATGACGATTAGAAAGAAAAGGGCCAGTCCATCAAATCGTTTGCGCCGGCCGTTCTTTTTTCCTTTTAATGAATCCTCGATCCCATGCCCTTCAGAAGCTTCCCGCTTAAGAGTGGACAAACCTTCATCATCTCCCTTCTCATGCATGCACAGACTGGACATAAAATGGCGGGCGGCTTTGCTTTTCACCCAGCCTGCTTGATCATTTCTCTGGCTATTCTTTTGTACAGGAGAACAAAAGAAACAGCGGGATTCTCATCCGGCGTCTGTATTCCTCGGGATCGGAAAACAGAGCAGGGTCGGGCTTCGGTTCCATCATTTTGTCAATGATAAACCCGGCTTCTGTCAGAGCGGAAAAATAATCTCCTGCCGTCCGGTGATATTTGACGACTTGCTCCCCCATCCAGTCCTCGACCCGTTTACCCGTGTGAAAATAATCATCTACAATCCAGTCGCTTCTTTTTTCTCCTGATTTTGCACTTTTGCCGGACGAGGTGAGAAGGGGATGCTGAAGACTGAATACAAACCGTCCGCCCGGTTTTAACGTATGGATAATGGAGTGGAACAAAGAGTCCATGTTTTCGATATAGTGAATCGCGAGCTGGGAAACGACCAGATCAAATACCTCTGCAGGATAGGAGTACTCCTCCATTTGGCATAACTCCATTTTTCCTTCGGTGTCTTCGAGCACCCGGATCGCTTCCTCAAACATATTGTTTGAGCCTTCAATTCCAAGATAGGACGAACATCCTTTTTCAAGCAGGGCCAATCCGAGGGAGGCATCTCCGCATCCCAGATCCAGAACTGACTTGCCTTCAGGGCTGCCGATCAGCTCCAGCATGGCGGGTGTTTCTATACGGAGGTTCGGACTATCCGCCCGGTATCTCCTGTTCATAAACTGAGTGAAAAAGGCATCTTCGTCATAGGCTTTTGCCCCTTTTCGTTCCATAAAGATCCCCCTTTTAATCGTGCAGTGATCTTCAAGATTTTACGTTAATTTTCATATTTTGACAATCTAAATTTCCGGGAATTCCCTGAAACGGGATTCGTCAAACGGCATAGAAGAAGGGACCGAAACGATTTCTTCCTCCGGGTATCTGAGTGCAGTCAGATGTCCGCCGAATACAGCCCCTGTATCAATATTAATTGTTCGGTTCATCTGTCTCGGTTTTTTTACAGGTGTATGGCCGTATACGATGAGAGGATCCCCTTTGTATTGAAGAGCCCAGTCACCGCGCTCCGGCAGTCCGTTTTCCATCAGTCTCCCGGTGACATCCCCGTACAAAACAAATTCCCTGATCCGATTCGTGTATCTTCCAATGTCTTTTTCCTGAATTCCGGCATGGGCTACAATCAGCTTTCCATTATCCAGTACCTGATAAATTGGTGCTTGTTCGAACAGGTTCATAAACGTATCCCGGATTTTGTTTCGTTCCCGCTCACTCAGCCTTTCCAGTTCGGCCACCGTTGTCTCAAGACCGTGTTTGATTTGGACCTTGTTTCCTTTGAAATAGCGGTAAAGCTTGTCACAGTGATTTCCAGGGGAGTAGAAACCATGTTCGGATTTAACGATTGCCGCCGTTTTTTCAATGACTTGCAAAGAAGCGGGTCCCCGGTCCGTCAAATCTCCTGCAAAGGACAGCTTCCGGCCTTCCGGATGAACCGGCACACCGTTTTGTTCCTGATAGCCTAATTTTTCAAGAAGATCATTCAATTCCTGAAAGCATCCGTGCACATCTCCAATGATATCGACTTTCATTTTCTTCACTCCCAAATCCGCGTCGTTCGGGTTATTTTCCTGCTGTTATCACAAACTATACCCAAAGATCCACCCGGATTTCAAATCGGGCAGCCAGGTACAGGGCAGCAAGGGTTAAGGGTGGAAGAAAAAAAGGGAATGCGTTATTCTAATCACTATGTTATTATGCTTTTTTCAGGCGTACAGCTATAAATAAGGGAGGGGATGTCTGTGGCGGAAATACAAAAAATGGATGAGCTTGAAGAGGAGCTTTTGCTGGCTGAACTCAGGGAAGAGCGGATGGATGCGTTCAGGGAGCTGTTTTTTGACCGTCATTCCTATGATCAGGGAAGATGGTTTGTGAAGCTTGAACCTGAAGACCGGGGACTCCTCTACCGCTTTCTTTCACCGGAAGAAATGGCCGCGATATTTGAAAATATTGATGCAGATGAAGAAGAGGTAGAAATCTACCTGTCTGAAATGGATTCGATTTATGCCGCTCAAATGCTTGCGCAAATGTATGCGGATGACGCAGTCGACGTTCTGAATGAGCTTGATCAGGGGCAGGTAGCCGGGTATCTGACCTTGATGGAGGAAAAGGCTGCCAAGGAAATCCGCGAGCTTCTCCATTATAAAGAATTTACAGCGGGAAGCATCATGACGACCGAGTTTGTCGCCATACATGCCCATCAAACGGTCCGGTCCGCGATGCAGATTTTAAAAACGGAAGCTCCGAATGCAGAAACCATCTATTATACATTTGTTGTTGACGAAGACAGGCGTCTTGTCGGGGTTATTTCGTTAAGGGACCTTATTATTTCAGATGATGATACGATGATTGCTGAAATCATGAATGAAAGGGTCTATTCGGTTCTGGTCTCTGTCGACCAGGAGGAGGCTGCAAGGAAAATCAGGGACTATAATTTCCTTGCACTGCCCGTAGTGGATATCAATGACCGGCTGCTTGGAATTATCACGATCGATGATATCGTGGACGTGATTGATGAAGAAGCCTCAGATGATTATTCCAAGCTTGCAGGGGTAACGGATGTGGACTCAATTGATAAAGGGCCGTTTTCAGCAGCCAAAAAGAGGCTTCCGTGGCTCATCATTCTGCTGTTTCTCGGAATGCTGACGGCAAGCATGATCGGCCGTTTTGAAAAAACGCTCGATCAGGTCGCCATTCTTTCTGTCTTTATTCCGCTTATTGCCGGAATGGCCGGAAATACAGGAACTCAGGCGCTCGCGGTCGCGATCAGAAGAATTGCGCTTGGAGAAATTGAAAAAGAAACGTCATTTAAAATTCTTGCCAGAGAAGCAGGAACGGGGCTGATTGCCGGTGCGGTATGCGGTGTACTGGTTACAGGAGTTGTCTTTATGTGGAAAGGTGATTTGCTGCTCGGCATGCTTGTTGGCGCGGCGATCCTCTGTTCGCTCATTGTCGCTGCAGTAGCCGGGGCGATGGTTCCAATCATTATGCACCGCTTTAAAATTGACCCGGCTGTAGCATCCGGGCCGTTTATTACAACGATTAACGATATTATCAGTATTTTAATTTATCTTGGACTGGCTACCCTATTTATCCAAAATCTTCATTCATAGACAGGAGGGAACTGTATGGAACACGGTGCTTCCGTAACATCATTGGTCATTGTCGTTCTCGTCGCGTTTCTGACCCCGATTCTGATGCACCGGCTCAGGCTGAATTTTATGCCGGTTGTTGTAGCCGAAATTTTAATGGGGCTCGTCATCGGGAAAAGCGGGTTTGATATCGTCGATCAGGACACATGGCTTCAGACACTTTCAACACTCGGCTTTATTTTCCTTATGTTTTTGAGCGGGCTGGAAATTGATTTCAGCGCTTTTACAGGAGGAAAAAGAAAGGAAAAGCTGCCGAATGGGAAGCCTGTTCCAAATACCTTTCTTGCATCCGGAGTGGTTTTTGCCGGAATTTTTGTCCTTTCGATTTTGCTTTCGCTCCTTTTCGTATGGACAGGCTTTATTAAAAATGCTTTCCTCATGACCTTAATTATTTCCACCATCTCGCTTGGTGTGGTGGTTCCGACCTTGAAGGAAGCCAATATCATGAAAAGCAACATCGGCCAGATCATCCTTCTCGTCGCCGTGATCGCAGATTTGGTGACGATGATCCTCCTTGCCGTTTTTGCTTCTATCTATGGAGATGGAGGGGGAAGCATCTGGCTGCTGCTGATCCTATTTGCAGCCGGAATTGTTTTATATTTTGTCGGGAACCGGTTCAAAAACCGTTCATTCGTGGAATCCATGTCCCAGGGGACAATCCAGATTGGAACAAGGGCCGTATTCGCCCTGATCATCATTTTAGTTGGGATTTCAGAAACCATCGGAGCCGAAAATATCTTGGGGGCCTTTTTGGCCGGGGTGCTCGTTTCCCTTCTGTCCCCGAATAAAGAAATGGTTCAGAAGCTTGATTCCTTCGGCTATGGATTCCTCATTCCGATCTTCTTCGTGATGATCGGTGTGGATCTTGATTTATGGAAGCTGTTTGAAGATCCGAAAATCCTGGTATTGATTCCACTATTACTGGTCGCCTTATTTCTGTCTAAGCTGCTGCCGATTCTTTATTTGCGGAAATGGTACGATATGCGGACAACCTTGTCAGCCGGTTTCCTTTTAACGGCGACCCTGTCCCTTGTTATTGCAGCGACAACCATCGGACAGAAAGCAAATGTCATTGATGCACAGATGTCAGGAGCGCTCATTGTGACGGCAGTTCTTTCAAGTATTATCTCTCCCATCGGGTTCAAGAAGCTCTTTCCGAAGCAGAAGCATGAAGACCAGAAGCTGAAAGTGGCTCTGATCGGGGCCAATCAAATGACACTGCCGGTTACGAGAGAACTCAATCCTGATTATTATCAGACCGTTGTTTTTCACACGTTCCAGGATAAAATGGATGACCAGATTGCCGAATCCCTTTTTGAAATCAAGGAACTGGAAGATTATTCGATGGAAAGTCTGCAGAAGAGCCATGTCTTTGATGCGGATATACTAGTCGTAGCAACGGGGGATGAGCAAACGAACGCAGATATTGCGATGTTTGCCAAAGAGAAAAAGGTGCCCCGTGTCATTGCCAGTATCTCATCCTCAGAGCTTGGAGAAAAATTGAAGGACCATGGCGTTGAGTTATTCTCTGTCCTTCTCTCTACAAAAGTATTGCTCCAGGCTTTAATCGAATCGCCTGATATCGTCCGGATCTTAACGAATAAAGAAACAGGTCTTTATCAGATTAAAATGAACAATTCCAAATATGCAGGGGTGACTGTGCGCAGTTTTCCATTCACGGGAGACATTATCTTTGTCCGGATTTTCAGGGGGAAAGACTCGATCGTTCCTCACGGGGATACGAACCTTCAGGAAGGGGACCGGCTTCTTGTGACAGGTTCCTCTGAATATGTAGCCGAACTGCGCAGAGAACTGCAGAATTAGTTTTCGGACAGGTGCCATTGGTGCCTGTCTTTTTTGAAGGAGAGATGCTATAATTGGAACCAGGTACTAATAACTTGTATAAAACAGGAGGCACGCCCGATGAACGTTTCTTTAGAAGGCCGCAATATTGTGGTAATGGGAGTCGCAAACAAGCGCAGCATTGCCTGGGGAATTGCGCGTTCTCTTCATAATGCAGGCGCAAGAATTATTTTTACATATGCAGGAGACCGCTTTGAAAAACCGGTAAAAGACCTTGCCGATACATTGGATCGCAGTGATTCTTTATTTTTTCCATGTGACATCACGAACGATGAAGAAATTAAACAATGCTTTGCCGATATTAAAGCAGAAGTCAGTGTCCTCCACGGAGTAGCCCACTGCATCGCTTTCGCCAATAAAGAAGACCTGGCCGGCGATTATATGGATACCACGCGTGAAGGATTCCTGCTCGCCCACAACATCAGCTCCTATTCTCTGACAGCCGTTGCTAAAGAGGCAAAAGGGCTGATGACAGAAGGCGGCAGCATCGTCACTCTTACGTATCTTGGAGGAGAGCGCGTTGTGAAAAACTACAACGTAATGGGCGTGGCGAAAGCTTCTCTTGATGCCAGCGTGAAATATTTGGCAGAAGACTTAGGGAAAGAAAAAATCCGCGTTAATTCCATTTCGGCAGGTCCGATTCGTACTCTTTCTGCAAAAGGAATCAGCGACTTCAATTCCATTCTGAAGGAAATTGAAGAAAAAGCACCGCTTCGCCGCACGACAACTCCAGAAGAAGTAGGAGATACGGCTCTCTTTCTTTTCAGTGACCTATCCCGCGGCATGACTGGTGAAAACCTGCATGTAGATTCAGGCTATCATATTATCGGCGGATAAACGCCGCAAAAAAGGGACGGTCTAATAAGTCCTGCCCAGAGAAAATAGTTGAACATAAAACCCCCGGGATGCTTTGTTGATGTAAAGCATCCTGGGGGTTTTTGTAAAAAATGGGTGAGCAGCTCTTGCTAAACGGCTAGCCGGGCATTTTAGAAGCCTTTTTGGCCAGCCCCTTCATTCAGCCTTTTTATCTTTTCTGATTTGCTGAAAGGTGAACAAAAGTCCTGTAAATCCGGCAAAAAAAGAAGGGAAAAGGGAGAAAAGAAAGTATTCCCATTCTCCGGAAGCGAGCGAAAGAGAAAGAAACAGAAGCGGAAATCCAATCATAGCAATAAGCGATGCCAGCAGTCCGGCTTTTGTCTGATTGGTCATCCGGCTTGCCTCGAAAAATAAGCGGCTGACACAATTAGCGACAAACAATGAAGGACATAAACTCCGCTTAAAATAAAGAATGAAAGCGAGATTCCTTCGAATAGAATGACTAAAGCCCAGGCAATTAAGATTACTGCAAAGGTTATATTCCAGGAAATTGCTTTCGCGTTGGACATCAGATAATGATAGCGTTCATCTAATCCGCGCTTCTTTTTGCTGAACCGTTTGCCGAAAACAATAGCTGTTCCAGCAAAGATGACGCCCGCTATCAGCCCGGATAAAGCAATCCAATTATTGATCAGCGTTCCAGTCAATATTCTCATCTCCCTCAAAAATAAATAAGTCTTCAATGCTGCATTTAAATACCTGGGCAAGCTTGTGGGCTAAAACAAGAGAGGGCTTATATTTGCCCTTTTCCAATGAGATAACCGTTTGCCTCGATACATCTAACACTTGGGACAGTTCTTCCTGCGTTATCTGGCTTTCTGTCCTTTTTTCACGAATGAGTGACCTCAATATTGGCCTCCTTCAGTCTGTATGTAAAGTTTACTGTACGTTAAGTGTACTTTACTATTTATTGGCAGTCAAGTTCGCTTCCCTTTTTTCTAATAAGAAATTTGATTATAATTAGGAACAATTCAACGTTCATAGGAGGCTTGGGAAAAAGAGATGAAGCCATTGAATAAAGAGCAATTAAAAAAATTCCGGAATAAATATGAGAACAGGGGACGGATTGTGCTGAAATGTGCAGACCGCCCGGGAATTGTCGCGGCCGTTTCCAAATTTTTATTTCAGCATAAAGCAAATATCATCGAGTCCAGCCAGTACTCTTCTGACCCGGAAAGCGGCACCTTTTTCCTGCGGATCGAGTTTGAATGCCCGGATTTAAACGGAAAACTCCCTTCCATACGCGATGCCTTCAAACCAATTGGTTCCGAATACAATATGGAGTGGAAAATTGTGCGGGTAGCGGAACTCACCAAGACCGCGATTTTTGTATCAAAGGAGCCGCACTGTCTGCTCGAACTTTTATGGGCATGGCAAAGCGGGGATATTATGGCGGATATCTGCCTTGTTTTAAGCAATCATGAGGACTGCCGCGACATCGTGGAATCGCTTGGAATTCCGTTTTATCACATCCCTGCCGCAAAAGAGATCAGACAGGAAGCGGAAGCAAGGCAATTGCACCTTCTGAATGAATATAGCATTGAACTCATTATCCTGGCGCGCTACATGCAAATCCTGACGGAGGAATTTGTGGCTGCAAATCCGAACAGGATCATTAATATCCACCATTCCTTCCTTCCTGCCTTCATCGGGGCAAGACCGTATGAACGGGCCCACCAGCGCGGGGTCAAGCTAATAGGCGCAACCTCCCATTATGTAACGAATGAGCTTGATGAAGGGCCGATCATCGAGCAGGATATTGAACGGGTCTCGCATCACGATCATGTGGATGAATTAAAGAGAATCGGCCGTTCCATTGAACGAAGTGTCCTTGCCCGTGCCGTTAAATGGCATCTTGAAGACCGGGTTCTGGTAGACGGAAACAAAACGGTCGTCTTCTCTTAGCATGAAACCGTCCCAAGGCGAATAAACTGTCTTGAATCGTTTATGACCCGGAGGTGGGATATGTTGAGCAATAAAAATGAAAAGCGGCAGCAGCCGCTCATGTATATTGTTCAGCCCGAAACAATTCGGGCAGAAGCTAACATGCAGCAGGTAGCAGTGAGAAAAAAGCCAATCCATCCAAAGACGGAAAAAAAAGCTCCTGAAACCGAGCAGGCTGCAGCACCGCCAGCCGAAGCCGCCCTGGATACACCTCAAGCCGTTCCTGAGGAGAATTTGGCATTGAATGAGACGGCTGAAGAAGTGCTGAAGCTGGAAGAAGCCGTGCCGGTCTCCCCTGTTCATTCGGAAAGGCCGCCGGAAGAGGCCAAAATAGAAAAGGCACCGGAAGAGGTCAAAATAGAAAAGGCACCCGATGAGGGGAAAACAGTAAGCAGCAAGCCGGTGTACGAACGCAAAACAAGGAAAACACTCAATCAGATGAGCGTCGCAGAAAAAATCGCATTCTTCGCCAATTTGCCGGCCAATATCCCAAGAACCCTTTGCCAAGTCGAACTTCCGGACCAGACATACCGGGGAATCATCCTGGGCGAAACAGACGGAATGGTCCAGCTGAGAACCACCGCCAGCTCCCAGCCCGTTCAAATCAAGTCCGAAGACATCCAGGCGATTCAGCCGCTCGGCTTTTAACATCCCTGCTGGCTAAAGAGAATCGAATAAAAAAAGAGCTGAACCGGTTCACCCGAATTCAGCTCTTTTTGCCGTTCAATCGCTATGTGTGCGGTTAATCAGTCTAGGGCTTAAGCATTGAATAGAGCAGAAGCAGTTCAAATCTACTTCAATACAGAAATCCGTTTTTTCCAAACGGAAAACGTCACAAGGACTGTTTTCATGGAAATCCAGCACCTCTGTATCTTCTCCGAACGCAATCAGCAGGCGGAGAGTAGCGCAGCAGCCATTAATGTTCTCGACGCGAAAGAAAATGGTATTAAAGCAATCTCCGGCGGTTAGTCCTCCAACATTCCCGTACGCTTTGAAAGGAGTTCCTTTTTTCGTATATAGAATGAACGGAATCGTATCTCCTAATGTATTCGCTGGGGAAAGAAGGTTGCTGAAACAGCTGGTGGAGCACTGCTCCTCAACAGCATTCTGCAGATCGTTGATATTTTCAACCGCATCGCATACGCAGCCAAAGTCTTTTTGACGAATCATATTATTCCCTCCCGATTAAGGATTTTTATCTATACTAGGATAGGCAGGTACAAGGGTAAATGTGCTAGTGCAAACGCCCATTATTAAAAATAAATTATGTGTTCGCCTGGATCTTCAAGTTGACCGCCTATAACATTAGAGTGGCCGAGATCTTAAAAGGGACTCTCAATGCCAGGGATTAGCGGGTAAACTTCTGATGTCCGGGAAGAATGCCGGACATTAGTGGGTAAGCTGCTGATGTCCGGGAAGAATGCCGGGCATTACCGGTAAACTTCTGATGTCCGGGAAGAATGCCGGGCATTAGCGGGTAAACTTCTGATGTCCGGGAAGAATGCCGGACATAACCGGATAACCTTGTGATGTCCGGGAAGAATGCCGGGCATAACCGGATAACCTTGTGATGTCCGGGAAGAATGCCGGGCATTAGCGGGTAGGCAGCCGATGTCCGGGAAGAATGCCGGACATTACCGGGTAGGCAGCCGATGTCCGGGAAGAATGCCGGACATTGCCGGGTAACCCTCCCATGTCCGGGAAGAATGCCGGACATTGCCGGGTAAACTTCCGATGTCAGGGAAGAATGCCGGACATTACCGGGTAGGCAGCCGATGTCCGGGAAGAATGCCGGACATTACCGGGTAAAATTCCGATGTCCGGGAAGAATGCCGGACATCGCCGGATAAACTGATGCCCGGGAAGAATGCCAGACATAACCGGGTAAGCTGCCGATGTCCGGGAAGAATGCCGGACATTAGCGGGTAAGCTGCCAATGTCAGGGAAGAATGCCGGACATCGCCGGATAAACTGATGCCTGGGAAGAATGCCAGGAATCGCTAAGTACCCCCAATACAGGGAAGAGCCCAGATGAAAAACGCCTTAAAAATAGATTGGCCGGCCATAATTTTCTGGGAAATCAAATCACAGCGTAATTTTTAAATAGACTACGCGAATGATCAACCCTGGCCGCCTGCTTTCACCAGGCAAAACCATGCAGGCAAAAAAAATAGACTACCGTTTAGGCAGTCTATTCGATGTTAACCATGGTGGTGCTTCTTTTTATTCATAGGGGAAACGCGGTTCACCAGTTCAGGTGACAGACATTGGATTGCACAGAAGCAATCAAGGTCTACCTCGATGCAGAAGTCGGATTTTTCAAGTCCGAAGAAATCTTCTGCGCAAGGGTTGCAAACGCCCAGGGTGTCGCCTTCTACGTCTACTGGCTTTAGAAGTTTAAGTGTAGCGCAGCAGCCTCTGAGGGATTCGACACGGAAGAAGATCGTTTCGAAGCAAGTTGCATCGTCCATTAATCCGCCTACGTTTCCATATGCTGAGAATAGCTTTCCTTTTTTATCGAATAACAAGAACGGAATGGTGTCTCGGCCAGGCATGGCAGAAGGGCTTAGCAGGTTGCTGTAGCAGCTGGTCGGGCAGCTTTCTTCAACGGCTTCTTGTTCTGCGAGGATGTTTTCAACCGCTTCGCATACACAGCCTTCGAAGTCGCGTTTTCCATTGTTTTTTCCGCAGCTCATGTTTTCATCTCCTTAGTAATTGGTTGATTGACATTAGTCTTTAACAACATATGAGCGGACATCTTGATTGGTGTGGGTGAACATCACGAATATCTGGGATGATGCGGAAAAAGAAAAAGCAGGCGGGGTGCCTGCTTTAAATCTTCTATTATATTGTGGGGGGGAATTACAGAATGTCGATGGATACTACTAGCGCAAGCAAAATTTGAATCAAAAGCTGCAAAGAAATGGCAACGTCTGTGTCTGTTGTGCTTACGTTTACATTGCGGGAGTTTTCGATGACTAGTTTTTGATTGTTTGCTTGAGTGACTGATGCTTTTTGAAGCAAGTCTTGTGTAACCATTTCAGCGCGGTTGCTGTCAGCGATTGTTAGGTTGATGACTAGTGCGATGGCTACTTGAAGGGCTGCTTGAAGGGATACAGCGATTTGAGTTTCAGTTGTGGATACAACGATTTCGCAAGAGTCTTTGATGATGATGGTTTCAGAAGAAAGCTGAGCAGTGTTGCTTACTTGATCAAACTCCTGATTTACACCTTCACCTTTTGTATCGCAAAAACTGCCTAGTCTGCTGCTGTTTTCAGTTGGATGAGAGCAGCTTTTGTCGTTCGCTACCCAAGAGTAATTTGACATGTTCTTTTTCCTCCTTTCATTGTAATACTATTAAATGTTGGATAAGACGCTTTGGCTTAGACAAACAGCCTGATTGAAAAGCCTATTTTTCAATTAATTGCTGCTTTTTTTGTTTTTGAGCATGTCTCTAAGCGTTGTGTTTTTTGGTGTTTCGACTGCCGGTGCTTCCGATTCTGCTTTCTTTTGGTTTTGAGTGGCTAGGAATTCATCCACTTTTGTCTGCAGATCCAGGACGACTGCTTTGATTTTGGCTTTTTGGTCATCCGTTAGCTCTTTTCTTGTTTCTTCTGTGATTTTATTCTTATTGAATACATCGGAAACGAAAAGCTGCATGAGGGTGGCAGAGATTTCATTTAAATTGTCTTTTGACATGTTGGTCACTCCTTTTTGGGAAAATGTAAGAAAGGGCTAAAGAATATCGATCTGTGCCAGCAGAGCCAGCAAAAGTTGGATGAGCAGCTGCAGGGAGATGGCTAAATCGGTATTGGTTGACCGGACGATGACGTTTTCAGATCTCAGTACGATGATGCGCTGCTTTTTACTTTGCCGGATGATGGCATTGTTTAAGAGATGCTGGGTCACTTGTTCCGCGCGGACGCTGTCTGCAATCGTTAAATTGACTGCAAGGGCGATGGCCACCTGGATGGCAGCTTGTATGGACAGAGCAAGCTGAGTGTCGGTAGTTTCGATGGTGATAAACTCTGAATCTTTCACATAGATTCCTTCGTCGGAGAGCTGAAATAAAGAGGAACTCTGCTCGGCATCCTGGCTCACTGCTTCATCCATGACTGACCATTCATTAGACAAATGATTCACTCCTTTCCCATATATACATAGTAAATGCAGGAGCGTCCGGATTGGACTGATGAAAACATACAGATTTATCCCGATTTTTTTTCATAATTGTTCCTGCGCTTCATATCGTAGTAAGGGAATGGATGGTGGGAAAATATGCTGCAAAGCTGGCTGACGGCAGCTCTATTCGGTCTGGCGATTTTTCGTCTGACCCGTTTGGTTGTATTTGATAAAATCACAGACTGGATCAGAAGGCCGTTTCATGAGGAATATGAGGTGAATGGAGAAATCTATATAAAAATGAAAGGAAAAGGATGGAGGAAGTGGATCGGGGAGCTTCTCAGCTGCTACTGGTGTACCGGAATGTGGTGCACAGCCTTTCTTTACGGAAGCTGGCTGCTGTGGCCGGCCGGTGCGGAGCCGCTGATCTGCATCCTCGCTCTTGCAGGGCTTGCAGGAGTGATTGAATCAGCCGTTTCGAGGCTGCTGGATTAGGTTGATGACTCAGTCAAAATCTTGCTTTCCTTCATAAAATACCGTATCACCGAATAAGAAAGGTGGAGCGGAGATGAGTAAGCCCTATATGAATTCATATCCGAAAACTGCGGCAAAGCAGGTTTCAAAGCCTGTTAAGAAAAAAGGCTGCGGCTGCGGAAGTAAAAAAAAGTAAAGCCATAAAAGCAGGAAATGTCCCTGCTTTTTTTTGTGTCTTCCTATATACAGGAATTCATAGTGTATAGCAGGGAGGGATGGAATTGGGAAAAAGCTTGAGCAAAGAATTTGAAACATTTATCGGAAACCGGATGAAGGATCACGATGCAGTCATGAAAAAGAGTGACAGCTGGTTAAGCGGGAAAGAAAAGGACCTGAATAAAATGGAGACAGCGGCTGATGGGTTTGATGCAGAAATGGAGAAATTTGCAGGAGATATAGAAAAATGGATTGGTACCCGCAGTTCGAAAAAATAATTTCAAAAGGAATTAAGCGAATGTCCATACCCTTTCCGGCGGATCTACATATGTTGTAGAGAAGAAGGAAAGGGAGGTGCTTGGCTAATGGGTTACGGATGTTATGGATACGGCGGCGGCTACGGCGGTGGCGGTTACTACGGTTCTACTTTCGTTCTAATCGTAGTATTGTTCATTCTTTTGATCATCGTTGGTGCTTCTTTCTACAACTAATTAAAAACATGCAGTCTCCTTCAAAGATATGCAGACAGGAAAGTACGGGCTTATGGTCCGTACTTTCTCCGTTTAGGAAACGCACCATTTTTTGGGCACCTTCATAAGATAAATCAACAGGTAAGGAGGCAGAAAAAATGGATAATAAATTCTTTAAAAATATTGAAAAGAAAACCGGCGTGAACATGAACGAAATCCTGAATCTTGCCAATTCTCTTCAGAACGCGAATTTCCGGGATGAAACAACCGTCCGCAACGTCATCCGCAAGGTGGCTCAAATCGCCAACAAAAAAGTACCGAAAGAAACCGAAGACAAAATCGTCAACTCCATCGTAAATGGAAAAGAAAAGCTGGATTTTAACACAATCTCTAAAATGATCAATAAAAAATGAACAAAAGCCTTTCGTCCCGCTGGATGAAAGGCTTTTGTTTTTTTAATTCAATTCCTGCTCCTGAACCATTTCCGGTGCCGCCTTCACCTTCGGCCCGTTGAAAATCTTCGGCCATTTGATGTCGAGACGGGCACGCTCATAAACAGAGGTACTGACGATTTCTGCTACATCCTGAAGCTTGTCCTTGCTGATTTTATCAATGGTATCCTGAGGAGTGTGATACCAGGGCTCAGTCGGTTCGTGGATAAATAGGGCTGCCGGAATGCCTGCTTCCGCAAACGGAACATGGTCACTTCGCCCGCCCTGTCCGAACGGAGTAGGCTCTCCATTCAGTTTTTCGCTTTTACTTTGGGCAAGCTCTGTTACTAAATTTGGTTTGCCGTCGAGAGTCAGCATGACAAGATCCCCGGCATCCTTGCTTCCAACCATATCCAGGTTAAAGTTTGCAATGGTCCGGCTGATTTCATCATCTGTTAAGTTCTCAACATAATGGTAAGAACCGAGAAGGCCCACTTCCTCTGCACCGAAGGTTACAAATCGGAGCTCGGTATCCGTTGGCACATTTTTATAAATACGGGCCATTTCCAGAGTCATCGCGGTACCGGAAGCATCATCATTCGCCCCTGGTGCTCCTTGAACCGAATCATGATGAGAGCCGATGACGATCACATCACTTTTTTTGTTTTTTGAAACAGCCGGCTTTTTCACAGCGATGACATTATGGGAGGTGCGGGTCTCCACTTTTCCGCCTTCTACATTCAAATCTGCCGTTAACCGTTCACCGCCGCTGATTTTAGCGGCAAGCGCCTCGCCCTCTGCTTTTGTCAGAGCCACAGCAGGCACATATTGATCGTTCGCTGCTCCTAATGTGCCGCTCAGGGCACCAGTTGTATTATTGTAAATGATGACCGCGGCTGCCCCTTTTTCCGCAGCGTTCAGAACTTTCTCGGCAAAACTGATTTCACCGCGTTTAATCAAAGCAATTTTTCCTGATAGATCAGTATTTTGGAGCTCTTCCTTTTTTCCAAGACCCGCAAGAACGAGTTCTCCTGAAACCTTCCCGCCGACTGTGTATGTAAAGGAGCTAGGCTTAAAGCTTTCTGATCCCGCTGTCAGCTCAATCTTTGAAGGAGCCGTATAACCTTCAAATGTAAAAGGCTGAATCTCAGTTTTGTATCCATAAGACTCAAATTTTTTCTTCACATATTGAACAGCCTTCCACTCGGATTCCGTCCCGGCGACACGAGGTGTTCTGGAAAGCTCTGCAATCGTGCTGTAAATCTTCTCAGCATCAATCTTCTTGAGGATTTTTTTCTCCGTTACATTGAGCTCATAAGCCTGCTCAGCAGGTTTTGCCAAAACCGTTTGTGTACCCGCTGCACTGAATGCAAGCGCCGCAGCAAGCACCGAAGCAAGAATAGGTTTGTTCATCATAGACCCCCAGTAAGTGATAGATTTATAGTTTTATTTTATAGCGTTTCGGTTCCCGTAATAAGTGACCATATGACCGAACTGAAGTGGTCTGAATATTCTATTTTTTAGTGGAATTTGAATTAAATGGTAATTTAGGCGCGGTGTAAAGGTCCCTTTGGAGGAAAAACATGTCGGTGATTAAAGAGGGGGGAGGAGTGTCTCATTTCTAACAGAGAAATCTCTGCTAGATTTGTCCTCGATAAACGGTTTAATCAAAAAGAAGCAGAGCGCGTGTTCCGCTCTGCTTCTCCGTCTATATACTGACGGCTATGGAATAAAGAAGGTAAATAATAAGAACAACAGCCAGTGCAATTTTTGAGACATCCCGGATACGTTTATCAGGGAAGGCGAGATTCAGCAAATAGAAAAAGCCAACAGCCCAAATGCCGTTTTGGAAAAAAGTGAAGAAGATGTTTCGCAGCACGGTGAGAAATTCCAATTTCCACAGCTCCTTTCCGCTTTCTACTCTAAATGTATGGATGTTTTCATAAAACATTCCGGTGCCTGCAATCAATCCCGATATTCTCGCTGCTCTAATTCCTGCCGCCTCCTTAACCGACAAAATAAAAACAGGGAAACGCCTAGAATGCGTCTCCCTGTTTTAAGAATTAGTTTTCTCGGACACTATTTCTTATTCAATCGCCTGAAAAAACCTCGAAGGTGAGCTTCTTTTTCCGCGTCTTGTCTGGGGAGCTGATAGATAAAGCTCGAATTGAGCACGGGTCATGGCCACATAAAGAAGCCGGCGTTCTTCTTCAAAGGATGCAAAGTCTCCGTTTCGGGCGGATTCCAGTGAAAAGTCGTGGGGGATGCTTCCGTCTACAGCGCCAAGGACATAGACATACGGAAATTCAAGTCCTTTGGATCGGTGGATGGTCATGAGACGTACGCCGTTTGCCTGGTTGCGGCCGCTTTTTTTGATATCGGCGGACAGGGCGGTCATATGGTCTGCGTGGTCGATCAGTTCAGGGACCGTACTGAACTTTTTGGCCGCGACTTTTAGGTCTTGCAGATCGTCGGATCCCTTGTCCATTTTATTTCCTTCATTGCCCCGTTTTTTAATGGTGTCCGCAAGTCCCATTTTTTTCTCGATCAGATTTAGGGCATCCAGAGGAGCCATCGTGCGGATTCGTTTGAAATAAGGGAGAATGTCCCGGATTTTTTTCTGCTGGAAGGGCTTTATGTCCTGAATATGAAGCAAGGCTTCCAAAAGGGAGCAGTCGTTTAAGATGGATAGGGCTTTTATATCTTGCAAAACCTGGGATTTCAAAAATAAGGCAAAAATCAGGTCTTTCATCGCTTGTCCGTCATCCGGATTTACCGCTAATCTTAAATAGGCGAGCGGGGTTCTGACCATTTTCCGTTCGTAGAATGAGCCTGTTTCCTGATCGACAGCGAATGGGATGCTCGACTCGCTTAACCGTTCAAAGATCGCGCGGCCGCCGGTATGGGTTCTGTACAGGACCGCAAATTCTTCAGGTTTCCGTCCATTCCGTATTTTCTCTTTCAAGTCGTTTACAATCAGGGTGGCTTCTTCCTCTTCATCGTATGGATAGAAAAACATTGGTTTGATTCCGTTTGTAAAGGTGGCGTCCATTTTCTTCTTATGCCGTTCCCGGTTCTTGGCAATCATTTTGTTCGCTGTAGCGACAATTTCATGGCTGGAACGGTAGTTGGAAGCAAGGTGAATCACCTTTGCACCCGGAAAATCCTTCGTAAACTGGAGCAGGAAAGCGGGATTGCTTCCGCGAAAAGCATAGATGGACTGATCGTCATCTCCCACAGCAAAAACGGATTGATGTTTGGCGGACAAGAGCTGAATGATTTCGTACTGAACTTGATTAATGTCCTGGAATTCGTCGATTAAAATGGATGCAAACCGGTTTTGATACGCTTCCCGGATACTCTCGTTGTTTTCGAGCAAAAGCAGGCACTGAAGCAGCATATCATCGAAATCAAATTGACCGCTTGCTTCTTTATACTCTTCGTATTTCGTGTACAGGAAAGCGATTTGTTCTTCCCATTTGTCTTCCGGTTTTATATCGGAAGGGGAGAGGCGCGTATTCTTCCACAGTCCGATTTGCTGAAGAGCCTGGTCAAAAGGGAAATCCGTTTCATCCAGCTTAATTTCCCGGCCGGCCTGTTTTACATACTGTTCGCGCTGCCATTCCTTCAGCAAATGCCTGGAATCCCAGCGTTCCCGGTCATGATGGGTGAGAATCCGGTAGAAAATGCCGTGGAACGTGCCGGTCACCATCCGGTTCACCTGCTGCATGGAAAGCCCGTACAGGGAGGCCATGCGCTCCTTCATTTCCTTTGCTGCTTTAACGGTAAAGGTGATCAGCATGATGGATGCGGGATCGGCTCCCGTTTCCTGAATCAAATAGGCAGCCCGAGAAGTGAGTACCCTGGTTTTACCGCTCCCCGCCCCGGCGAGAACAAGGGTTGAGGCGGCATCTGATGTCACCGCAGCGGCTTGAGCCTGATTGAGTGTAATATCATCAAAGAGGGTAATGAACGGATCGTTTTTTTCTGTAAACGGCGTGATGATGCCGGGGAAGTCAGGGTTTTTCCAGACAACAGAAGGCTTCGGCTGATCAGAATCCGTAATGGAGCGATTTTTTGGAATACGGAAAGCTCCCACTGTTTCGGCCACTCGTGCCGGTTCTTCCGCTTTGGCCGGTTTGTAAGCGTTTAAGCATTCATTCGAATCCGTTTGATCCCGATGTGTAAATTCCGGCGGTGCGGCAATACTCATCTGCAGCACCATCGGTTTTCCGCAAACCGGACATTCAAGCAAACCGGCTTTGCCAAGGTCGTAAAGTTTTTGGTAATCCTCCCGCGGGTAAGCGGGGAGTTCTATTAATCTATCTGAATATTTAGCAAAAAACATCGGAATTCCTCCCATAAAATCTCGATTGGGCGCGTAAACTATATGTAAAATAGACAAGAATCATCTTAACACAGACTCATAGAGAAAGAAAAAGGTGATGGTCACGTTTTTTCGCTAAATTATGGGGTATATCATTATTAAAGGAGTGTGGGAAGATGAGTTGGATTGCACCAGTTCAAATGGATCAGTACACACAATATGCGAACCGTTCTGTTGAGGTAAAGGATGATTATGCCTCTTTAAACCGTGTCTCGAAAATTCATCTTCAGCGTGATAAAATGGAGGAAGAACGCAAGTATGAGGAAAGCCGTTTCTCGCGAATTCTTGATCGTGTTAAACGCTCTTCCACGCAAGCCTTGCCTTCAGAACCCGGCAAAGGTCTTTCATTTGATGTGAGGATTTAGCGCGAGAAGTCAGAATGTTCTATTAAAAAGGAGATGTAAATGGCTGTTATTGAGGATTTTCAAAAACTTGATATTCGGATTGGAACGATTGTAAAAGCAGAGGATTTTCCAGAAGCGAGGATCCCAGCCATTAAAATGGAAATAGATTTCGGAGACGAACTGGGCATAAAGCAATCCAGTGCTCAAATTACTAAGCACTATAAGGCGAGTCTTCTCCCTGGTGTCCAAGTCGCGGCCGTTGTCAATTTTCCACCTCGAAAAATTGCAGGGTACCGGTCAGAGGTTCTCGTAATCGGAGCCGTGACAGGGGAAGGTGAAGTGGTCCTGCTGAAACCGGATGCACCTGTTAAAAATGGAACCCCCATTGCGTGATCACCTTATGATAAAAGGGGAAAGCCGTTCCGTACGCCTGGAACGGCTGACTGAAGACCAGATGCTGGTCTATTTTTTTTGCACATAGAGCCCTTCTCCCTTGCGCCACTCTGCGTATAAAACGTGCTTGTAGGAGTGAATGTCCTGAGCAGAAAGTTCCTTTTTCAGCCACTCTTCCTCGAGACCCGCCTCCTCCAGATTGTCTCTTTGTACCGACCCATCGAGCACGAGGCTGTAAGGGAGGACCGGACTGGTTCCGCTAAAAGAAAAATCAGACCGGACGGGAAGGTCGTACTGCGGCTTTTTCAGAATGCTCACACTGCCATCCGTTTCCAGGATGGCGAACTCAATTTCCCTCATGGAAAAGGTTCCCTTCGACCGGATAAGATGCTGAAGCTGATTTAGATCAAGCTTCTCTTTTTTTAGCTGGCTTCTTAAAATCTGTCCGTTCCGAATAATGATGGTCGGACTTCCTTCCATGATTATCCTTGCTTTATTCGATTTCTGGGTCAGCCATTCTATAACGAAAATTAAGAGACCCCAGACAAAAATGGCAAATATAATATCAATAAGTCCAATTTCATCATCATAGACTGCGTTTCCCACCAGTTCGCCTAATACAAGGGCAGATATAAAGTCAAACGTGGTTATTTGTGTAATTTGAGTTTTTCCAAGCAGTCTGGACATTACAAACAATCCAAAAAAGCCAACGACCAGCTCGGCCGTGATCCGGTACATATCCATTGTCATCACCCTTTATAGGTTGCACACGAAAAAAGGTTTTCAATCAAAGAAAAACAGACAGCGTGTCGCTGTCTGTTATGTACGGCTCTTAATCATCGTCACATGGGGGATGCCGGCGTCCATAAAAACTCCGGAACGGACATCATACCCAAGCTTTTCGTAAAAAGGTATGGCTTGCGTCTGGGCATTCAGTTTGAATTTCTCAATGTTGGGAGCAGCAACAATTTCAAGCTCCTTCATAATCAGACTGCCTGCGCCTTTTCCTCGGTGGGAAGGGAGGATGCAGATGCGTTCAAGCTTGCCGTATCCGTCTACTTCACGAATTCTGCCTGTGCCGACCGGCTCGCTTTCGTCGTATAGAACGACATGGACCGATGTTTCTTCATTTTCGTCCACTTCTTCCTCTGCAGGCACTTGCTGTTCTTCTACAAATACCTTCATCCGGATTGAGAAGGCATCCTGCATTTCTTTTTCCGTTTGGACAACTTTTGCGTGCATTAGAGTTCTCCTTTTTCAAGGATAAACGTTTCATAAACCGTCCAGGCACCGTTTTCAAGCTGGTACAGCAGATGGAAACGGTCAATCAGTTCGATGTGATGATTTTCCTGCATTTTCAGCTGTCCTAAAACATCCGCCATCTCCGCATCGGAAAGCTTTTGGCCAATCGTAATGTGAGGGACAAAAGAATACTCAGGCTTGGAATCAAGGGAACCGGAATGCAGCGCGGCGTGAAGGTCCATCAGTTCATCTGTTGGCTCTACCTTCAGGTAAATAACATTGTTAACCGGTGAAAAAGAACTGATTTTCTGCACTTCCAGCTTAATCGGACTGTGGCCGTTGGCAAGAGATCGTAGTTCTTTGGAAATCGCCTTAATTTCTTCATCCGACGCTTCAAACGGAGCCTTAAGCGTCAAATGCGGCGGAATGAGTGCATAGTGAGGGTCATAGCGTTTTCGATAGGAATTCGCCAGATCTTGAAGTTTTTTAGCCGGGAATAAGACAATTCCATATTTCATTTAGGTTCCCTCCAGTAGTAAGGATGATTTAATTAAAACATGGCTTTAAGCGCCTTTGGAAGCAAAGGCTGCCAATGTGTCCATGTGTGGTCCCCATCAAATTCTTCATATGTGTAGGGAAATCCTTTTTTTTCGATCGCTTTTTGCAATAAGCGATTGGGTTCGATGAAATTCTCCACCTTGCCCGCAGTCGTTTTGACTTCTGTTTCTTTTTTGCCGATCTGATGATAGATGGTCATATCAGCACTTGCAGCTGCCTCGGCCGCCTTGAGCACTTGATCATCTACATAAGGTGACTGCATAATTATTTTACCAAATATACTCGGATAGTCGAGGGCTGTCATAAAACCAATGGTCGCTGCGAGAGAATCCCCGATCAGCGCCCGCCCCTGTCCAACCTGGTAAGTTGGAAACTCTCTGTCTAGAAAAGGGACAAGTTCATGGGCAAGAAAGCGTTTATAGGCAGAGAACTTTTCTCCGTCCGGATGGTACTTAGCCCGCCGGTCCTGAACATTCTGATATGGAATTCCGACAATGATCAGGTTTTCCGCATCGCCGTTTTCAAGCAGTGCTTCATATTGCCGGGCAATGCGCCCGAGCCTGAAATAATCCTGTCCATCCTGCGCAATGAGCAAGCTGTATTTATACAGCGGGGAGTAGTTTTTCGGCAAGTATGTAAGGACAGTCAATTCTTCGTTCAATGCTTCTGAGAAAAAAGACGATTCTTTAACGACTCCAGTTTGCTTCTCCACAGTTAAATCCTCCAGATGAATAGATTGATCATGATTAGAATCCGATTCTGCGCCTGGCTCCGGCCGTTTGCTTCTTTGGGGCTGCAGGACAGGACGCCGCGCTTTTAGCAGAACTTCTATACTAGAAGCGCCCTGCGCATTTGGAATATGACGGATAAGATGTTTGTACTAAGTTTTTGCGTCTAGCTCCGGCCGCTAGCCGTTCGGCCGCTTCGCTTCTTCTGTCAGGGCAAAAAGCGCCCTTCTGTCAGAAGCTCCACCGTCTTTCACGGCTGGGCAAGCGCCCTACGCTTTAGGAGTATAACGGATAAGTGTTTGTACTAAGTTTTTGCGTCTAGCTCCGGCGCCTAGCCCCTCGAGGTCATAAGCCACTCAACCTGCGAAAGGAAAAACGCCTTTCTCCGGCTGATTGTCTTATGCTTGTCGGGGGCCTGCAGGAGGCAGGTCAGTTCTGCGTTGCGGCAGGACGCCGCGCACTTAGCAGAACATCCTTCCTAAAAGCGCCTCCGCTTTAGGAGTATAACGGATAAGATGTTTGTACTGAGTTTTTGCGTCTAGCTCCGGGCGCTAGCCGTTCGGCCGCTTCGCTTCTTCTGTCAGGGCAAAAAGCGCCCTTCGGTCAGAAGCTCCACCGTCTCTCACGGCTGGGCAAGCGCCCTCCGCTTTTAATTTGTATTCGCTTCCACTTATTTTATCATGATTCGGCAAAAAATGCTGTTGCGGAGAAAATGGGGAAAGTTTGCATGAAAGGCTTGTCAAATTCATAGAATTGCGTTAAGGTTATACAAAATTCATATATTTCCGATTATTTATTCTTATCCAGAGAGGTGGAGGGACTGGCCCTGCGAAACCTCAGCAACCGGCAGAACGCTTTATGCGTGCCAAGGTGCTAAATCCAGCAAGCGAGCTTGGGAGATGAGAAGAAGAACTGTTCAGCGACAAGCCTTCTTCTTATTTTAGAGGAAGGCTTTTTGAATTTCTATTTTTCAGAAACGAGGGTGTAAAAATGACAAAACATACAGAAACGATTCTGGCTCAAATTGGAAACCGCAGTGAACAGACCACGGGCGCTGTCAATCCTCCTATCTATTTAACGACTGCTTACCGGCACGCTGGCATTGGGGAATCGACCGGTTTTGATTACATCCGGACCGGCAATCCGACCCGTGCCATTGCCGAGAAAGCACTGGCTGACCTTGAAGGGGGAGATCAGGGCTTTGCTTTCAGCTCTGGAATGGGCGCGATCCAAACGATTATGGCCCTGTTTAAAACCGGAGATGATTTGATTGTTTCCTCCGATATTTATGGAGGAACGTACCGGCTGTTTGAACAGGAATGGCGGAAATACGGCTTAACTTTCCAATATGATACGTTTACTGACCTGGGGGATACAGAGGCCCGGATTCTGCCAAATACAAAAGCGATTTTTCTGGAGACACCGACGAATCCGCTTATGCAGGAGGCAGACATTGCAGCGGTGGCTGAAGTAGCGAAGCGCCATGGTTTGCTTTTGATCGTGGACAACACGTTCTACACACCGGTTATTCAGCAGCCGATTAAGAGCGGAGCGGACATTGTCATCCACAGTGCGACTAAATACCTCGGGGGACACAATGATCTCCTTGCCGGGATCGTGGTAGCGAAAGGGCAGGAGCTTTGTGCGGAACTCGCTTCCCATCATAATGCGATCGGCGCGGTTCTCGCACCGTTTGATTCGTGGCTATTGATCAGGGGGTTAAAAACGCTCGCGCTTCGGATGAGGCAGCATGAACAGAATGCAGCTGAAATAGCCGGATTCCTGGAAGAAGCCCCGGAGGTAACCGATGTGCTTTACCCGGGCCGGGGAGGCATGCTGTCGTTCCGGATCGCGAAAGAGGAATGGGTGAATCCTTTTTTGAAACAGTTGAAAACGATCACCTTCGCTGAAAGTTTAGGCGGGGTTGAGAGTTTAATGACGTATCCAGCCACTCAAACGCATATGGATATACCGGAAGAAATACGTACGGCAAACGGTGTCTGTAACCGGCTTCTGCGCTTCTCGGTCGGAATCGAGCACGCAGAAGATCTGATAGCCGATTTAAAGCAGGCATTCCAGGCTGTGAAGGAGGAGGAAAAAATTGAGCAATACTGATTGGTCCATCCAGACAAAGCTGCTGCACAATAGCCATAAGACAGATAAGGAAACGGGAGGGGTCAGTGTCCCCGTCCACTTATCATCCACCTTCCACCAGTCCGATTTTGATCAGTTCGGTAAATACGATTACGCACGCTCCGGGAACCCGACGAGAGAAGTGCTTGAAAATGCGATTGCCGACCTTGAGGGCGGTACGCGGGGATTTGCTTTTTCATCCGGAATGAGCGCAATCTCGACCGCATTCCTTTTGCTGTCAAAAGGGGATCATGTTCTGGTTACTGAGGACGTATACGGAGGAACGTACCGCATGGTCACAGAGGTGCTGAGCCGGTTTGGCATTGAGTATACGTTTGTGGATATGACGGATCTTCATAACGTGGCATCCAAAATCCGTCCGAATACAAAGGTCATATACATGGAGACTCCATCCAATCCTTTGCTGAAAATTACCGATATTCAAGGAATCGTTAAGCTTGCGAAAGCAAATGACTGTCTAACATTCCTGGATAATACGTTTTTAACCCCTGCTCTGCAGCGTCCGCTTGGGCTCGGAGTCGACATTGTCCTTCACAGCGCCACGAAGTTTTTAGCGGGACACAGTGATGTCGTCGCGGGACTTGCAGTCGTGAATGATGAAGAACTCGGGAATCAGCTGTACAAACTGCAGAATTCGTTTGGGGCCATTCTCGGTGCCCAGGATTCGTGGCTTGTGCTGAGAGGCTTAAAAACCCTCCATGTACGGCTGAAGCAATCGACCGAGTCGGCTCATAAACTGGCTGCATTCTTATCCAGGCACCCGGCGGTGGAGGAAGTCTATTATCCGGGATTGTCCTTCCACCCCGGCTGCTCTGTCCAGCGCTATCAGGCGGAAGGGCCGGGCGCGGTGCTTTCCTTTAAGCTAACCGATGAAGATGCGGTCCGAAAGCTCGTTCAAAACGTCCAGCTTCCTGTGTTTGCGGTGAGCTTGGGGGCGGTAGAGACGATTCTCTCCTATCCGGCCAAAATGTCCCATGCGGCTATGCCGAGAGAGGAGCGCTATGCAAGAGGGATTACAGATGGGCTTCTCCGTGTGAGCGTTGGGCTGGAAAAGGCGGAGGATTTAATTCAGGACTTCGGTGCGGCGCTTGATCTGCTGCCGAAGACGAAGCCTTTGCCGTATGCAAGGCTGCAGGGCAGCGGGCGCGGATGAGGAGCTGCTGAGCAGAATAAGGAAAAGAGGCAGCCGGGCGGGCTGCCTCTTCTTATGGGTTCACGGAGCATCTGCTCGTTATCTGGACTCTTTTGGCGGCTGGCATACATCGCATTTACGCTGGTTATTGTTTTTGAATTTCGTAAATGTTTTTTCGAATTCGTTTCCGCAGGCGCATTTAAATTGCAGCTTTTGTGAAAAGCCGTGATATTCCGCTGTCAGAAGCGTGCTTTCCGAATTTTTCTCAACAAATTCCCGAATCTTACTGATTGTCCACCGTTTATTCATTCTCTTACACCTCCATATTTAATCGAAAGGCGGAGGCTTTTCTCTGCATCCGTTTCATTAAAAAGTTTTCCTTCAGCTGGCTGTCTCATTATATCATGAGCGCACCCTCATTTATACGGAGTGTTCCGTTTTACAGAAAACCGATGAAGTCGTTCTTCCGAATTTTTAGTGACCCTGGCCGGTGTATGCGCCTGCTTCGCCTGTTTTGTCATTTTACCAATCCAGCCCTTTATTTCCATCCGTATTGGTGAAACGTTCCCGCACCATTGGATTTGGAGAGAAATAAACTAGTTATAGATAGGTAAACGAAAAGGGAGGGGAGAGGCTGCTTGACGAGACCGCTCATCACCATTCCGGTAGTCAGGCCGGACAGCATAAGCAAAAGGCTGCCGAGAAAAATAGAAGTCCTGACGTATTTTGCAAAATCCGACGGAACGAAGCACCTTTATACAAATCATGATGCACTCGCTCCTTACAGCACAGCGCCCATCCTCGATCCCGCAGCCGTTTCCTATCTAAACGTATTTATCAATGCTGTTCTTCAGCCGGAGCAGAATTATGAGGTGCAAAAAGGGCTCTTCACACTAAAAACCCGTGATGTTCCGCTTAAAGGGACAGCCATTATCATACAGTTTGTTAAGCTTCATTAAGAAAGGAGTTTTCGTATGCCAGCTGAATTGATTAAACTCGTCCTGTCTGCTTCCAATACCGTAAGCGGGGATGTGAATGTAAATACGGTCACGGATGTAGCACCCGTCGCTTCCCGTTATGCGGCTAATGTAACAGCACTTATGATTGTAGGCGGCAATACAACAATCCCTGCCACATCATTCCGTGACGACAATGGAAATGTATTGGCAGCAGGGGCCCTGCCGGTTCCGAATGCCGAAACGGTGGTCAACGTTTATGTAAATGGAGTTCTTCAGCAGGGGGGACTGTCCACCTTATCTGCGAACAATTTACTCATCCGTGCCTCCATTCTCCTTGGTGCACCGGTTGTCCTGGAGTATTTGGACTTCAGCAGCGTTACATCTACCTCCACTGCAACGAACACGCTTGCCGTGGATACGGTCATTGATACGTAAAAAAAAGAAAAACAGCGGTGCAGGATAGCCGCTGTTTTTACATTTTCTCATTTCTTTTTATATCCTCCAGCACAGACATGATTTTTTTATTTTGTTCAATCATCTCTTTGTTCTGCTGTCTTAGCTTGGTGAAATCATACAGGAATACAATGAGGATAATCGTGATAAGAAATACCATTAAAGCATCTCCTTCTTGTTCCGGGATGTTTCTTCGCAATAAATAACCGCTTCCTCAATAAACTTCAGCACTTCTTGTTTAACCGGAAATAAATTTAAATCTGCTGAAACTCTTTCTTGTTTGCGTGACTCCCAAAATTTGTTCTCAAGCTCCCGGTCATTTTGAAAAAGATGTTCAGAAAGCCGGATGATCTCTCCAGCAATGAGCTGTCCTTCTTGAGAATCATAGCTTGTGCCTTCTTCAATGCAGCGTTTAATTCGCTTAATAAGGTGAATCCATATACCGGTCTTCTCATCCTCCAGTTTCGGAAGACGGCTGACAAGGGCAGACCGTTCTTCTTCGCTAAATTGAGAATGCTCTAAATCAAACTGTTTCTGCAGATTGACAAGGGGCAGCAGCTGCTCCCAGTTTATTTCTCCTTCAAGCCTCCATGTATGTAACAGAGCGGTTGTATGGCCAAGACCTTCTTGAAGGTGCTTAATCTGGATTTCAAGCTGCTCTTTATGTAAAAGCAGGATTTCTTCACTTGTGACTTGATTAATGATGTTCAACGTATCCTTTAATGGCATAGAAGCAGATTTCAGCAGGCAAATCTTTTCTAAAAGGAGCATGTTCTCCTCTGAATAAAACCGTTTGCCGTATTCATCTGTTTTCGCCGGTTTAACTAAACCGATCTGGTCATAATAGCGCAGGGTGCGCAAGGTGACATTCAGTTTTTTTGACACTTCTCCCGTTGAAAAATACATGATAACCCCCCTGATAAAAAGGCTTGCAGGTGACGCTGCGTAACCGATTATGCTAAATGTATCACACATCTTTACAGGAGGAATGGTTATTTTGGGTAAAAATGTATTTTTTTCAATGGAGTGGTCTTTGAGAGATTGTATGGCCCTGCTGTTTCTGGCATTTGGCCTTGTCCCGCTGCTGATTGAATTTCTCCTGCAGGATTTTCTTTATGCTTGGCTGCAGAATCAGTTATACTCGGGAATGCTAACAGGATTGGTCATGGCAGGAGTGTTTATTTTAGGTGTGTATGATGTCATTGCACTGAAACCATACCGCCTAACCTGGGACGCTGTGGGTCTAAATCGATTTTCAGGCCGGTATTGGATATGGATCTTTCTGTGGATTATCCTGCTTATTGGAAGCAGTCTGATCATCCTCTCCTTAATGGAGTGGATGCATATAGGGTGGGAAAACGGAAAAACCAAATCTCTGGAGAACAGCAGGTCCATCTTTTCTTTTTTCATTGCATTTCTCTCCGCTGCGGTGATTTCTCCGATCTATGAGGAGATCTTTTACCGGGGCTTTCTGTATAAATGGTTCAGAGTGAAATGGGGCATAGGAGCAGGAATCCTGCTAAGCTCGGCTGTTTTCACTCTGGTCCATATTCCAACCTATAACGGTCTGCCTGTAAATTTCCTGTCAGGAATCATTTTTGCCTGGTCTTATGAAAAAACAAAATCAATCATTCCCGGCATGATCATCCACGGAACGTTTAATGGGCTGGCGATTACGCTTTCGTATTTTTCGTAATCAAACCGAGCGGCCGAATAGAAGGTTTGAGAACGGCAATGAAAAGAAGAGATGAGAGAATCATCATAAATCCGGCACCTGCAAAAATAACGGAACGCAGCGGGAAAAGGTCACTGGAAAACCCGATTCCGAATATAAAAATCACCTGAATGAGCGAGATCACCATGCCGAGGGCACTGCCCACCCGTCCCATGATGTCTGCCGGCACATGATTTTGATAAAACGTCCAGATCCCGGTGTTCGCAAACGCCATAAAGAAGGCAAGAATGAAAAAGCCAGCGGCTGCCCATAAAAATGTGGAGGAGAGGGAGTAAATCAGATAGCCTCCTGCAATCATCAATCCTCCGCAGCCGATCAGTAAAGATGGGTTCAGTTTTTTTACAGCTAACCGGTTAACAAATGATCCGATAAGCAGTCCAACGCCGGAAACACTGACAAGCAGACCATAGGCACTGTCAGAAAGCTTCAACACCTCCCGGGAAAACACGACTTCCTGTGAATCGAGAGCGGCTGCCATCATCATCAGTCCGTTAAAGAGGAGATACACAGCCATCACATAGCGTGCGGATTTCATATATCCCATGACCATTCTCCAATCCTCTGCCAGAACGGAAAGGGAGATTCTTTTTTGAGATGTCTGCTCCCCCGAGCCGAGGTAAGGCAAACGGAAGAGAAGAAGGGCAGAAAGAACGAAGGATAAAGCGTTAGCGAAAAACGCTATTTCCGGCCGTCCGGTCATAAACAGCAGTCCGGCCAGAGCGGGACCGAGTATAAAAGATCCTGACCAGGCGAGGCTTTTATAGGAGTTGAAAACTTGGCGGTCTTGAGAAGGAATCAGCCGGACCGTATAAGCGGCAGCTGCAGGATCATAGAACGCATCCGCCATACAGATGAAAAAGACGAGAGCGTAAATAACAGGAAGGGACGGAGCGGCTAATAAAAGCAAAACGAGGATCGCCCTTATCAAATCGAGCCCCATCATCAGGTTCCTCTGAGAATACCGGTCTATTAAACTTCCAGCCCAGAAGGAAGTCATCATGCCCGCCAGCGGACGGATCATGTAAAGCCCGGCTACTGCGGCAGCGGACCCCGTCATGCTGTAAACCATCATGTTCAGGGGGATGAAATAGATCCAGTCTCCGAGATTGGAGATGCCGGTAGAGGTTAAGAGAAGGGCGGCTTTTTTCTTCATGGTCTGCTCCCCCTTTAAAAGGATATTTTATCCACTTTATAGCAAAAGCAGAATAGAAGCAAGGGGGACAAAGGAAAAAGACTGCCAGAGCGGCAGTCTTTTCGATTAATTCAATTCCATAAAGTCATATACATCTCCGCCGTCAAATCCGGCTCCAAGGATCACACCATCCGGGAAAAGCTCTCCATGTCTGGATACGAACTCTTTCACAAAAATGATGATCGTTGCCGTTCCTAGAAACAGCCCTGCGGGAAGATGGTCTTCCAATAGCTGATAAATCGGCTTATAGACCGGGAAATAAGGCTCAACCGACAGCGGTGCGTAATCCTTTGCAAGAGCCCAGTCGCCTTCCTCATCCCATTCCTCGGCTCCTGCCACATACAAACTGATCGTATCCGCGGTCTCATAAAGTGCAAAGTTGATTGCTTCAAGTGAAGCAGGCGGCTTTTTCTCCGTAAGAAGGGTGGTCAGCCAGCCTTCAAATTCCTGAAAACTCGCTTCAAACTCGTTCCCGAATTCCTCAACATGGTTCTTAATGCCAAGCTTCCCGGCCCGGTTCAACATCCATTCCCTGCCGTCCTTCAAACCATCCGCCTCATCGATGGCATCATAGATGGCGTCTGTAAAAGCTTCTGTTTTAGCCATTTCCATTCACTCCCTTTTTAAAGTTCAGCAGCCCTCAGGTCCGCAAGAAGCTCCATTCATCATCCCGTCGTTCGCCTGATCCGCAATGACTTGTTCAATGGATTCTTTGGAATGGAGGCCCTGCAGCTTCTGATTTCCGATAATAAACGTCGGAACGGCCTGAATTTCCGCATTTCTGGCCAGATCCAATGCCTCCTTGTGATCCTGCACATACGTGCCGCCGGTAATCGCATCCTGAAAAGCAGCTTCATTTAATCCGAGCTCGCGGACAATCCCAGTCAGGATCGCCACATCCCCGATATTCTGGCCCTCCTGCCAATAAGCCTTAAACACCGCATCCACATAAGCCTGGCCCTGGCCATGCTCCATCGCAAACTGATAGCCCTGATGAGCAAGATGCGTATGCGGAACCGGATCCAAATCCATCGGAAGCTCCATCTCCACACCAAAACGCTGAGCGAGCGGCTGCACCGACTGCTTATACGCCTGCTGAATATAATCGCTTTTCGGAGACATTCCCTCCATCGGATAAGGACGAAGCTCAAACGGCATAAACTCTACCTCAACATCCTTACCTTCCACAGCCTGCCGAAGCGGCTCCTCCCCAATAAAACAGAAAGGGCATACAAAATCCGAAAACACCTGAATCTTAACCGTCATCTAAACTTCCTCCTCGTGATTGATAGACTCATTGTAGCAAAAGGAAGAAAGGAAGACGATTTATTTGGATAAGTTATTGACAGGGAGGGGGGAGAGAAATATAATAGAGAAAGTCAGCTGAGAGATGCTGCAACTACATATTACGATTCCTTAGCTCAGCTGGGAGAGCGCTACCTTGACAGGGTAGAGGTCGCTGGTTCGAACCCAGTAGGAATCATACGAAAAAGAGTTGCTTTTAGGAGCAGCTTTTTTTAATTCTATTAACACCTACTAGACTGTTTGCTGATATGAAGTGAATGAAGCTGGAATAAACAAAATAGGGTAAGGTACACGGAGTTTGTGAATTTTGTCCAATTCATATTATAGTAAATGTAAATAATCATACAATATAAAAGAACCCTGGTGCTCTAACACCAAGGTTCCGATACAATAGTTGTCTTCCTGCAAGGGGGAAGACTTCAATCAGAATAGAAAAGACCACCCTAATCGCCGCCACAGCTCAAAGGGTGGTCTTAATTGTTGGCTATGACATGTTGTTCAAATCAACCTTTACTTCAAAATAAAATCCCGAACCTCCCGATCCCGACCCTTCCCAAAAGCAAACCCCACATGCCCATCCGGTCTTACCCAATAAACCGCATCCCGTTCAAATCCAGCTTTCGCCATCTCGGAATTCCACTCAAACTCTATCAGCTCAATATCTTTTTCAACGGCAAATTCCCGCAGATTCCTGCTTGCCTTCCCATACACATGAATCTGCCATTTCATCGACTTCAGGGGTTCATAGTTATCCCCTCTATCTGTTTTAATCCATGGCAATCTATCCCCGCCATGAATGCTTCCGGCTTTGCCGTCGCTGATCTTGCTGCCTCTGTAATGAATCCGGGTTTGAGAAAGCAGGTTAAAGGCTCTTTTTCGTGCATTCGGTACCTTTAGCAATGCCGGAATGACGAGAGGGAAGAGGATCTTCCGAATCAGCTTGCTTTGAAAGCCTCTGCCTACGAGCGGTCGGAAGGCACGGTCGGTTGTGGAAACGAGCAGCCGTGCGAAAGCGATCCGTTCGGTTTCGTACGTGTCTAAAATATCGGGATCTGCTTTTCCTTGCAGGACGGCGGCGAGCTTCCAGGAGAGATTGACGGCGTCGCCGATTCCTGTGTTCATCCCCTGACCGCCGGCAGGGCTGTGGATATGGCCGGCATCTCCGGCAATAAACGCTCTGCCTTTGCGGAAATGTTCACTGACGCGATGGTGTACGCGATAGGTGGAGAACCAATTTACATTATGAATAGCCAAGCCAAGTTGCTTTTCTGCAATCGGCCTTACGTTTTCAAACGATAGATCTGGAGAATCTCTCATTTCGTTCGGTACAATTCCAACCACTCTTCTCATCCCGGTTGTGCGGACCGGGATAAACGCACAAAATCCGCCTTGATCGATGAACATGTAAAAGCCGTCTTTTTCCATCCCATCATCGGCAGCTTTAACATCCGCTACATAAAACAGCTCTTCATATGTCCCGCCTGAAAATTTGAAGTTCAATGTTTTACGGACCGTGCTGTGAGCTCCATCACAGCCGCATATGTAGTCAAAACGGGCCCATTCTGTCTTTCCGTTTTTGCAGATGACGGCCTCCACCTCATCTCCATAGTCCGTAAAGGAGAGGAGCTCTGTTTCCCATTCCACTTCAATGCCTTGCTCCTGCAGTTTCTTGACTAAAAATTGTTCGTGAACATCCTGTGCGAGACTCAGGATAAACGGAAAAGGGCTTAGTCCGGCTCCTAAATCAGCCAGCTCAAGCTTAGCCTTTTTCTGTCCGTTTTCAAGAAGGCGGACGGATTTCATTTTGATGCCGAGTTCGATTAATTCCTCCGCAAAGCCAAGCTGCCGGTAAAATTCCAGTGTTCTCGCATGAATGACAAGAGCACGGGACGATTCTCCGGGTCCTTTGTTTTGGTCAATAATCCGAAACGGGACCCCGTGCCCTGCGAGACGAAGGGCGAGCACCAGACCGGTTGGACCGGCGCCTGTAATGAGTACCTGAGCAGACATCGCATTTCCCCCTTAGTAAACATCGTTTTTCTGCAATGGCTAAAAAATTAAAAAGAAATAAAGGGAAAAAATCAAGATAATGACAACAATCAAAGCGGAAACCCACGTGACAATATGGCGGGATGGACGGAAGGTCTGCTCATCAATTTGCTTTGTTTTTTTTCGGTAATCAAATGTAGAAAACAGAATGAGTGAAAACCCGCAAATAATGGAGAAAACACCGATGATGATGGTCAATATGTTCACTTCCGGGGAGGCTTTGTCCATGAAGCTGAAGTGAAGGTTGGTGATTATAAAACCGATTCCTATAATGGCGATGGCCGTTCTTACCCAGGCGAGATAGGTCCGTTCATTGGCCAGATGCTGCTGGATGTATTTTGAACTGATGGTTTGTTCTTTTTCCATTGAATCTCCTCTATGTTTGCCGTTTTACCCGTATTCTATCATATTATTCCATGAAAAAGAGCACCGGCATCCGATGCTCTTTCTTGTCTATTCTTTATCAAATACGCTATTTGAAATCAGCCTGAATAAATAATCCGTATGGTTCCTGAATCCCGCTTCAATGCCGATTAATGTAACCGGCTTGTCTTTTTCCTGCACGATGACTGGCTGGCCTTTAGCCGGTGCCCGGTCTTTCCAGTGGCCGGCGGTAAAGAAGGAGTCATTGTTCACAAAAGTGGCGGCAATGTTTGTGCCCTCTGTGCTGGAATACCAAACGGGTCCGTATACGAAACCGGCATCGTTCCTGCTGTAACCGGCAGTAAGAGGGGATGGGAGATAATCCACTTTTACAATTCCGTTGCTGCTGGAAAAGCCTTTATTGATCTCCACTTCCGTTAATCCTGCAGCTTTTGCTGCCTGTGAACCGCCTGCTCCGATTGCGATGAAATGGCCATCCTGTTCGACAAACTGCTTGATCTGTCCGTTAAACCTTTTCAGTTCCTCTTCATCGGTTAAACCGAATTCTTTATTGGCTTCGCTGAGCCTATAGGATGTAAGGCTGGCGCTTCCGCTGTAAATAAAGGTATCAAAGCCATTTAATCCATTATTGGCTACATCTCTCGGATGAACTTCCGACACTTGGAATCCAAGCCGTTCGAGGGCGAGCTTTGTGCCTGAATGGGACTGGACTTTGCCCAGACCGCCATCCTTTAAGATCGCAACTCTGTGCTTTTTAAGCGGGATGGCATCTTTAGGGACTGCTTTGGTGCGTAAGGTTAATCCTGATACCTGAACCGCTCTCTGAATCGCTTTCCCTTTTTCCGCAGCGTAAAAATTTCCTTCGTTATCCTTTTTGACGGAAACGCCCTGATCAATAAGAGAGTTCACAAGGCGGACCGCATTTACAGATGTATTCGGAATGGAGTAGGGTCCTTTGCCAATGAGTTTTCCGCGGACATTTTCCTCCCGAACTTCTTTCGTTTGGACGTTCACATCCTCCTGGCTTTTGATGGCATCAAAGCCCCAAAGCTCAGAGAGATTCCAGGCGGAAATGTCGTACATAGCGTCAATATCGTTTGTAATGTCTTCACCGTCCCATAAGAACGCATTAGCCAAGCCGGCCTTTGCCTGGTTAAGATCCACAATATACGTTCCTTTTTCATAGCGCTTTCCATCTGCGCGAAATGGCTTAGCCGCCTGCTCCACTTTCACATCATTTTTAAGTAAGTGCTGGACAACCTTTTGCACCGCGCTGTTATCCTTTTTATTTTCCGGGATGATGTAGCTGTCAGGATAAAAGCCATCTTTATTGTTCGGATGCTCCCCCTTGACTCCGCGGTCAAACACTTCAAGCTGGTCTTGAAGCATGGCCTGTTTATTCTGTAAAGCGAACTCCAGGGCCCCATTCACAGCATCGACCTGCCATTTCACTCCGTCCCAGTCATTTGTCGGTGCTTCCAATGTATAGCCCAGGCCGCCATGAAGCATAGCATAAGCCGGGGTGTAAATAGGAGGGTAGACATCCCAGCCGGATTTTGAATCTCTTAATGGGATGTGAGTGCCTTCCAGTGTTTTGTACAATTCGGTCTCATAGTGATCTCTTTCGCTGACAATATTCGATTCCATCGCTTCTGCCTGCTGATTCATCCACTTATAAAGCAAATCGTATTCGTAATTCGGGTTATGAGGGGGTGTACCCGGAAGAATCAATCCCGGATGCTTTGCTTCCCCGCGTTGCCTGACATAACCGTGAAGATCAAGAAGAACGAGAGGGTTGAGCTCGGCGATTTGCTTAACGGCCGCTTCCGTTTCAGGCTGGGACTGGGTCACGAAATCACGGTTCAGATCAATTCCGTTTCCGTTAAAGCGGGTAGCATCGACACGTCCGTCAGGATTCGCGTCCACATTGATAATCAGTGTGAAGTTCTTCAGTATCTCCTTAGTTTCCTGATCATTCTTAAATCCATACCGTTCAATTAACCGGAGCGCTGCATCTGTTCCGACAAATTCGGTTCCATGAATGGAGGCATGAATCAAAATCGGGGGCTTAATATCCGGATTGGCTTTCAGGTAGCGCTGCGCTTTTTCCGGATTTTCTCTCATGAGTTTCCGCAATCCCTTGTACTTAAGTTCACTCTGCTTAGACTTGCTGTCTGAAATGGTGACCGTGTACAAATTTTTGCCGGTGGAAGATTTTCCTGTAATGTCCAATTGAACTCGGCTGCTTTGCTTTTCATAGGACTCCAGTTTGCTTCTAAGAGCATCATACGTTATGTAGTCATATTGTTCTGAATTGAAAAGACTCTGCTTTCGTTCAGTCTCCCCGGCCAGTGCTTGAGCGGGAAGAAGACTTCCCAGTAGACTTGCGCTCAGTAAAACGGATAAAATCGGCTTCTTCTTCATTTCTTTCCTCCTAAAATTTTTACAACACAGAAAAGCCTCTTTCCGGATAAGAAAGAGGCTTTGCACACAAAGGGATCCCTCTCTCTTATCTGTCAGCGTAATCGCTGCAAGAATTAGCACCGTATTGACCATGGTCAACCGGTTGCCGGGCTTCATAGGGCTTGTCCCTCCGCCTGCTCTTGATAAAAGAGTTTTCGTATTGAATTAGTTTGAATTATAGAGGATTTTAACAGCGCGTCAATATGAAAATAGGAAAATGATTCTTTGTGTTTAGGAGAAAATGGTAAAATAGGAACAGGTTATGGAGAAGGAAGATTACATGAATACAATCTTTAGTTTTATTTTACCCCCTCAACTTAATGATTGTTACTAGCTATATAACATTGAAAATTGAAGTGAAATATTGTTTCCTTCCGGCTTTGATTCTTCCTGCTGCCGTTTTTTCTAAATTTAGAAGGATTCGGGCCGGTCCTATCCAGCAAATACTTTTCTAGTGCTCTTTTACTTGGAGCAATCGTAAATGGAATGACGGCTCTAATCATGAGGAAAAGCTGAAATCGTATCGAGTAGTGCCCTTTACAAAAGAATATATTGCCCGATCAGCAGGAATACCCTTAATATGGAAAGGTGAAGTGAACGAATGAAGATAGGAGAATCCCATGATAATAAAGAATCGGTTATTTGAGGTGAAAGGCCTTACCTATTCAATCAGGTCTGCTATGCATGAAGATGCTGGGATGCTCTCCAAGGTAAGAGTCCGCATTGATGGAGAAACAGAAAATATGGATAGGGAACAGGGAGAGGGATTGATCGACGAAGCAGGCTTTGAACGGCTGATTAAGAATGATACGGAAATGCCCGGCCATTTGTTTTTAGTGGCCGAGGTGGAGGGGGAGATTGTCGGATTTTCAAGGTGTGAAGGAAATCAGCTGAAAAGATCCTCACACAAAGCAGAATTCGGAGTGGGCGTGCTGAAGGACTTCTGGGGGTACGGGATTGGCGTGAATCTATTAAAAGAATCGATTGCCTGGGCCGACTCCAATGGGATCAAGAAAATGAACTTAAATGTACTGGAAACGAATGACCGGGCGATAAAGATTTACAGCAGTCTCGGATTTGAAACAGAAGGTGTTTTAAAAAAGGATAAGCTTTTATCAGACGGCAAATTCTACAGCACCATCCTTATGGGAAGATGGAATGGGTCATAATCCAAAACAGGGAGATTAATAGAAATATGTCCAATATAACGATCAAAAGAGCTTCCCTATCGGACGCTGAAACGCTGACAAACATCATGAAGGCAACCTTTGATGCAGAAGCAAAGAGGTGGCTGAGGGAAGAGGAACCTATCATAGATTACAATATTCAGCCGCCGGGATATCAATCCATACATATGACTGAATACAGTATCCGTGAGTTAGTCTATTACAAAATCCTCGCAGATGAAATGATAGCAGGCGGATTGATTATGACAATCGCAGGCGATTTGCACGCGAGAATTGACCGTATTTTTGTAAGCACTTCCTTGCAGGGGAGGGGAATCGGATCGATTGCTCTTAAATTGGCCGAAGAGGCGTACCCGCAGGTATCTTCCTGGGAGCTGGAAACATCCAGCAGGCAGCTGAATAATCATTATTTTTATGAAAAAGCGGGTTTTGAAAGAGCGTATGAATCTGAGGATGAATTCTGTTATGAAAAACGGAAGGAGTCATCTAATCATTCGAAAGCCACTCAAAATCAGGATCTGTCAGGAACACATTATGAAAGCTGCGGGATGGACGAAAGTGATTTCTTTAAGGTGAATTTAGCCGGCAGCTCCGTCAGCAACAGCAATGTGATGAACACTCATTTCAGTAATTGCAATTTGAGCCAGTCCAGGTTTCAAAACATTAATTTCAGAAACAGCCTGCTCGCAGATTTAAATTTGTCCGGCAGCCGGATCGACCATGTAACGATGGGCGGGGTTCAGTTTAAGGATACGAGCCTTGAAGAGAATCAGCAGCCTGTCACATTTGAACGATGTGACCTGAAAGGCAGCCGCTTTATGGAGTGCAATCTGCAGGAGGTGGAGATTCAGCAAAGCGATTTGGAAGGTATGAGGATCAATGGGATTTCGGTGAAGGAATTGTTTGATGTGTATGAAAAGGCTGTAAAACACACCTGATTTGGGGTGTGTTTTTTTGTGGAGGGAATGGCGTTGCACTGACCCCCGCTCCTCTACCGTACTAAACCTCCGTCCCCGCTCTCTGCAAGCTCTTGTCCACCATCCTTTTAGCACAGTTTTCCTCTGACCCCCGATACGGTGCTGTATTGGGGGTCAGTGCAAACCAAACCGATAATGGAACAATCGCCCCAATCGCCCACCCCGCCCAATCACTCCAAACAGCTCCACCCCTCATCACCTTCCCTCCCCAACAAACGTCTCCCGAAACCTTACCGCTTTCTTCGTTAATGACCGGTCCTTCAGCCAAATCAGCGCACAATCGGAAAGAATGGCCGCATCCTGTATACGGACGGCTTTTAGTCCGGAATTTGGGAATGCGAGCAACGCAGATTCAGGAAGCATGGCGGCGCCGACTCCTTCGCGGACTAAGGACATCAGCATGGCCGCGTCCGGGCATTGGCAGACAATTTGAGGGGTCAAGCCTTTCTTGTGAAAGGCATTCAGCACGAGCTCATACAATCCGATGCCGCTGACCCGGTGGAGCAGAAGGAGAGGGAGGTCTGACAAATCTTTCATACAAATGGTGCTTTCTATGGGCCAGTGGTCAGGTACGATCGCTGCAAACGGATCTTTGGATAGCGGGAGATGATGAAAGTCATGTAAATCGAGCGGCATGCGGATCAGAGCAAGTTCGATTTGCCGGCTGCGGACGTCCTCTGCCAGCCGGAAGGAGTCTCCTTCGTGCAGGCGGAACGAGACGTTTGGATATTGTTCCCGGAAGAAGCGGATCCGCTCGGGGATATAGGAAAAGCATGTTTTCACAGAGCCGATTGACAGAAGTCCGGTCAGGCCTTCTCCGGCTTCCTTTACCTCAGAGACAGCCGCCTCCATTTGGAGGAGAAGCGAGCGGGCCCGTTCGTAAAGGATGGTTCCGGCATCAGTTAGCTCCATTTTTTTACCGTTCCGCTCCAGCAGCAGCACGCCGAGCTCCTCTTCAAGGGATTTGAGCTGATAGCTTAACGGTGGCTGGGCCATGTGCAGTTTTTTGGCTGCGCGTGTCACCTGTCCTTCTTCCGCGATGGTACAGAAATAGCGGAGCTGTTTAATGTCCAACGGGCTCACCCTTCCATACTTTTTTTGTATCGAATGCCTAGTTTTTATGTATTTTCCATCTATAGTAGCACATGATAGATTGGATTTGTAAGCGTTTTCAAATTAATCTGAAAACAAGTGGACCCGGATGAAAGTATTTATAAAAAGGAGAGAGTGCATGTGGCTGGATTTGAAGAAGCAAAGAAGAGATTAAGAGGTTCTATTGCACCGGTCATCACCCCGTTTCACGAAGATGGATCGATTGATTTTCAAACACTAGAAAAGCTGATCGACTGGCATATTGAGAGCGGAAGCCACGGGATTTCTGTGACGGGTACAACGGGGGAACCAAGTTCTCTGACTGTCGAAGAACGTGTTCAGGTAATGGATATTGCAGCAAAGACGGTCAGCAAGCGGGTTCCTTTTGTACCGGGTACGGGATCGGCGAATTATGAAGAGACTCTGTATTTAACGAAAAAGGCTCAGGAACTTGGTGCAGATGCCGCCATGGTGATTGTGCCTTACTACAATAAGCCATCCCAGCATGCTCTCTATAAACATTTCAAAACAGTGGCGGAATCGGTTGATATTCCGATTATTATTTACAACATTCCCGGCAGGACCGCTGTGAACCTGGAAGTGAAAACGATGGCACGTCTGGCAAAGGATGTTCCGAATATTATCGGCGCAAAGGAATCCAATAAGGATTTTGAACATGTGAACCGCGTCCTTCTCGAGTGCGGAAGAGATTTTCTTCTTTATTCCGGGATTGAACTGCTTTGCTATCCGATGCTTGCCATTGGCGGGGCGGGTTATATCAGTGCAACGGCGAATATCGAGCCGAAAAAAGTGGCGGATGTTTACAACGCCTGGAGCGAAGGTGATCTTACCCGTGCACTCAACCTCCACTATGAGCTGATGCCGCTGAACGATGTTCTCTTTAAGGATACGAATCCGGCACCGCTTAAGGCGGCTCTCGGCATGATGCATAAAATCAAACCGGTGCTCCGGATGCCGATGGACCTTCCGTCAAAAGAGCTTCAGGACGAAATCCGGAGTGTGCTCAAAAACTATGTGCAGCTGCCGGAAGAAGCAGGAACGCTATAAAAAGAGAAGAGGAGGCCTGAAAAGATGCAGACACAATCACATAAGGCTGCTGCTGGACACAAACAGCTCGAGCCTGTTAAGCACTATATCAACGGAGAATTTTTACATTCAGAACAGTCTTTTGAAAATAAAAATCCGTTTATGAACACGGCGATGAACGAAATAGCTGAGGGACGGAAGGAAGAGATTGAGAAGGCTGTGGCATCTGCTAAAAGCGCCTTTGTCCAGTGGGGCTCGATGAAAATGGAGAAGCGGATGAAGTTTATTGAGCGGATTGCAGCACTCATTGATGAGGAGATGGAAGAGGTTGCTTTCTTGGAATCCCTTGATACCGGCCTTCCGATCAGCCAGACAAGAAAAATGACAGCCCGGGCAGCGGAGAATTTCAGGTTTTACTCGCGGATGGTTCAGACAAAGCTGCATGGTGAATCGTACGCTGCAGACGATGAGTTTATTAATTATACCGTGTATAAACCTCTTGGTCCCATCGGGCTGATTACACCGTGGAATGCCCCGTTTATGCTGGAAACGTGGAAGGTCGCTCCGGCGCTTGCGACAGGGAATACCGTCATTTTAAAGCCGGCAGAGCTTTCTCCGCTTACGGCTAATAAGCTCGCGGAAATCATCCATAAAGCAGAGCTTCCTCCTGGTGTATTTAACGTAGTCCATGGATACGGAGAAACCGCAGGAGCCGCGCTGGTTGCCCATCCTGATGTAAAGGCTGTTTCGTTTACGGGAGAAACAAAGACAGGCTCAATCATTATAAAGACCGGAGCCGACAGCTTGAAGAAAACGTCGATGGAGCTTGGCGGAAAGTCCCCGCTCATTGTATTTGATGACGCGGACGTTGATAGAGCGCTCGATGCAGCGGTTTGGGGAATATTTTCTTTTAATGGAGAACGCTGCACGGCTAACTCCCGCCTGTTTTTGCATAAGAGCATGAAAGAATCGTTCGTCGAAAAGCTGAAGGAGCGTGTTCAAACTATCGTCATGGGTGACCCGATGGACACTGGAACCCAGCTTGGACCGCTTATTGATCAGGATCATTGCAGGAAGGTTCGGTCCTACATTGATTTAGCAGAAGAAGAAGGCTGTACGGTTTTTCAGGGGGAGGTCCCAGAAGAGCTGAAAGCGGGAAATTTCGTTCCTCCTACACTGCTTCTGAATGCGCGGAATGACATGAGAGTGTGCCAGGAAGAGATTTTCGGGCCGGTTATGTCTGTGATTGAATTTGAAACAGAAGAAGAGGCGATTGAGCTTGCAAATGACGTTCCTTATGGCCTCGCAGGGTACGTCTGGACAAATGATATGAAGCGGGGACACCGGGTGGCACAGGCGGTGGATGCCGGAATGCTCTGGGTGAATTCGCACAATGTACGCGATCTCCGCATTCCGTTCGGAGGGATGAAAGCAAGCGGAATCGGAAGAGAAGGCGGCCATTATGCGATGCTTGAATTTTACTGCGAGCCCAAAGTCATTCACGTCGCACTCGGAGACCATCACATTCCGCAGTTCGGGAAAAGGAAGGGGAGCTAAAGCATGCCGGCAAAAACGGGAGAACAGTATATAGAACGCGTAGATAAAGCGCAGGCGGAGATCTGGATTCACGGGGAGCAGGTCAAAGGGAAAATTTCAGAGCATCCTGCTTTTAAAGGCGTGATGAAATCACAGGCAGAGCTATATGACATGCAGCATGATCCGGATAAAAAGGATTTTATGACCTATATCTCCCCATCGACAGGAGCGCGGACGGGAACGTCCTTTATGCAGCCATCTACGAAGGAAGAGCTTATGATGCGCCGCCGGATGATGCAGGAGTGGGCCCGCTACAACGGGGGCATGATGGGGCGCTCGCCGGATTATATCAATTCAGGACTCATGGCGTACGGTGCCGCATCCGACATGTTTGGAAGCCAGGATCCGCTCTATGCGAAAAACATGCAAAACTATTATGAATATGCGAGAGAGAACGATTTGTCTCTAACCCATACGCTCATCCAGCCGCAGGTGAACCGCGGCGTTCATTCAGCCCAGCTGCCGGATCCCTATATAGCGGCGAGAATCAAGGAGAAAACATCAGAAGGTGTGGTCATTAAAGGAGCCCGTCTGCTCGCAACCCAGGGCGGGATAACAGATGAAATCATGGTGTTCCCGTCCACGCTCCTGAAACAGTCGGACGAAGAAAATCCTTATGCGTTCGCGTTCTGCATTCCGAATAACACACCGGGATTGAAATTTATATGCAGGGAATCGTTTGATTACGGAAAATCCGGTTTTGATCATCCGCTCGGATCCCAGTTTGAAGAAATGGATACCATTGTCGTGTTTGACGATGTGACTGTCCCTTGGGACCGCGTCTTTTCCCTTGGAGATGTTGCGGTCTGCAACAAAGCCTATACAGAGAGCAGTGCCGTTGTTCATATGACGCATCAAGTGGTATCCAAAAATGTGGCGAAGACAGAATTTGTCCTCGGGATTCTCCAGCTGATGGCGGAGACGATCAACATCAGCCAGTTCCAGCATATTCAGGAGAAAATCTCTGAAGTCATCCTTGCGCTTGAAACGCTGAAAGCCTATGTAACGGCGTCTGAAGCCAATGCCGGGCTTGACCGCTGGGGGACGATGACGCCTGATTTTGCTCCGTTAAATGCGGCGAGAAACTATTTCCCGAAAATTTATCCCCGGTTCACGGAAATCATGCAGCTGATGGGAGCGAGCGGTCTGATGGCGATTCCGACTCAGGCTGACTTCCAATCAGATATCCGTCCCGATCTGGATCAGTACCTGCAGTCGGCGACTGGGGATGCAGAGAGCCGTGTGAGGCTGTACCGGCTTGCGTGGGATGTATGCATGAGCTCATTCGGGTCAAGACAAACCCTTTATGAGCGCTTTTTCTTCGGCGATCCGGTTCGGATGGCTAGTGCCCTGTATAACGGATATGACAAGCAGGAATACGTGGACCGCGTGAAGGCATTCCTGGACCGTTCACAGGAACTGATCAAAAATAACGGATGAAAGAGGGAATAAGCTGTGACGGAATTTAACATTATTCGGATGGCCCGAACGGTATTGAATGTAAAAGACTTGGATGTTTCCAGAGCGTTTTATGTGGATGCCCTTGGCTTTATTGAAACGGAACGGACAGAAGAGGCGATCTATTTAAGGGGCCTTGAGGAGCATGTCCATCACAGCCTCGTGTTGAAAAAATCAGCAAAACATGGTGTACATGCGCTTGGCTATAAGGTAGCGGCCGATGAAGATCTTGACCGACTTCAGGCATTTTTCCAAGCAAAGGGGCTGAAGACCAAATGGCTGGAGGAAGGAACGCAGCATGCACTGGGCAGAGCCTTGCATGTTCATGATATTTCCGGAATGCCGCTTGAGTTTTTCAGCAAAATGGACGGGGCTGAAAGGATGCTTCAGCGCTATGAACTGTACCGCGGCGCAAGGATTCAGCGCATTGACCACGTCAACTGCAGTGTGCCGGATGTGGAGAAAGCGTACCATTTTTACATTCAGGAACTGGGCTTTGCCTGCTCGGAATATACGGCAGCCGGGGAGGACCGGATTTGGGCGGCTTGGCTTCACCGGAAACAAACGGTTCATGATCAGGCATTTATGAATGGGGAAGGGCCGAGGCTTCATCATGTCGGCTTCTGGCTCCCGGATCCGCTTTCGATTATCCATAGCTGCGACGTGCTGGCTTCCCTCGGATATGCCGGAAGCATCGAACGGGGCCCGGGCCGCCACGGTTTATCCAATGCTTTCTTCCTCTATTTGCGTGATCCGGACGGCTACCGGATTGAGCTGTACAGCGGGGATTACTTGACAAGTGATCCGGATTTTAAGCCGGTCCGCTGGGATTTAAATGATCCGAGAAGACAGACGTTCTGGGGGACGAAAGCACCGGACAGCTGGTTTAATGAGACCGCGCCGTTTCTCGATATCGAAACAGGAGAGCCGGTCGGAACCCGGTCACCGGTGCTTGAGCAAAAGAAGCCTGAATTTATCATTTAAAGGAGGGAAATCCGTGAGAACTGGACAATTAATGATGCCGGGAACATCCCGGCTCCAGACCGTGGAGCTCCGGGGAAAAGAGTTTGTCTGCAATGGAACCGCTTTTCAAACGGATCAGCTTATCCTAAGCCCCCCTATTTCAGGAACGGTGTACGGCACGGCCCTGAACTACAAGGGAGAACTGGAGCTGCTTGGAGATTCTGTCTATGAATCACCGTACCAGCAGCCTCCTGCTGCCCCGGTTTTGTATATAAAGCCTGTGAATACGCTGAACGGGCACGGCGGCGTCATCCCATTGCCGGATGGTGCTGATGAACTCCAGACAGGTGCTGCCCTTGGAATCGTCATCGGCCGGAAAGCAAACCGGGTAAAGGAAGAGGCGGCGCTCGATTTTGTGCTTGGATATACGGTCGTAAATGACGTGAGTATCCCCCATACCACCGTGTACCGTCCTGCTGTGAAGGAAAAATGCAGAGATGGCTTTTGTCCGGCCGGTCCGTGGATTAGGCCCCGCAACGAGGTGAAGAATCCCGATTCTTTAAGCATCTCGGTTTATATAAACGGTGTACTGAACCAGAAAACATCGACTTCGAGCCTGATTCGTTCTGTTCCAAAGCTGATTGCCGACGTTACAGAATTTATGACGCTGAATGAAGGAGATGTTCTGCTTGCGGGAGTTCCGGAACATCCTCCCCGCATGAAGGATGGGGATGTCGTTACCATTGAGATTGAAGAGGTGGGTTCTTTAACGAACCGGGTGGTGAAGGAAGATGGGAGGGAAAGGCCATGAAGAGAGCAAGAGTTGCCTATGCCGGCGGCCTTCATGAAGCCGTTGAAGAAAATGGACGGCTTAAGCTCGATGACGGGCGCTTTGCGGAGGAGAGCGAAGTTGTGTGGCTTCCGCCTGTAGAGCCCCGGACTTGTTTTGCACTTGGACTGAATTATGCGGACCATGCAAAGGAACTCGCATTTAATGCCCCGGCTGAGCCCCTTATTTTTCTGAAGGGACCGAATGCCTTTACCGGCCATAAAGGATATTCAAGGCGGCCCGCCGGAGTGAAAAATATGCATTATGAATGCGAGCTTGCGGTTGTGATCGGCAAAGAAGCCAGAAGGATAAAAAAGCAGGATGCCTATCAATATGTGAAAGGGTATACGGTGGCAAATGATTATGCCATCCGTGACTATCTGGAAAACTATTACCGGCCGAACCTCCGTGTCAAAAACAGGGATGGCTGCACGCCGATCGGTCCCTGGCTTGTGGATGCTGCCGATGTGCCCGATCCGATGAATCTCAAGCTATTAACCTATGTAAATGGAGAGCTGATCCAGTCCGGCAGCACAAGGGACATGGTATTTGATATTCCATCACTGATTGAATACATTAGCAGCTTTATGACCCTGAACGAAAACGACATTATTTTAACGGGTACGCCGGAGGGACTGAAGGATACCGTTCCCGGGGATGTGGTCATCACAGAGATTGAAGGGATTGGCAGACTGGAGAATACCATTGCGGGTGACGCGGAATTCGGTATTCCGGTGAAGGAGGATGCTCATGCCTCACATCATCGTTGAATACACCGATAACATGAAAGCGAAGGGGGACATTCCTGGACTGCTGAAAAAGATCAACGGGGTTCTTCTATTGAGAAACGATCTGTTTCCAATAGGAGGCATCCGGTCACGGGCCATCGAATTAACAGATTATGTGATAGCAGATGGGGAAGAGGACGACGCCTTTGTCCACATCACAATGAAGATCGGAGCGGGGCGTTCAGAGGAAGACAAGAAAGCGGTTTGTGATGAACTATTTAAAAGAGCGATGCAGCATTTTCAGGAGCTTGCCTCCAGCCGGTATTTTGCCCTTTCAATGGAACTTTCGGAATTTGCGGGAGAAACGTATAAATACAACAACATTCATGAACGGTTCAAAAAAACACCCCGTTGAGTTTATGCCTCACGGGGTGCTTCATTTTACTTTACCATTCGGACAAGCATATGGGCTAATGCGTGCTGCTGTTCCTTATCTCCGACTTTCCATAATTGGTACAGAAGATACTCCTCAGAGTTGCGGGGCTCCTCATGTTTTGCTAAGTAATCTGCTACTTTCTCAGCTGCTTTTGCCAGCTGCTCTTCGCCTAATCCCAGTTTTTCACCCTTGCTCACTTTATCAGATAGGTAGCTTTTAAATTGCTCGAAATCCTGAAGAATACGGTCTTTTTTTTCGGAGTCCATTTGATCAACTTTCTCTTCCACATTGTTAATGTTCGCCATTTTCAAAACACTCCTTAAATTTGGTATAAGTTACAATACCCGGTAGTCGTGCTTTCAAACTCGTAAAACACACTTGAGATGCAAAATTTTCAGAACAGTTGAAAAATTAATGCAATAGAAGTAGTCTTTATGTATAAAAAAAGAGGAGTGAAACGGATGAAGAAAGTAGGAAAAAACCATCTTGTTTATTCAATGGATCCACATCATGAGCCTGTTCTGACCGTAAAGTCAGGAGAGCGGGTTGTGTTTGAAACGTCCGATTGCTTTGAGGATCAGATTACATCGGCGGATACCCCATTTGATTCTTTAAATTGGGAGCGCATCAATCCTGCAACCGGTCCGGTTTATGTAGAAGGGGCAGAGCCCGGAGATGTGCTGTCTGTGACCATCGAGCACATTGAGATTGCGGATCAGGGAGTCATGGTCACAGGACCCGGCTTGGGCGTACTTGGTGATGAACTTACGAGTAATTCGGTGAGGATGATTCCAATCGGCGATGGGTACGCGCACCTGAGTGACTCCTTGAAAATCCCCGTCAATAAGATGATCGGTGTCATCGGGACGGCTCCTGCGCATGAAGGAATCTCGTGCGGAACCCCCGATCTCCATGGAGGGAACATGGATTGCAAGGAAATAAAAGAGGGAGCCACTCTTCTGCTTCCTGTAAACGTAAAAGGCGGATTGCTCGCGCTCGGCGACCTCCACGCTGCGATGGCAGACGGAGAGGCGGCGGTATGCGGAGTAGAAGTAGCAGGGGAAGTGACGGTAACCATTCATGTGATTAAGGGGAAGAGACTCCCGCTTCCTATGCTCATCAATGAAAATCAAATTATGACCATTTCATCCAAAAAAGAGCTGGATGAAGCGGCTAATCAGGCAGTACTCAATATGGTTTCTTTTTTATCTGAAGAATGCGGCTTTGACAAAGATGAGGCGATTTTCCTCCTCTCCCTGGCAGGCGATTTAAAAATTTGCCAGGTGGTGGATCCGAATAAGACAGCAAGGGTAGAGCTGCCTCTCCGATACCTGGAAAATAAGCTTCAGCTGGAATCTCTTATTAAAGGGGAACAGGTACATGTCTAAAAAACCGTCCGTTTCAGAATTCGGCTATAAGGAGGAGCTGCAAAGATCCCTTTCTCTAAGGGATCTTGTAGTATACGGAATGATTTTTATGGTTCCCATCGCTCCATTTGGAATTTATGGCTATGTAGCGGAAGGCGCGAAGGGAATGGTCGCTCTCGCCTACCTTATTGGAATGACGGGCATGATCTTTACCGCTCTCAGCTACCGTCAGATGTCAAGGGCTTTTCCGATTGCAGGGTCTGTTTATTCTTACGCGCAGAGAGGAATCCATCCTTCCGTCGGATTTTTTGCAGGGTGGGTCGTCCTTCTGGATTATATTCTCGTCCCGTCTTTGCTTTATATTGTATCCGCAAATGCTTTGCAGTCTTTGCTTCCGGGAGTGCCGGCGTGGATTTGGCTTATTCTTTTCATTGCGATCAACACTGCCATTAATATAAGGGGGATAGAATTTACCGCTAAGGCCAATCTGATTATTCTTGTATTTGAACTTATTGTCCTTCTTTTATTTATTGTCATTGGGATCATCGCTATAAATAAAGGAGTTGGAAGCGGTTTTACGTTCAAGCCTGTATATGATTCCGGTTCCTTCAGCCTGTCGCTCGTAATGGGGGCGGTTTCCCTTGCGGTTCTTAGTTTTCTCGGATTTGATGGAATCAGCACACTGGCGGAAGAAACGAAGGGCGGAAAAGAAACAGTTGGGAAGGCAGCCATTTACTCGCTGCTAATCGTCGGAGCTTTGTTTATCGTGCAGACGTGGGTGGCTGCAATGATTTGGCCGGACTATACTAGCTTTAAAAATCCGGATATCGCTTTTTACCAGATCGCAGAGCTGGCAGGCGGAGTCTGGCTGAAAAATCTGTGCATTATCGCGACCGCTATTTCATGGGGACTGGCTAATGCACTAGCGGCACAGGCTGCTATTTCCAGAATCCTTTTCAGTATGGGCCGCGACCGCAATTTGCCGTCTGTTTTAGCAAAGGTCCACCCAAAGTACAAGACACCATATCTGAGCACGCTCATCGTCGGAGGCGTTTCCCTCATTGTCGGCCTTGTTTTCATGAGCATGACTTCAGCCCTGACTTCACTCGTAAATTTCGGTGCACTATCGGCTTTCCTTTTGCTGCACATATCGGTAATCTATCATTTTATCGGAAAGAAAAAGTCGAAGAATTATATCGGGCACCTCGTATTGCCGGCAATCGGTTTTGCGATCATTGGCTATGTGGTATTCAGCCTGGATATCCTGTCTATTTCCCTTGGTCTCGCATGGCTTGGAATTGGAGTGATCTACTTTGTCTATATGAGATTCACGAAAAAGAATGTTTCGTTTGAAGAAACGATGTAGGGTAAAAAGGATATGGAAAGCGCCGGGAATTCCTGGGATATCAAATCAGTTCAGGCTTGAAAATGGAAAGAACGGAAGGTGAATCATGAGAAACATTCTGGTATTAGGCGGGACCAGCTATTTCGGGAAAAAGCTGGTCCAAAAATTAATCGAGAACGGGGACCGCGTAACCATCGCTACAAGAGGGAATCAAGCTGGGAATTTTGGCGGGAGGGCAGCCCATTTGAAAATAGAGCGGGGAGACCGTGCCAGCATGAACAAGGCATTTGAGGGAAAGGAATGGGATTTGTTATACGACCAGTCGTGTCTGGCTTCCCGGGAAGCGCTCGATGCTGCGGAAGCTTTAAAAGATAAAACAAGCCGGTATATTTTCACTTCTACACAAGCTGTTTATGATTTTGGTACAAATCACCGGGAAGAGAGCTTTGATCCAATTGCCTTCCCCTTTACTCTTAAGAAAAGAGGAGAATATCAAGGCTACGAAGGATATCAGGAAGCGAAAAGAGCTTCTGAAGCGATTTTCTTTCAGAAAGACTATTTTCACACGGCAGCTGTGAGAATGCCTATTGTTGTATCAGAGGATGATTATACAGAACGGCTGAAGTTCCACGTGGAGAGGGTCAGTAATTCACAGCCTGTCGGGATTCCTCACCCTGAATTCCGGTACAGCTTCATTCAAGCGGATGAGGCGGCAGATTTTCTATTCCGGCTCGGGAAAAGCGATTTCACTGGTCCGATTAATCCTGGATGCAAGGAAGATATCAGTCTTGCGGAACTGATGGAGAAGATTGGTGAGATCGCTGAAAAGCCTCCGCTTATTGAACAGGCAGTCACGAAAGAAAATGCCTCTCCCTATGCACTTCCAGGCTCCTGGTCCATTGATACGGGGATGGCAGAAAATCTCGGCTATCGCTTTTCAGCCCTTGATGATGTTTTAGACCCGCTGATCCGGTATTGGAACAAATAGCTTTCCCGCTTAAATCCTGCTGCAGCTTTCCCGCAGGAAAAGCGTGACTGACAAATAAAAGTGGCCGAGACATAACAAAATGAATGATCCACAAAAACGAATCCTAGTGGTAAATAGAATGCCTTTCTCATTGCCATGGTTGTGTTTTCATAAGGTAAGCCGTTCCATTACGCTGCAGACACTCGCTTTCCGCGGGGAGGAAGCTGAGCCTCCTCGGCTGTGCCTGCGGGGTCTCAGACTTTCCTCTACTTCCCGCAGGAGTCGAGAGCCTTCCGCTTCATTCCACTAGGATTAAAACAGGTAAAATGTTAAAATCCTTAAAGAAAATACAAACAAAACCCGAACGATAAGGCGATCAATTCATGAACCTCTTGCCATATCATTCGGGTTTATCATGGGCTTAGAAACTTCCGTCCTAGTCTCTTTCCTTATTTTACAATGTAGACTGGACACGAAGCTTTTTGGACGACAGAATGGCTGACGCTCCCCAGAACCCATTCCTTCAGACCGCTGAGTCCCCGGCTGCCCATGACAACAAGATCTGCGTTTTCCTGTTCGGCATACTTTACAATCACAGCAGAAGGTTCGCCTTGGAGCACAGCGGTTTTTATGGTGTTTGGGAGTGTATTCAATGTCTCTTTTGCAAGATCAAGAGTTCTTCTTGCCTGCTGGAGACGGTCTTCCCGGACAGCAGTTAGTTCCAGCAAGTTAAAGTAAACGGTCGGAGAGGGCTCTACAACGGTGATGATTCTCAGCTCAATCGTTTCATCAGCAAGCGCGAGCGCTGCCGCCTTGGCCAGTGCTTTTTTGCTCGATTCTGAGTCGTCATAGGGGGCGACAATTTTTGAACAAACGCTGATCATTTGCTTAGCCTCCTAAATCATCGTTACTTCTCCTTTTCCCCGGAAAATGTTTGTAAAAACGAAAAAGGAGCGAAATGCATGGGACTATTAAGTGAGCAGTATAAAATGGTGAAAGATACGAGAAACCTCTTATTCGAATTTTGTGAAAGAATCAATCCAGCGTATTATACGCAGGAAATTGAAGACTTCGGCTGGGGATCCATCCGCAATTTGCACGTTCACGTGGCCGAATGTTATCAATCCTGGCTTGAGAGGTTTGCACTAAAGAGGCCTGCAGCCAATTATGATGAACTTGGCATAAGCAATGTCGGGGAGATGAGAAACCTTTTTCAAAAGACGGATCAGATTGCCGCTCAATTTTTGAATGAGTATGAAGATCAGCCGGCAGCTAAGTTAAAAGGAACCGTTTCATGGCAGAAGGAAGAAGAGGAGCTTTCGGTGCTGTGGCTCTTCACTCATACGGTGACGCATGAGTTTCATCATAAAGGGCAGATTTTGTCTATGGCCCGGCACCTGGGCTACATTCCAGTTGATACGGATTTAATTACGCCGGCAGATTTAAAGCGGCTGTCCTGAGGAAAACAGGGTGCGCAGAACGTCTCTGTAAAAATAATTCGATTCATTGCACGGCACAGAAAAATAAGGTATCATAAAGTCTACTATTAATGGAAGGGTGACCCAATCGCCATGATCAGCTAATCCTATCTCAAAAACATTCGTATAGACAGCGAATCGTTCTGGATGGGATCAGTGTGTCCATATATAACAAGTAAAACCGCGGATGCCACTTGGGAAGGACTGCCCGGTTTTCCTGTTAGGAGACCTGCTATCCAGAGTTGGTAGCAGTTTTTTTGTGTGCTGGCTTTTGCAGGGATGCAAGCGTAAAAAGAAGCAGAAAGTGAGGATGCATCATGACAGGAAATCAGAGAAAACAGCTTATTGTGCTGATGATTAATATGTTTATTGCGATAGGGAGCTTTGGAATCATTATTCCGATCTTGCCTGCTTATCTGAAATCGATTAACCAGGGAGGTATGGCTGCAGGACTGATGATTGCCATTTTTGCCGGTGCCCAGCTCGTATTTTCTCCTATTGCAGGGAGATGGGCGGATCAGTATGGCCGGCGGAAGATGATTGTTTACGGACTGGCAGGGTTAACTTTGTCCATGTTCATTTTTTACGCGACGGATTCGATTTGGTGGCTGTATGCTTCACGCATAGTCGGAGGAATCGGTGCGGCTCTGCTGATTCCGGCTATTTTTGCCTACATTGCCGATATTACGACTCTTGAACAGCGGGCGAAAGGGAATAGCTACATATCGGCTGCCATGTCATTAGGGATCGTCATCGGACCGGGAATTGGAGGGTTTTTAGCGGACTTTGGCCTGAAAATGCCATTTCTGATTTCAGCGATTGTATCACTTGCAGCTGTCTTGTTTTCTGTTCTTTTCCTGAAGGAAAGCGAATCTATTCAAGAGCCTGCACAGCATCTTGAAGCAGATGCTGAGTCAATGCTGAGGAAGCTTGCTTTGTCGGTAAAAAAACCGTATTTCATCCCGCTCGTCATTACACTAATCATGAGCTTTGGACTGATGGCTTATGAATCGGTACTTGGTTTGTTTGTGGATAACCAATTTGGTGCAACACCGCAGGAGATTGCGTTGATGATTACATCCACTGGAATAATCAGTGTGATTGTGCAGCTGTTTATCGTGGATCGGATTGTTCAAAAATTTGGAGAAGGCGCCGTTTTGAACATGTTTGTCGGAGTAGCAGCCGCAGGGTTTCTTTTCTCCCTGTTTGCGAAGGATTACGTCCTGTTTTTCGGAATCACCCTGCTGATCTTTCTCGCCACTTCCATTTTGAGACCGGTTCTGAACACGCTCATTTCCAAAATGGCAGGAAACGAACAGGGCTTTGCTATGGGATTAAACAATTCGTACATGAGTATTGGGAATATTTTAGGGCCGACCCTTGCAGGCTTGCTCTATGACATTCAAATTCTTTACCCCTTTATGCTTGGCTTTGTTCTGCTCCTCATCACGCTGTTCATCACAATCGGATGGCAGAAACAGTCTCAAAAGAAAACCGCACCAGCTAAATCCTAAGCGAATAAGGCGCTACCGTTTACTGCGGTGGCGCCTTTTTTATTGGCAAGAATAAGGATGGGATACTTTAAAAGGGCAAAAGAGGTTTGGTAAAATGACCTTACTTACATCATTTATAAAGGAGAGCAAAATGAACATTAGAAAACTTAAGATCGATGAAAAGCCGCCGATGGACTTGCTTTTGCTGGCTGACCCTTCTCCCTCTGCTGTTGAGGACTATAGGAAAAGGGGAGAATGCTTTATTGCGGAACGTGATGAAAAAATAATGGGGGTTTATATCCTCCTTGCCAGCAGGCCTGAAACAGCTGAACTGGTGAATGTTGCGGTTGCAGAAGACGAGCAGGGGAAAGGCATTGGAAAACGGCTGGTCATGGATGCGGATCATACAGCCAAACGGAAAGGATTCAAAACCATTGAAGTGGGTACAGGGAATTCAGGGATCGGACAGATAACTTTGTATCAAAAATGCGGATTTCGAATAGTGGGGGTTGACCTGGATTTTTTTATTCGCAGGTATCCGGAGGAAATTTTTGAAAACGGCATACCGTGCAGAGATATGATTCGGCTGTCGCAAGATTTATGATGGGCTAAACGCGATTGAGTTTGAAAAGACGTTTCCAAACTCAATCTTAGTGTTTTTGCCATGTTTCATTGGCTCCTCACAGGAATGCTACTCCGCTCGTTTCTTAACCCATTCCGCCAATCCGCTGACGATAAGCACCGCCCCAAAAAGGATTAGGAAAAAAGCGGGTGAAAAGACTTTCACAAATGAAATTCCAAACATAATGATTCCGACGGCCATATAATGATTCACCGCATGAATGCGATAGGACGGCTCTTCTATGTGCCATGCCCGGAAATAGCCCTGCATAAAACCAAGGCCGATCTGCAGCACAAGGGCTGCATAGGGAAGCAGCCAGATGGGGAAGGGCATCAAGCCGGCGGTTAAATAGACCGATCCCATCCCGAGGTATAGGAAAGAAAGATTTGAATTCCGCTTCTTTTTTTTGTTTGAAAACGTACTGTATCCCCATGCTGCTGAAAAGGAGAAAGCGGCGAAGAGCCAGGCAAATAGCGAGTAGCCAGCTGAAACCTCTTTAAGCCAAACAATATAATAAGGGAAAATGACCACTTGTCCGGCAGTAACCGTTAAGGGAATGAAACGGAGGGCATTCTGCATCGAATTCAGCCTCCTTCATTCTGCAAGTAATGATCATAGAAAAGATTGACAAAAATCTCTTTTGGATCCTGCAGCGATTTTTGATTTTTAAACATTTCCCATTCGGGATACGCCCTTTTAAACTGATTCTTCGTTTGATAAGGATAATAGGGAAGATAATACGTTCCCCCAAAATCCATGGTCAAATCGGTCCATTTCTGGATCATTTCCTGTGCGTGGGCCATTTTCTGTTCGGTTAATCCGTGCTGGATTAAAACGACAAGCCCGAGCATATTTTCTTTCGCGTAGTTCAGGCTTGTGCCGGAATCCTCCGCAGCAAAGCGGACGGTAATATTATGTACTTTAAAATCATCCCTCTGATCGTTGGCAGGGAGAATTCTTTTTAACGCGTTTATGTATTCTTCAAAAGAATCGGCCGGAACAAAAAATTCCTGCAGGACTTCCACTCTTCCGGGGGACGTAAATTCCATAAACTCGGATTCAGAACGCATCGCATTATTTCGGGTGATAAGTTTCCCGTTGAGCCCTCGGATGAACTGTTTTTGACTGGTCCAGAAAAAATCCTCCATTAATCCGCCGCTTCTCCCCATATCGAGGGCAAGCTTGCTGAGTCTGACAGCTGTTTCCCCTTTTAAAGGCGTTTTGTGGTCCGCCGGACCTGAGATGTTGTAATCGAAGGCATACATTTCCTTTAAGAAAGAGCCTGGTGCCACACTGATTCTTGCATAATGCAGCCCGGTTTTTCTGTCCCGCAAAACCCGATGGAAATAATCTTCATACTGCTCTGTCGGCAATTCCTCCGTATGGATTCTATACACCGTATTTTCCGTTAATTCAAGCGTTGCGTCGAGGATCACCCCAAACAGCCCATAGCCCCCAAGTACATATTTCAGTCGTTCATCACCCCGGGTCAGCTTCTGAATATCTCCCGAAGGAGTGAGCAGGGTTATTTCCTTTACGGTGCCAGCCATCGGTCCGTTCCGGATATCGCGACCATGAGCATTCACGGAAAGAGAGCCGCCAACGGTAAAAATAGATTGGGACTGTGTAACTTTTAACGCCAGTCCATATGGATTAACTGCTTTTTGGACATCATCCCAGGATGCCCCAGCCTCAACCTTAACGGTCCGTTCCTTTTCATTCAATTCAAGGATGCGGTTCATCCCTTTCATGTCCAGAACCGTTCCATTTTTGTAATAGGTGTGCCCGCCCTGTGAGTGCTGCAGGCCGGCAATCGAGATATGCTCGCCTTTTTCGTTTGCTTCCTTCACGATTTTCTGAAGCTGATCCCTGTTTTCCGACTGCACCGCACGCTCAATTTTTTCAGGCAGGAGCCCCGTGTAGTCTGTCGCCAGCCCGGATTGGCTCAGTCCGTATTTTCTTTTTTCTACCGGAATGTTCCATACAATAAATCCGGCAAGAAGAAGGACAAGAATTGCTAGTGCATAAGGTTTCTTCCATATCGTTTTACGTTTTTTCATCGCTGCTCCTGATTGAATCAATATTTTTCTAATTTCATTATAGCGGAAATAAGAAAAAAGAGGAGGAGCGCCGTTCTTCTATTTTTAAAGCCATGTTAAACTTGGCTGTTGATTTGCGCCTGTGGGGTCTCACCTGTCTCGCTGCTCTCAGCCCGGAGTCTCACGCCTTCCACTCCAATCAATAGGTGTTAAAAATCAACATAAGGCTATAACAGAGCCATTATTAAAAAATGAGAGGCTGAGGAATAAGGGAAAAGTATGTGGCTCATATAAGGAACGGTCATTTTTCACTTTTTTTCACAATGTTTCTCAAATTTCTCGTCAGCTCCACCATAAATTCCAATTCTTCTTTTGTTATTTTCTGCCCGTCTATATAAAAGTTGAAGTTTTCTATAATCGTCGGAGAAGCCAGGTCCATCTCATGAATGAGGGTTTTCTCACTGTCGGAGTACCATTTTTTATCCTCTTCGACAAAGTAGTCCAGATCTTTAGAGTATACTTCTGCAATCCTTGTAAGGAGGGTTAATGAAGGCTGGTTAATGCCCCGTTCGATTTTGGAAAGATTGCTTGGGTCATAATTCACTTTTTCAGCCAGGTCTTTTAGGGTATGTCCGTGGCGTTTCCTAAGTTCCTTTATCTTTTTCATATCGCGGATCCCTGCCTTGAAGAGTTTAATTTTGTCAAAATAGACCTGAAGAGTGGGGTTTTTATCATTTTATTTAACAGGAGAAATTGGTATACACAATTGGGTGATAAATTTTATTCTTTGGTTTCATTTACCGAAAGATGTATTCATAAGATATCTTTAATAATGAAGCTTTGAAAAAGAAAGGATGGAATGCGTTGGACATTGATTTGGCCTCTTTTCTTATGAAAATCATTCAGGAGTACACAGAAAAATTCGGAGCGCTGCATTTTTCCATCAGAAAAGAGAAGGAAGACTTTGTTTTTTTCACATCAATTCCAGATTGATTTCCCTGACCAAGCTGACACCGGAATACATCGGAAGACCTTTCATGGATTTTGATTATCTGAATTCCAGGGGAAAGGATTTTTACCAGTTGGTATATGCCAGGGCATGGAGCGGAAAAACCATGGTTTATTATATGGTTCCAAACCGAAATGAAAATATTTACTTGCTGTCTATTCTTACACCTGTAAAAAATGGTGATGAGAACCAGTTTCTGAACGGGCAATGTGCCTGCCTGCAAAAGCAGGAAATGGAATGCCTAAACATTCCTCTGCAAACCTATCAGGCATTTGGATAGCAAAAACCAACCATTTGACTTCCCGTTTAAAACGATTAAAATAAAAGCCATGGACCTAATAACCATTTTTAAAGCACTTTCTAATGACACACGTTTAAATATATTAGAGTGGCTTCGGGAACCGGAGAAGCATTTCCAGAAAGCACAGGCTCATTTGCCGAGGGAGGTTAATAAGCAGGGCGGAGTTTGTGTAGGAGATATTCAGGAAAAAGCAAATCTGTCCCAGTCCACCGTTTCCAATTATTTATCGATGCTCCAGAAAGCCGGTCTGCTCCTTTCAGTCAGGCACGGGCAATGGACGTATTACCGCAGAAATGAAGAACTCATACAGGAGCTCTCGAAGTATATCTCAAAGGACCTATAAAAGGGGAGACTGCTCCGGGTGGACACGTTTTTAGGATTATGTTAGTCTTGTTGGGAGCTATTCCTTATAGCTCTATTATTTTGCCTTATATATCGAAAAATCTAAATATACAAATATATAAAAAAGGAGGCACTTAAATGAAAATATTGTTTTATGCTGCTGCAGTGCTTGCCGGAGTTTCCCTTGCATTTGAAGGAGCGATTGCCGGTCAGCTTGGAACGGTGATCGGTGAGCTTGAGAGCAGTTATTACATCTTTATGATGGGGACCATTCTTCTGGGTTTGATCACGTTATTCTTCGGCAAAGGGAATCTGGCGAATATTTTTAAAGCCCCTAAATGGAACCTGACAGGCGGATTGCTCGGAACAGTATACTTAACGATTCTCGTTATAAGCATTCCTTTCGTCGGAATCGGGGTATCCATGGTCTCCGTGATTGTCGGTCAAATGATCACTTCAATGGTCATCGAACATTTTGGCTGGCTTGGAAGTGAAAAGATCACGATCAGCAAGGAACGGGTTGCAGCGATTGTCTGTATGGGTGCGGCGCTGTTCTTCATATTTTAGTCTTGAACAACTTCGATCAAACAGGAGGGAAAATATGAGTATTGTTATGGCCGTATTAGCTCTGTTCGGGGGTGTGACTCTTAGTGCGCAATCCTCTATCAACGGGGCATTCAGCAAAAAGACCGGCACATTTGAAACATCGTTCTTCACATTTTTAACAGGCTTTATGTTTTTAACGGTTATTGTTATTTTTTTCGGCGAGGGAAATATTTTGAACATCCTGGAAGTGCCGAAATGGCAGCTGATTTGTGCGATTCTTGGAACAGCTTACATGTTTTTGACGGTGCTTTCTGTCCCATTCATTGGAGTAACTGCCGCAAGTATTGCAACTGTCATTGGCCAGCTGGGAGGGAGTATGCTTGTTGACCACTTCGGCTGGTTTGAGAGCAAGCATATTCCGTTTGATTGGGAGCGTGCTGCCGGCGTTCTGCTCATGATCCTTGCTTTATACTTTATTTTTAAAGGAAATAAGAAAGCCGCTAAGCAGGCTGCATCATAAAAGAGCTCTTCCGGGAGGGCTCTTTTTTTTGTCTGATCAAAGACCGTTTCTGGGCATATGGTATAAGATGGCTATTAATGGGGAGGAGCGGCTCGTATGTTCAATAAATGGAAAGAACGATTGGAAGAAGTTTCTGTCAATGGATTATCCATACCGATATCAAGCCAAATGCTTGAACGGGTCTTTCGTCTGAAAGCGAAGGAGGTTCAAAACTTAAAGGCTGAGATTACGGAGGACTTCGTAAGCTTGAGTGGAACGGTTAAGGTCAAAAAAATGATGTTCGAAAAAGACATTCCCATTAAAATTGTTCTTAAGCCGCTCCGGATTGAAAAAAGAACCATCATAATGGAGCTCGTAAAAGTAAAGCCGATGGATATCGGATTGATCAATCAAAAGCTGTTGAACAAACCGCCGTTTGCTGAATACAGGGAACGAACAATCAGATTGGACTTGGATGCTTGGGATGCAGTAAGAAGGATTCCATTTGGCCAATTTAAATCATTTGAAATGAAAAAGGACGCCATTGTTGTGAAAGTATGGATTTAAACCGGCTGGGCAAAAAACAAGCATGGGGCAGCTGCCCCATGCTTGTTTCTATTCGTTTGGTGCGGCTGGCCGGAGTGGAATGCTTAATTAGGCTTAATTTCTCAGGAATAACCATTCTATCGAAAAATCCGGTTCAGATGTTCCCGCAGCTCTGCTACTGCCTTTTCTGCATCAGGATTTTTTACCACGTTGTAGCAGGCAAACGTCGGCAGCTGCTTCATCCCGATGAACTGCTGCATTTTGTGAAGATGGAACAATGCTTCATCTACACTTTTTCCTTCAAAAAAATCGTCTTCACGATTGAACGCGGTCTCCGGGGCATTCCAGGTTACGGAGAACATATAATGTTTTTCCGTGAATTGTCCTCCCTGGCCATACCTGTCAGAACCTTTGAAGAAAATGTTATCCATATAGACTTGATCGATATAATGCTTAAACAGCCCCGGAATACTGAACCAATAAATCGGAGTTTGGAAAATGACAGCGTCTGCCCATTCCCATTTTTTGATTTCCTCCTGTACATCGTAGCCCATCTGCACAGTCGTTTCCTTCAAGCTAAAACGCTCATTCAGAGTTTCCCGCATGGTTTGGAATAATGTGGAGTTCAATTTTCCTTTTGATTTGCTGTAATACTCATGTCCGTTCACAATCAGGATCTTCTTCATCTTAGTCCTCCTCTTTCACGGTTCATCAAGGGCTAGTATGCGTAAAAAGAAGGATCATGAACAGTACGCACTTTCAAGTTCGTAAGGTACAAAAAAGGTATATTTGGCTACTGCTGCATATTGAGAATCAGATTCTAGTTAGATTGCTTCTATAAATTGGGTATAAGAAATAAAAACAGATTGCAATCATGATCCAAGAGCAGACGATTTTCGTTATATAAGTGAGGGGTATTTTGGGAATAAGACAGCGAGGGAGTGTCACAAATGAACATTTTACATATAGGAAACAAAGAAAGTGAAGCAGGTATACAGGAAATGGATTGGCCGAATCACATCCAATCAGAGCCTAATCTGTCCTCTGCAGCAGCTTATAAAAAGAATAAAGTTTCAAAAGGATTTGACTTAGTTCTCATGTCTGAAGAGATTTGGCTGGATTCTCCCTCGAAAGCAGCCATGGAAGTTAAAAAGAACATTCTTTCTAACGGAGGATGCATTATTGCCATTCTGGAAGATGAGACTTCTGAAAAGGTAAACAGGCTGTACCGGGCAGGGGTAAATGATTATATTGTTAAACCGTTAATTGAAAGCAAACTTCTATTCCGGCTGAACCGCATATCACGCGGTAAGGATGAGCTGGATCGGGAAGGTGAATTGCTGCAAGCGATCCGTCAGCTGGAAAAAACGAATGAAAAGCTGAAAAGCCTGACGGATCTGGATTCATTAACCGGTATATATAACCGCAGGTTTTTCCATTCCTTTATTTCAGAACGATGGGAAGGGCAGCGCGATGAAAATTTCTTTGTGATCATGGCGGATATTGATAAGTTTAAAGCATTTAATGATACATACGGACACTTAAAAGGAGATCAGTGCCTAAAACAGGTAGCACAAAGCTTGAAAAAGACATCGGATAAGCTCAATGCGATGACGGCGCGCTTCGGCGGAGAAGAGTTCGTTGTCGTCGTTCATACTCCGGATGGGGAGCAGGTGCTGAGCCTGGCGGAAGAAATCAGGAGCAGCATTGAGAAACTGTGCGTAGCTGATGAAGACTCGGAATGCCCTGCGAAAGTGACGATCAGCCTCGGTGTTTCGTCGGGGTCACTAAACGGAATTTCCTCTTATAAAGAATTAATTGACCAAGCCGATCAGTGTCTGTACGAAGCAAAGCGGCTGGGGGGGAATCAGGTGGTCCAGGCTGATATAAAAACAGCGGTTAACTGATCCGGAGATTTAACAGAGCAAAGATTTGATTCGGAAAGTGAAACAGAATATTTGGAGAATTGAAAACACGTCATGCGCTGGTCGAATATTTTTGAACTGGAAGCGTTCCTCTTTTTTGAATACGAAAAGATACGATGCTCCATCCTATGACCCTGGCTGCAATGGCGGAAGGAATAAAGGAACTCCTTACGGAGGCAGGCAGATAAGCTTTGGTGATGTGGGAGCTTCTTACAGCAAAAGACTTGTATTTAAGAAAAGCGGCGATTGCGCTCTCATTGAGATGCATCCTGCCAGGGAAAGCGGACAAATAGCAATCGATCGGAATGTCCTCGCGAAGGATTATGCAAAAGCATTTAGTCAGCATATAAAAATCCTCGCCCGATACCAGCGCGATGAAATCGGTGCAGGTATCCTGGAGGGTTTAAAGAAAGCGGAACAAGACCTGAAACAGGCCGTTCTGGACAGGCAGCGCGGATAAGCCTCTTCTTGGCAAATCCGGATTGCAGTGTCTAAATCCATGCTCAATAAAAAATCAGAGTGGCTGGTCATTATACATATAATCAGGAACGGCCAGATTATGGCGGTGAACGGCTAAATAAAGGGCGCTGCTGGACAGATAAATGGGACAGGCCAAATTAAGGTGCTGAACGGCCAAAAAAGAGGCGGGATCGGCTAAATTATGGACTGGACCGGCTAGATAAAAGGCGCAGTTGGACAGATAGATGGGACCGGCCAAATTATAACGCTGAACGACCAAAAAAGAGGCGGGACCGGCTGAATTAAGGTGTCCAACGGCTAAATAAAGGGCGCTGCTGGCCAGATAAATGGGACCGGCCAAATTAAGGTACTGAACCGCCAAAAAAGAGGCGGGATCGGCTAAATTAAGGTGTCCAACGGCTAAATAAAAGGTACTGCTGGACAGATAAATGGGACCGGCCAAATTAAGGTGATGAACGGCCAAAAAGAGGCGGGATCGGCTGAATTAAGGTGTCGAACGGCTAAATAAAGGGCGCTGCTGGACAGATAAATCGGAAAGGCCAAATTAGTGTGCAGAAGAGCCAAAAAAGAGGCGTGGCCGGCTAAATTAAGGTGTCCAACGGCTAAATAAAGAGCGCTGCTGGCCTGATAAATGGGACAGGCCAAATTAAGGTGATGAACGGCCAAAAAAGAGGCAGGATCGGCTAAATTACAGTGTCGACCGGCCAAATCAGGCGCGGAAAAGGCAAATTAAATAGCGCTCCCAGACATATAACCTGCGGCAATTAATCCAGACAGCCTGCATCAGCCGATTGCCTCCCCGCTAGCAGGAATTGCCCAGCAAGCTTAGTAACAGGGGGAATTGCGCTGGGTAAAAGTGAATGTGCCGGGATAGAAAAATAAGTGTTGCAATCGTTTCCATTCCAGAGTATGATTTACTCATAAACGGGATCCGAAACGTTTTGGAGGTTTTTGGAGTGACGACAATCAAGGATATTGCCAAGGCAGCGGGAGTATCGGTTACAACGGTTTCTAGAGCCTTGAACGGATATTCAGATGTGAATGAAAAGACGAGAAAGAAAATTATTGAGATCTCTAAACAGCTGAATTACAGTCCTAATATTTTAGCAAGAGGTCTTGTCATGAACAAATCCAAAACCATCGGTCTGCTCGTTTCCGGATTCAATAAGGAAAGCATAAAAGATAATTTTACGTTTGAAGTTCTTTCAGGGATCAATCAGTATGCGGCAGAAACCGATTATGATCTTGTTTTATTCAATACGAACTCGACTAAGCAGCGGGAGAAGACGTATGCTCAGCTTTGCCGTGAAAGAAGGGTAGACGGGGTGATTCTGCAGGGCATTAAGACGGATGATCCGTATTTGCAGGAAGTAGTGGAAAGCAACATTCCGTGTGTTTTAATTGATATTCCCATTCAGACGGAGAATGTCGGATACGTAACAACCGATAATGTATTAGGTGCCGAGAGTGCTGTCCGGCATTTAATAGAGCTGGGTCACCGTCATATCGCTATGGTGAATGGACATGAATTTGCCTTTGTCAGTCAGGAGCGTCTGGAAGGGTATAAAAATGCCCTCTCTAATGCGGGTATACCTTTTTGTGAAGAGCTCGTTCTAAATGGCTTGTTCCAGGAAGAAGCGTCAAAGGGAGTGACGGGTCAATTATTACAGGAGCACCCTGAAGTGTCAGCTGTTTTCTGTGCCAGCGACTTAATGGCCATTGGTTCGGTTAAGGCGGCTGCAAAGCTCGGTCTGTCCGTTCCGGAAGACCTGTCCATTATTGGCTACGACGATATTTTGCTTTCATCCTATCTAACTCCAAGCCTTACAACCATTGCGCAAAATAAGCAAATGCTCGGCTTTCAGGCGGCAAAACTGCTTACGGATATGCTTGAGAACGGGAGCATGCCATCCCATCTGGTTTTGGACACAGAATTAAAAATCCGCCAATCAACAGGAAAAGTAAAAAGCTGAAGCTGTTTTTTACTACACAAAATCCGAAACGTTTTGGTAAAATCCGAAACGTTTCGGAACAGCCAGGAGGAACGAGATGGACTATCTTGTTATAAAAGAAAATGACTTATTTCTATTATCAGAACCAAATGGAGACATAACAGGAGATCACTCTTACGGATTAGGTCTTTATTCGAAGGATACACGGTTTTTGAGCAAATTGGAGCTGACCATCAACGGAGAAAAGCCGGTTCTTCTCTCATCAGACGGATCGGATAACCGCATTTCAAAGGTGCTTCTGACAAACCCCCATATGGAAGACAACGGGGAACTGATCCTCTGGAGAGAATCTGTTCAAGTAGAGAGGGAGCGTTTTATCGCAGAAGAGGTCCTCTATGAAACCATCACCTTGAAAAACTACTTTCCTAAAGCTGTCTCCTTTTCGATCGAACTTGCCTTTGAAGCTGATTTTAAAGACATGTTTATTGTGAGAGGCTTTCAAAGCGGCCATGTAGGAGAAAGGGCCGGACAGGCAATTAATGAAAACGCATTCAGTATCCACTATGAAGGAGCCGATCAAATCAGCCGTTCGACCGTTGTTTCCTGGGATAAAAAACCGGATGACATACAGGAGCACGGGCTGATTGCCTATCACTTCGACTTGGAGCACGGGCAGGAAGATTCATTTACGGTCAAGATTCAGCCATTAGCCGGAAATGGAACAAAGGATATTCTTTCCCGTGAAGAAGCGCTGGAGAAATTAACCTTGTCCTATGAAGAATGGCAGCAGTCCAGTACGACGGTAAAAACAGATCTTGTTCCCCTGCAGAATCTGCTGGACCGGGGGATGGCGGATCTTCGGGTACTTATGACAGACATAGGACACGGAATCTTCCCGGTTGCCGGTCTGCCGTGGTTCGGAGTTCCATTCGGCCGTGATAGTTTAATAGCCGCCCTGCAAATGCTGGCGTTCAATCCAGAAGTGGCAAAGGGAACGCTCAAAACGATGGCGAGTACGCAAGGGACAAAGGTGGATCCGTGGAGAGATGAACAGCCTGGGAAGATTATGCATGAAATGCGCTTCGGTGAGCTTGCCAATACGAATCAAATTCCATTCACACCTTATTACGGAACGATTGATGCAACCCCATTGTATTTGATTCTTCTTACAGAGTATGTGAAATGGACAGGGGACCTGAAGCTTGCAGAAGAGCTGATGGATAGCGTTGAGCAGGCGCTGCTTTGGATTGATGAGTATGGAGACCGGGACGGGGACCTCTTCGTCGAATACCATCAGGAATCAAGCAAGGGAATCGCCAATCAGGGCTGGAAGGATTCCGGGGATTCAATCGTGCACCGGAACGGGGACTATGCAAAAACTCCGATCGCCCTCGCTGAAGTACAAGGATATGTGTACCAGGCAAAAATGGGCATTGCGGACATCCTCGATGCTCTTGATCAAAAAGAGAAATCAGCAAGACTGAAAGAGCAGGCAGAGGCCCTTAAGCAGAAGTTTGAAAAAGAGTTCTGGATGGAAGACAAACAGTTCTATGCCATCGCGCTGGACCAGAACAAGAAACAGGTCGGTACGATTACGTCCAACCCTGGCCACGTCCTGTTTTCAGGGATAATTGACAGCTCCAGAGCGGATAAAGTTGCGGATATGCTGACATCCGATAAAATGTTCTCCGGATTTGGAATCAGGACGATGGGCGAAGGCGAAGCCGGTTACAATCCGATGAGCTACCACGACGGAAGCGTCTGGCCGCACGATAACAGCATGACGCTGATTGGCATGAGCAAGCTGAAGCAGCAAAAGCAGGCGAAAAAAGTGATGTCAGGCCTGATCAAAGCAGCCGATCATTTTGAATACGAACGCCTTCCGGAATTATTCTGCGGTTATTCATCAGCGGTCGGCAAGGCGGTTAAATATCCGGTTGCCTGTTCGCCGCAGGCATGGGCAGCAGGTACTCCGCTCATTTTTATCCAATCGATTCTTGGGTTATTCCCGGACAGCCTGAATAAAAGAATCAGCTTGTCTCCTGATCTCCTGGAAGAGATGAATGAGCTTCAGGTAAGCGGGATTTCGATCGGGAACGGAATTCTTTCTGTGCGGCTATACCGTTCAGAAAAAGGGACGGAATTTGAGATTACTGAGAATACAACGGGGTTTGAGATTATTACCGCGGGAGCAGGCTCTCCGGTCCAAAACAATTAAAAAGGGGTAGTGACGATGAAAACAAAAAAATGGCTCGCTGGATTAAGTATGACGGCATTGCTTTTAGGAACAGCTCTTACCGGCTGCAGCGGAGGAAAGGAAAAAACTGCATCCAACGGGGAAAAGGTAGAAATTACGCTTGCTGGCTGGGGTACTCCTGAAGAAACAAAGCTATTGGATGAGATATTAAAAGATTTCGAATCGACTCATCCAAATATTAAAGTAAAAAGAGAGAACATTTCTGATCAATACATGGATGTGATGAAAACCCGTTTAATTGGCGGAAAAGGCCCGGATGTTTTCTATCTGGATGCATTTGAAGCGCCGGGTCTCATTTCTACAGGGACGATTCAGCCTCTCGATGAATACATCAAGGAAGATTTTGATCTGAAAGATTTTGAAAAACCGCTTATTCAAGCATTCCAGAAAGACGGAAAAACCTATGGTTTGCCGAAAGGCTACTCCACTCTGGCGATGTTTTACAACAAAAAAATGCTGAAGGATGCCGGAGTTGAAGTGCCAAAAACGTGGGAAGAATTCCAGGCTGCCTCTAAAAAGCTTTCAAACGGAAAAGGGGTATATGGTTTCGGGGCTTCTCCTGAGCTTGCGCGTCTGTATCACATCGCCCAATCGAAAGGCGGTAAAGTGGCAACAGACAATAAAGCAACCTTTGCAGATCAAAAGGTAATTGAAGGCCTGCAGCCAATCGTTGATATGCACAACGTGGAAAAATCTGCGGCAGAACCGAAAGAAACGGGAGCAACCTGGACTGGAGAAATGTTCGGTCAAGGGAAAGCCGCTTTCGTATTTGAAGGAAACTGGGCTATTCCTTATCTGGAGGCAACCTTCCCGGATGTGGATTACGGAACAGCCGAATTGCCGACGATTGACGGCAAAAAAGGAACCATGGCTTACACCGTTTCTTATGTTATGAATGCAGCCTCTGAGAAAAAAGAAGCTTCTTGGGAATTGATCTCCTACCTGACAGGAAAAGAAGGCATGGAAAAATGGGCGTCTAAAGGCTTCGAACTTCCAAGCCGCAAATCTGTGGCAGAAAAAAGCGGACTTGCTGAGGATGAACTTCGCGGACCGATTGTAGCAGGTGCCCCATATGCGACGGTGTGGGCAGATGATACAAACCTGCCGATTATCTTTAACAACTTTAACAATCAGTTTATCAGCTCCTTCCTTGGAGATCAGACACTTGATAAAGCATTAAAAGCAGCGGAAACTCAGGCAAATAAAGAGATTGACAATCAATAAGAGGCAATAGAAGGAAAGAGGAGACATCCTCTTTTCTTTGTTCCTGCTTTTATAGGAAGAGCTCTGCTAAACTTGGCTGTTGATTGCAGCTAGCAGGCGATCGCTTATCCTTGGGCGGGCGGTGAGCCTCCTCCTGGCTTCGCCACTGCGGGGCCTCACCTGTCCCGCTGCTATGGCCTTCCGCTCCAATCAACAGGTGTGAAAAATCAACAACATTCATTAACATAGCCATAGGAAGAGCTCTGAATCAACATTAGCGGAGCGATGGAAAAGGAGTGATTTACACATGAGCAAAAGGAACTTTTCAAAAGCGAAAGCAAGGGAAGCAGGCCAGGGGTATTTATTTATGAGTCCGACGCTGCTCGTGCTGCTTTTGTTTATTCTCGGACCGATTCTATATGCAATCTACCTAGCTTTTCATAAGGTGCAGCTCCTTGGAATAGCAGATTTCCAATTTGTCGGATTCGATAATTTCACAAAAATCCTGAATGATGAAAGAGCTAAAATTGCCCTTTGGAATACAGCCAAATATGTCATCATCGTGGTTCCTGTTCAGACCATCCTGGCACTTGTCCTGGCCGCGACGCTGAATGCGGGAATCAAGGGCCAGAAATTCTTCCGTATTATTTACTTTCTTCCAACCCTGACTTCATCGGCTGTTTTAACGCTGATTTTCATGTGGATGTATAACCAAAATGGTCTTTTCAATAAGTTTTTATCCATTTTCGGTTTGCCGGCTTACAATTGGATCGGGGACCCATCGATCGCCCTGAATGCGATCATGCTGATGAATATCTGGTCTACAGCGCCATTTTATATGGTTATCTACCTTGCCGCTCTTCAGGATATTCCTGAATCACTGTATGAAGCAGCAGAGCTGGATGGAGCGAATGTATTCCAGAAGTTCTTGTTCGTTACGGTTCCGAATCTCCGTCCGGTCACATCCTTTGTTGTAATCATGGGGTTAATTGGAACATTCCAGCTTTTTGACCAATCCTACATTTTCTCAGGAGGATCGGGAGGGCCGAACAACTCAACCCTGACAGTCGTTCTGCTTATTTACCAATATGCATTTAAAAGTCTGGGAACGATGGGATACGCCGCTGCCATCGCATTCGCACTGGCCCTTGTCATCCTCATTGCCACACTGATCCAGCGAAAGTTTTCAAAAGAAGAATCCTTATATTAAGGGGAGGGACAGACAATGAAAAAATTCAGCCCGGGAAAAATCTTTCTCTATATCATTCTTGTTCTATATGCAATTGTCACCCTGATTCCATTTCTGTGGGCACTCGGCTCTTCGTTTAAAACACTGGGTGAAATCGTAAGCGGGTCCATTAATTTTTTCCCGAAAGAATTTACATTTGATAACTATAAGCAAATTTTCCTTGAGCAGAAGCTTTTCCCAAGATGGCTGTTCAACAGTTTATTTATAGCAGTCGCCGGCACGCTCCTGAACCTTCTGTTTAACAGTATGGCAGGCTACGCTTTGGCAAGGCTGAGCTTTCCCGGCAAGAAACCTCTGTTTATTATGATTTTGGCGATCCTTATGATTCCTGCCCAGGTTACCATGATCCCGAATTACCTGATTTTAAAAGAATTCGGATGGCTGAATACCTATCAGGGAATGATTGTGCCGGCCATGATCAATGTCACCTTTATTTTCATGATGCGCCAGTTCTTCATTAACTTCCCGAGAGAGCTCGAGGAAGCGGCGGAAATCGACGGATTAAATCGATTTGGCGTATTTTTCCGAATCGTTCTTCCATTGGCAAAACCTGCACTCGCTGCCCAGGCAATTTTTGTGTTCATGGGCTTCTGGAACGATTTTATGAGACCGCTCATTATTATGTCCGACCCCAATATGTTTACCCTGCCGCTCGGTTTGAACACGTTTAAAGGCCAGTATATTTCATATTGGAACTACATCATGGCAGCATCTATGGTCTTCACCCTGCCAGTGCTGCTTCTGTACGGATTTTTCAACCGGTACTTTATTAAAGGAATTTCGTTTACGGGTGGAAAGTAAGGGGACAGCACTGAACCCGGTGTTCTAGTCACGAAACCTCCGTCCCCCTTTAAGAGCGGCAAGCCGTTACGTGTTTTCAGCTCCTTCCCCCTCTGCGGTGAAGGAGCAGGGTTCAGAGCAAATGAAATGAAGCCGGTCAAAGGGAGCATCTCTTTGGCCGGCTTCATTTTGTTCTATTCTTTCAAGCTTTCTATTTTCTTAACGCCTGCAAGAAGGGCGCGGATGGTAAGCAGTGTGAAGCTTGTACAGCTGAACGTGTAAAAGATGTTCCATTTCTTCCATGTGAACAGCTTCGTTTTCTTCTCCATATACCATTGAATGATACTCATTGGCACACTCCACGTCAGGCTCTTTAACAAAATCCCGCCAATTCCGTCTTTATAGGATTGCCGAACCCATATGACGCTGAGAAGCGGAAAGAATAACAAATCAAATAGGATGTTCGTTTGAAAGATTTTTGGAAAAGGCCGGACGGGATACTCAATTCTTTTACGGCGAATATAAAACAGATCCAGAACCGTAGAAAGGGTTCCTTTTGCAAAAAAGACAATCAGCAGTTCTTTAAAATATCTGCTTTTAAAAACAAAAGGAATCACTGCGGTACACGCAGCAAATAGTCCTTTTAGAAGAATTTTTTCCATTCCTAACATCCTTTGCGGTCATATGTAATGGGGACTCCATAAAATCTTAAATTGACTCTCTCTGCCATAGTGTTTGTATTGTACGGGAACTTATTCATTGAGCAGAATAAAAGCAGGTATATAATCACAAAATTCAGAAAATAAAGCCTTTTTATTTGAAATAATTCTGTGTACTACATAAGGTTAAAAAGTAAATACAGACTGAGGGAGGAAAAAGATGAAGAATTTATTTAAAAAGAGTGTTTCCTTTTTCATTTGTTTCGCTTTTGTATTTGGTACTGCCTCACCACTTAGTGCCGATGCGGCCTTTGCATCGAACCACCAGCAATCGTCACAAGTCGCTGTAGGTGCTAAAGGCATGGTATCCACTGCTACTCCTCAAGCGTCTAAAATTGGTGCTGACGTTTTAAAAAGAGGAGGAAATGCCATTGACGCTGCTGTTGCCATTCAATTTGCCCTCAATACAACCGAACCGATGATGTCCGGAATCGGAGGAGGCGGATTCATGATGGTGTACGATGCGAAGACGAGGAAGACTTCTATTGTGGACAGCCGGGAACGTGCTCCAGCAGGGGCAAAGCCGGATATGTTCCTGGACAAGAACGGCAGCCCCATTCCATTTGCTGAAAGGCATACACACGGGAATGCGGTGGGAGTGCCGGGGACACTGAAAGGGTTAGAAGCAGCTTTGGACCGGTGGGGAACAAAATCAATGAAGAAGCTTATCTCTCCTTCTGTAAAGCTTGCTGAGAAAGGCTTTCCAATCGATTCTGTGTTAGCGAAAGCCATCAGCGATAATAAGGAAAAGCTTCAGAAAACGGCAGCTGGACGTGTATTTGTACCAAACGGCAGGCCGCTTAAAGAAGGTGAAATGCTTAAGCAGAAGGATTTGGCAAAAACATTTAAACTGATTCAGAAAAATGGATCAGCTGCTCTTTATAAAGGGAAAATAGCAAATGCCTTGTCGGATGAGGTTCAAAAGCGCGGAGGATCACTGGATGAAAAAGATTTAAAAAAATACAGCATCACGTGGGACAAGCCAATATGGGGTGAATACCAGGGCTATCAGATTGCCAGTATGCCGCCTCCAAGCTCAGGCGGGATTTTTCTCCTGCAAATGCTAGAAACGCTGGATGGATATAATCTGTCTCAATACCCTCAAAAATCTTGGCAAAAGTATCACCTGCTGGCAGAAGCGATGCATTTATCGTATGCAGACAGAGCCGTTTATGCAGGGGATCCTGAATTTGTGAAAGTCCCTGCCAAAGGCTTGCTTGATCCTCAATACATCTCAGAAAGGCAAAAGCTGATTTCTTTAGACAAAGTGAATGCCGCTCCAAAGGCGGGAGATCCCTGGAAATATGAAAAGGGACAGGCGAATTATGATGAACAGCCTAAGCAGGATAAAAAAGCTGTCGGACAGACCACCCACTTTACCGTAGCGGACCGGTGGGGCAATGTAGTTTCCTATACGACAACGATTGAACAGGTTTTCGGCTCAGGGATTATGGTGCCCGGGTATGGATTCATGCTGAATAATGAGCTGACGGATTTTGATGCAGTTCCGGGCGGTGCCAATGAAGTTCAGCCAAATAAGCGTCCACTGAGCAGCATGAGCCCGACCATCGTATTCAAGGATGGAGAGCCTGCGCTGTCTGTAGGTTCTCCTGGAGGTCCAACCATCATCACCTCTGTCCTTCAAACCATTATAAATAAACTGGAATATGGGATGGAGCTAAAGGCGGCAGTGGAGGAGCCGAGAATTTACACGAACAGTGTAACCTCCTACAGTCAGGAGAATGGAGTCCCTAAAGAGATCCTTGAAAAATTGAACGGCATGGGCCATAAATTCATTAAGCCTTCAGAAGAGATAGGAAATGTACAAAGCATAGAAATTAATGGACCTGAAGGAAGGTATAAAGGAGTGGCCGATTCGAGCAGGAATGGGGCTGCGATTGGAGTAAATTGACGGAGGCAGTTCTGTCAAAATCGCAATCTCAAAGCTGCCCTGGTTGATTGAAGGCGGATGGAGTTTACTAAAACCAGAATAATAGGCTAGTTACGGGGCGAGTTCGTAAATTACGGGCAGATTTGTGTCGACTACGGGCAATTGTTTGTCGATTACGGGCAATTGTTTGTCGATTACGGGCAAACATATGCCGATTACAGCCAACTCGACCAAATGCGACATTATCTTCCTGTCGCTGCAGCAGAAGTCTCGTGTCTTCTGCTACAATCAGCCTAATCCAAACTTTTAAGTGTACCTAGATAAAACCCAAAAACCCTCGTGATGCTTAAAATGAAGCACGAGGGTTTTAATTTTTACCATTCTTCTCATCAGGAATAAGTTAAGCCTACAATAAACAATTTTACCCAATCTCTTTTCTTTAAGAGGCCACTCACAAATTTATTTTAAGTGCCAATTGCCCATGCACAAGCAAATAAATGGATATAAAATGGAAAGAAAAATGGAAATTCTGTCAGGAGGATGCTTAGTTGAGAAAGAAAATGGTAGCGCTTACGTTGTTGTCCTCGTTAGTCTTTACTGCAGGTCCTGTAATAAATGCCAATGCTTTTGCTCATGCAGCGGAAGAACAAGCCATGGTAAAGGGTGCAGAGAATGTGTCGGAAATTTATTTTGACGGAAAAAACGGCAATTGGCTGACTACGAAGAATCCAAAGCAGTATGAGCAGGCTGTATTATACGGAAATCTTGGACTGGCTCCATACAATTGGGGAAGTGCAGCAGACGGTTCCGGATGGCATCAAATGTATAAGCCTGCAGAAGTGACGGGTACTCAGGTTACGGGAATGTTTGATGACGCTAAATTTGTCATCCGTGTACCGGACCATTGGAATGGAAAACTGGTGACGGCAGGTATTCCGGCTACACGGAATGAAACGTCCACTGATTTGCTGTTCAGTGATTATGTTCTGGAGAAAGGATACGCTTTTGCCGCCATTGATAAAGGAACTCAAGGAGAGCTTGATCCGGCTGATCCTTTTGCCAAGGTGAAAAATGCGCTGATCAATGAAGATGACAGTGTCGCCGAATGGCATGTGCGCTTCAGGCAAGTAACAAAGGCAGCTCAGACATATTTGGCAGAAAACTATCCGAACAGGCTCATCAAAGCAAGTGATAAAAAGAACCCTGCGAGTGATTTAATTAAAAAAGATCACCAAGTGCCTACATACGCTATCGGAATTTCAAATGGGGGGTATGTTGTGAGGTATGCCCTTGAAAACGACGGGCCTGAAAAAACAGGAGAGCCCCGACTTTTTGACGGAGGAGTTGATTGGGAGGGCGTATTATGGACAGCAAAGGAACCGAACCTGATCAGCTCGCTGACTGCGGTGGTCAACAATGAGGAAGAAGCTCTTTACGGGCAGGGGAAAGAACAGCAAAAAGCCATGAGGCAGATGTATAAAGCTGGTCTCCCGAAAGGATCTGAGAAGCTTTGGGCTTATCATGACCAGGTGTACTGGTTTGTCACGCTGAATATTTACCGCGACCACTTTGACCCGGATGCACCGGGAAGAATAGATTGGAGAAACTATCTGAACTTTACAGCGGATGGAAAACGGGACCGGAGCTATGATGCTATTTTCGAGGATTATACCTACAGCAGCCGTAATAGAGAGGTTAAGAGAAACATAAATAAAATCGCCAACACAGGAGATATTGAGGTGCCTTTAATCAGTTTTACAGGCTCGCTTGATTCACTGATTTTCCCTGACATCCATGCAAAAGGGTATGAAAAGATGGTGAGATGGCAGGACAAAGAAAAATTCCACCGTCTTTATACCATTGAAGGCGGCAATCACGTGGACAGTCTCGTTTGGAATAAGCAAACGGATCCGGAGCAAAAGCTGCAGCCGTTGCTTCCATATGCGCACCAGTCCTTTGATCTGCTGATTGACTGGGTAGAAAATAAGAAAAACGCCCCTTCCAGCAGAACCATTCCGCTGCCAAAAAACCCGGTCAAGGTGATGGATATCAAAACAGGAGAGGAAACCGATCCCCGGTAAAGAGCAGCCTATCAAAACAGGGAGACGCATGATCAGGCGTTTCCCTGTTTTCGTTTGACATGTCAGTCAGGCTGATGGAATTGGAAAAGCGAAGCTGAATTAGAGAATGTGTCCCGTTTATGGGTAAGGGGGAAAGGCGGTTCGTTTTTGTTATCGGGAAATCTTGTGTAGTATAGGGAATAGCAGAAAAGAAATGGTTTATTGGCTGCAGAGAGAAGGGAACACATGGAAGAAGAGTACGAGCAGCTGATGAATATCCGGACAGGAATACATGTACAAGATATGAAGCAGAAAATGAATGCTCATTATAATCCTTATGAACCGACGCCCTATGCTGCGCTGGACTTGCTTTTTCAGCAATACAAACTGGATTCTCAAGATCAGATTGTAGATTTTGGGTGCGGAAAAGGAAGGCTTGTTTTTTACATCCATTACTTTTTTCGGGCGGCTGTAACAGGTGTTGAAATGAATCAGGCTCTTTATGATGAGGCTGTTGAAAACAAAGAGTATTATTTGGAACAGCAGCCTGACGGGGAAGAGCAAATTCAATTTTGCTGCTGTCTTGCGGAAGAGTATGACATTCATCCGCTTGACAACCGCTTTTACTTTTTTAATCCATTCTCCATTCAGGTGTTTTATAAAATCATTCGGAAAATATTGCTCTCCGTTGAAGAGACGGAAAGGAATGTAGAACTGGTTTTATATTATCCGTCCGAAGAGTACATAATGTTTCTGGAGAACCAGACGATTTTTGAGCTGAAAGAAGAAATCCAGCTGCCTGGCTTGTATGAGAGTAATCCCTCAGAGAAGTTTTTGGTTTACTGGGTTCCTTATTGAATATCTTTTACCTGCGTAAAAAGAGGTTGGGACAGAAGTATCTAAGCCCATGATAAACCCGAACAATTAGGCGAGAGGTTCATGAATCGATCGCCATATCGTTCGGGTTTTGTTTGTATTTCCTTTAAGTATTGTACATTTACATGTTTTAAACTAGTGGAATGAAGCGGAAGGCACTCGACTCCTGCGGGAAGCAGAGGACGCTTAAGACCCCGCAGGCAAAGCCGAGTTATCATGAACGAAACTAGCCCCTTACTCGTAAAATCGTAGGTTGATTTGGTTAGACTGTTTTTGTCAAACAAAACAAAACCAAATCAGAGCTACATTACGGAAGGAGCTAGCTATTATGCAGGATACCATTAAATACGTAGGTTTAGACGTATCAAAAGAAAATATTGCCGTTGCGGTCGCAGAAGAAGGACGGGAAGCACCGAGATACTGGGGGGTCATTCCTCATACGCCTGAAGCCGTGAAAAAATTGATGAAGAAGCTGGGCAGCCCAAAGTCCCTTCGTGTCTGTTATGAAGCCGGTCCTACCGGATATCCGTTATACAGACTATTACTAACATTGGACATTCATTGTTCGGTGATCGCCCCAACTCTTATTCCGAAAAGGCCTGGAGATCGAATTAAAACCGATCGCCGAGACTCTGTTCGTCTGGCTCAATTATATCGGGCTGGGGAGTTAACGTCCGTTTATGTTCCTACTCCAGAAGACGAAGCCCTTCGGGATCTGGTACGTTGCCGGGAAGATGTGAAAGAGGATGAGTTAAGGGTGAAACACCGGTTAAGCAAATTTTTACTACGCAACGATATTAAGCCACCGGCAGGTGTAAATAAGTGGACCACCAAGTACTTCAGATGGCTGGATACCCTTCATTTTGAAAATTCTTCTTTGCGGGTTACGTTTCAGGAGTACTATTATCAGCTTAAAGAAATCGGTCAAAGACTCTTAAGGCTGGAAGAAGAAATTCGGGTTCACTCAAATGAAGGGGTACATGCTCTGAAAATTCAGGCCCTCCAATGTTTGAGAGGTGTTGCCCTTGTCACCGCCTCGAGTGTTGTGGCAGAAATAGGTTCGTTTAAACGGTTCCCAACCCCTAATCACTTCATGGGATATGTCGGGTTGATTCCAAGCGAATATTCGAGTGGAGAAAGCAGACGGCAAGGAAATATAACCAAGACAGGAAATCGGCATGTACGACGGTTATTGGTCGAAGCCGCTTGGAGTTACCGATATAAGCCTGCGGTTAAAGGAGAATTGGCACGAAGACAAAGTGGACAATCTCCGACCATTCAGTCCATATCCTGGAAAGCACAAAATCGCCTTCATCAAAAGTATTACCGCTTACTATCCAGAGGAAAAGAGAGCAGTAAAGCCATAACAGCTGTAGCGAGAGAGTTAGCTGGTTTTATTTGGGCCGTGATGCAAGAAGTCGAAGATGTCCCAGAATCGTAAAAAGATGTCGTGATCCTGACGTGTTGTAGACCGATTCAAAATAGAATAGGGAGAATAGGGCTCGAAGGCAAAGAGTAAAACCGGAAAGGAAAATCCACGCGCCTCCTCTGTGCTAGTCCCATGTGGATGAACGCACGTCCCGAGTTTGTGGAAAAGTCCTTTATACGGAAAGATAAAATGTGAGAACCCACGAATATCAGAGTGCTAACCGCCGTTGAAATTTTTGCCTTCGTGCCTTGTCCTTCCTGTCTATTCTATAAACAAGAAAGGAATTATATTCAGTCGCTGCCTGTCAAATAAAACACAAAAAAAGAAGCGAAATACGCTTCTCTTCTTAAAGCTGTTCAAAAACAAAGTAAAACATTAGGTTGCAGGGGGCCCTTGAAAGTTTCGTTCATATCAGGAGGCTCAGCTTCCTCCCCGCGGAAAGCGAGTGTCTGCAGCGTAATGGAACGGCTTACTTGATGAAAAAACAACATTGGCTACGAAAAATGCATTCTATTCAAAGGGCAGAAGAATGGAAATAGAATCCGTTTTTTGGATCATTCATCTTGTTATGTCTTGGCCCATTTGTGCGGCCGATTAAGAAGCCTGGACTTCATCTGCGGAAGGACGTTCTTCTGAACCGGTACTCCATATCTTTTTCTTTTTAGCCGGCGATAGGATTTTTTCAAGCCAGCCCAGAAGCAGATCAGCCAGGACGGCCATCAAAGCTGTCGGTATGGCTCCAGCCAGTATAATGGCTGTTCCGTTTGTAGCATTTGTTCCTCGAACGATGATATCGCCAAGCCCGCCTGCACCGACAAAGGTTCCGATAGCGGTAATTCCGATGGCGATGACCAGTGCGGTACGCAGCCCCGCCATAATAACGGAAAGCGACAGCGGCAATTCAACCATGGTCAGAATCTGAAGCTTTGTCATTCCCATTGCTTTCCCTGATTCTAAATAAGCACTTTCGATGCTGACAATCCCTGTGTACGTATTCCGGATGATGGGGAGAAGCGAATAGAAGAACAAGGAAAGAATGACGGTATTCACTCCAAGTCCCATTACAAGCATTAATACAGCAAGCATGGCAAGGGCCGGAATCGTTTGAATGACATTGGTTATGGAAAAAATCCACTTGCTCAGCTTTCGATATCTGGCAATGAATATTCCGGTTGGAATTCCGACAATGGCTGCAAAAAATACCCCGTATGCAGACATCAGGAAGTGACGGTAAAATTCATGGAGCACATAGGCTCCATTTTGTGAATAATACGTCCAAAGCTGCTCGAGCACATTCATGTCAAACACCTCCTATTTCATTCGAAATAATTATTTTTCTTTAAGAATTCCTCGGCGACAACAGATGGTTCCTTTAAGTTCCCGTCGACTTCATAATTCAATTCCTGCATGGTTTCCGTATCAATCTTGCCAATCAGCTTATTCACAATTCCTTCAAGCTCAGGATGTTTTTTCAGCACCTTTTCTGGAATAACAGGGGAACAGTCGTAAGGCGGGAAATATTTTTTGTCGTCCTCCAGAATCTTCAGGTTATAGGCTTTAATTCTTCCATCGGTAGAGAAGGCGAGAACGATGTCCATTTTTTTGTTTTTCACGGCATCGTATACAAGGCCGATCTGCATCGGAAAGGTTTTTCCAAACTGGATGTTATAGGTATCAACAAATCCCTGATAGCCGTCTCCTTTTCTCTTCAGCCAGGCGTTATCTACTCCAAGCTTATACGTACCGGCGTTTTTGGCTAAATCGGACACCTTTTCCAAATGATTTTCTGCTGCCAGCTCATCTGTGACTGTAAAGGCATATGTATTATCGAAACCGAAAGAGTCAAACCATTTATATCCGAATCGCTTATCAAATTCCTTCTGAACTGTTTTCAGCGCTTTTTCAGGGTCTTTAATGGCTTCCATCCCGAGTGTGCTGGTCAGGTCTGTTCCGGAATAGCGTGTAGCGGATATGTCGACATCCCCTGACAGCATAGCCTGATGCTGAACATAGTTGGATCCCAGGTTTTTGATCAGCTCTGTATCTAAATCCGTATTCCGCTGAATTAACTGGGCGATCATGTTGGCGAGAATCTCAGATTCCGTGAGGTTTTGAGAGCCGATTTTTATCGTTGTATCCGAAGCCCCGCTTAAGCCGGGAAGGGAGCAGCCGGTTAAGAGGATGGAGAAGGATAATAGAATGACCATTATTGCTTTTTTAGCTTTATTTATTTTCAAGTATGCCGCCTCCTCATGCAACTTCCTTCATCCCTTTGATTCCCTTTGGCGTTACTTTATCTTCAGTGATGGAAAGGATGTAATCAATCACTACCGCAAGAATGGTTACCGGCACAGCTCCGCCGATAATGAATTCAGGCTGATACAGGTTCAAGCCGATGAAGATGTAATCTCCAAGTCCTCCGCCGCCAATGAAGGATGCGAGAGTTGCCCAGCCAATCAGATAGACGGTGGATGTACGGATTCCAGCCATAATAATCGGGATGGACAGGGGAATTTCAACGTACCTGATTTGTTCCCATACCGTCATGCCAACCCCTTTTCCAGATTCCAAAAGGTTTTTGTTCACACCGCGGACACCTGTATATGTGTTCCGCAGAATCGGCAGGACGGAATAGAAAAACAGAGCCGCGATGGCCGGCACTTTTCCTATGCCAAGCAATGGAATGAAAAAGGCCAGGATTGCGAGACTTGGAAGGGTCTGAATAATATTCACGAAACCGATAATCACTCCGGCGCCTTTTTTCATCCTTGTCAGCGCAATGCCCATCGGGACAGCAACGATGATGCCGAACAGGACAGCAATTAAGGAGATGTAGAGATGCTCCCACGTTTTAAAAAGCATTTCTGTTCCGTTTGTCTGCAGAAAATCAATGATTCCGTTCATTTGCAGCGCTCCTTTCTATTAAGATACAACATGAATATCTGCATCTCCCCAAATGGAGTCATAAACGATATCTACAAGACTGGCCCGGGTTACAATACCAACGAGACGCTGATTCTCATCCACAACCGGTACATACTTCATCCCTCTTTTCAGGATTTTTCTCACGGTGTCGCGAACGAGTGTATCTTTCTGAACGGTAAACACATCGGTATTCATGACGTCTCCGACGAAGGTTGCTGTTCTGCGGTTGTAGTCAATGGACTCAACGTCTATGTAACCTTTTAAAACATTGTTTTCTCCAACGACCAGCAGGGAATCTACACGGTTCTGCCTCATGATCTGAATCGCGTCTGTAAGTGTTCTCTCTGCCGTCACTGTAATAGGATTCGGGTTCATCAGCTGCTCAACCCGCTCCAGATTCGGCCGGGCCTGTAGCAGACGTTCTTTTCCGATAAATTCTTCGACAAATTCATTCGCTGGATTTCTTAGGATTTCATCAGGCGTCCCGACCTGGACAATTTCTCCTCCCCGAAGAATGACAATCCGGTCAGCCAGTTTAATCGCTTCATCCATATCGTGAGTAACAAACACAATCGTTTTATGTAAGGTTTTCTGAAGTTTCTTAAATTCTTCCTGAAGGGCATCCCGTGTAATGGGGTCCAGCGCCCCAAATGGCTCATCCATAAGAATCAGCGGCGGATCAGCTGCAAGTGCACGCAGCACGCCAATCCGCTGCTGCTGTCCTCCGCTCAATTCGTGAGGGTAGCGGTCAAGGTATTCAGGCCCCATATCAACGAGCTTAAGAAGCTCTTCGGCTCTGGCTCTCTTTTTATCTTCCGGCCATTTCAGCAATTTCGGTACGAGCACAATATTTTGCTGGATGGTCATATGAGGGAATAAACCGATCTGCTGGATGACGTAACCGATTTCACGTCTGAGCTGAACCGGGTCTTTATCCAGAATGTTTTCCCCTTCGATGAAAATGTCTCCCTCTGAAGGTTCAATCATCCGGTTGATCATTTTCATGGTCGTGGTTTTCCCGCATCCGCTTGGTCCGATGAAGCAGATAAATTCGCCTTTTTCGATCTCCAGATTGATTTCTTTTACTGCATGTTTTCCGCCTTTGTAAATCTTTGATACATTCGTCAGTTTTAGCAAATACCTGCACCTCCAGTTTTATACATCTGTTTTCTTTCCTTCTTTCCTGCTGTCTTATCCATTGACTGTACGATCTGCAGCCCTAATCCTTATGTATTTTAGAAGAGGATAAGAAATGGGGAGAGAATGTTGCATCAAGCCTGTTTAAAGGGAACGCTTAAAAAGTATAAAGGGTATAAGGTTTATACCCATATTGAAGGAAGGTTAAGCCTTTTTTCTTCTTTTTTCGAGGAAATTCGATATTTTCCGCTCAGACCTTTCCCGGGAAGGGGTGGGTAGAAATGGAGATTGGAAGTGTAGGCAACTTTAAAACAGCGGGAATTTAAAACCTATCATTTTACAAAAATATAAGGAAATGGTACATAATAGATATGCAAGAAATCATAAAGATTGGAGGCAAGGAAATGAAATCTACAGGAATCGTCAGAAAAGTAGATGAACTTGGACGGGTTGTCCTGCCAATCGAGTTAAGAAGAGCGCTGCATATTGAAGATAAAGATCCAATTGAAATTTTCCTGGATGATGAGAAAATTGTGCTGCAAAAGTATACCTCTCAGGACAGCTGCTTGGTTACGGGGGAAATCAGCGCGGAAAATCAGTCTTTTGCCGACGGGAAAATCATTTTGAGTCCTGAAGGTGCTCAAAAATTAGTAGAAGAACTGCAAGAGAGGATGCAAATACATGTATGATCCTGCCATCATATAAGTCCAAAACGAGTTTTTGTAGGTCCTATTAAGGCCTTATGTTGATTTTTAACACTAGTTTATTGAAGTGGAAAGCGAGCGCCTGTAACGGAAATCAGCAGCAAAGTTTAATAGAGGTTCAAAAAAAAAGCAGCCGGCAAATCCTGTGAACAGGAAAGCGGCTGCTTTTTGACGTCCCAGGCGAGATTCGAACTCACGGCCTACAGCTTAGGAGGCTGTCGCTCTATCCTGCTGAGCTACTGGGACATAGAACAACATTATAAATCAAAACATGAAGAAGGTCAAAGAAAAACCTATAGATGCGAGCGTATGTTTGCTATAATAGATGAGAATACATAACAGCTAGAATAGGCGGATGGATGATGAGAGGAAGTTCACATGCTTTTATTGGCGGCGCAGCCGGTATGGCTGTCGCATATGGCCACCATGCAGATCCGGTTGCGGCTGCTTCTTTAATTGGAATCGGGGTCCTTTCCGGGCTTGTACCGGATTTAGATGTAAACGGAAAGCTATCGAATACACTCACCTCAAGAAAGTGGATTTATGGGCTGCTCGCTCTGATGGGTGTCCTGCTCGCAAGTGACAGTGCCCTGACTGAAAGAGGGACGCAGCAGTGGCTAGGGATGGTGATTGGAGCAGGTCTGATTGCCCTGCCAAGAATTTTTATGAAAAAGAGGACCATCCTTTTAATGACTGGAGTTGTCATTGCAGGGGCAGGGATGGTTTTAAATGAGATGTGGATCATTTTGATGGGGGTTTTCATTTGTGCAGCATCGCGACAGCCTCATAGAGGAATTACACATTCCATCATCGGTTTAATTTATTTTGGTTTTATCGGTTTTTATCTGGAACAGGATTTGCAGATTCAGGGTGTATTTTATACTTCTATAGCTGGGTATGCGAGTCATCTCCTTGCCGATCTAAAAGTGCTCCCGGCGAACCGGAAGGGCGTGAAGCTCCTGCAGCCATTCTCCAAAAAAGAATTTTGATGAGGTGATAGATGATGGGCTGGGAGATTAAGAGTTTTCAGGAATTATCAGCTGAAACGCTTTACTCGATTTTAAGGGAAAGAACGCAGGTATTTGTAGTGGAACAAAATTGTCCGTATCTTGAAGTGGATGGGAAGGACTTGGCATCCTTTCACCTTTATCATGAAATAGACGGAGAGATCACTGCTTACGCAAGGCTTCTGCCCGCCGGTATCTCTTTTCCGGAGGCATCCATAGGCAGGGTTCTCGTTAAAGCGGAATACAGAGGACAAGGACTGGCCGTGATGTTAATGGAAAAAGCGCTTGAATTCATTCGGGAGGAACAAATGGAACCCGCTGTGCAAATTCAGGCTCAGGAATATTTACGGGACTTCTATGGTTCATTCGGGTTTGAGGCTGTAACGGAAACCTATTTGGAAGACGGCATTCCTCATATAGATATGATGGTCCGGTTTAAGGAGCGGCCTTAGCCCTGATTAAAGAGAAAAAATGCACACGATTTAATTTGCTGTTTTATGAAACCTATTCGGGATAGGATTCGACAAATACTATGAAAGATCTTCAATGATTTTCCTTTGCTGCATGATTTTATGGTACCATTATTTTTGTGATTTTAATTCGGGAGGTCTTATCCATCATGTACAAGCACATTATTACGCTGGGAGCCGCTTTCATGCTGATTTTTGCCGCTGGCTGCCAATCCCAGGAATCATCATCAGGCGAAAGAAAAGCAGAACCTGCCAAAACAGAGCAATCCGTTCAAGACGAGCAGGGTCAAGCGGAACAGCCGGCTAAAGAAGAGTCACCTGATCAGGGTACGGCCAAAGAAGAAGAACCTGCGAAAGAAGAGCAGGATCAAGCAGAAACAGAACCTGCAGATGAAAATGCAGGAACGGAAACAGAAGAGCCTGACCAGGGAGATACTGGAGAGGAGCAGCCCGCTCAAGAAGAAACACATTATGTCTCTCCTTTTGAAATGAGAGATGAAATTTCAATCGGATTAACAAAAGAAGAAGCCGAAAGTGTGCTTCAGAATACACAGCCGTCAGAAGTAACGACCGAGGATGGCTCCAAGGCATTCCGCTATGATTACATGCCGGCGGATGGCTATAAGCCTGCCGCAGCCGACCCGGACGTCGAAGGGATAAAAGCAGGCAAAATGGAAGCGCAGGTGTTCATCTACTATACACCTGAAAATACAGTTGAACGATTTACGATCTATCATAAAACGGACGATGGAAAAGTAATTGAGTACCGTGACGAAGGCAATGGAGAAGGAACTGAAAGTTTGATTAACTGAAAAGCAGCCGCAAACCGTTTATGGTTTGCGGTTTTTTCTTTGGACATGTTTTTCCCGCCATCCGAATAAAATAATTAAAAACAAGGAGGGGAACCGCCTGTGAGCATAAGGAAGAGTATATGGCCGGCACTTATGGCTCTGTGCATCATTGGTGCTTCTGTATATATGGGTTCCTGGGACATTCGGAATGAAAAAATTCACAGCCCGGTCCTGATCGGCGGGGATGAGGAAACGGTATCGGTCCAGGGCGTGCCGGCGGATGCTTCAGAGGATCCGTTTGACCTCGAAGACCGGCTTGTCGGGACGAAGAAAGTGGAGGACAAAGGGATCACTTATCAAGTTGAAACCTACCGGGAATTTGAAGTGTATAAAGGTCAGGATGGCACCACCGTTAAAGAAATTCCAACCTCGAACTTTAATTATTTGAGATATAGAGTAAAAGAGTAGATAGAAGGGGCTGTCTTAAAAGTTTCATTCACTTAAAACGAGACTGGGACATAAGTATTTCAGATAATGAAAAACCCGAAAGATCAGGTGGATTTAAGTAACTCATTCCTGTAATCGTTCGGGTTTTTATTTGGTTTAAGAAGAGTTTATTCTTCCTAAGAATCGTATCCCGTAGTGGAATGGAGCGGAAGCCACTCAACTCCTGCGGGAAGTAGAGGACGCTTAAGACCCCGCAGGCGCAGCCGAGGAGGCTTAAGCCTTCCTCCCCGCGGAAAGGGAGTGGCTGCAGCGCAATGGAACGAACTTGTTTCTTCAGTATAACTCATTCGTAAGAAACAAAGTTTAGCAAAAATCACTTAGACATTGTTCGTCTTTGAGAATAGTTGTTTCAGCTATTTCCCAGCCTTTTTTCTTGAAAATTTGAGTCAGGCTAATTGAAGCGGAAGGGCGGCACTCCTGCGGGAGCAGCGGGACAGGTGAGACCCCACAGGCGCTTGCGCCGCGGAGGCTCACCGCCCGCCCCTGGATGAGGGAGTCCTGCAGCGGAAATCTGCCCAAACAAATCTAAGTTAAATAGCAAGTGCGACATCTTAGAATACTTTCTGGACAGCCCGTTTTTTAGTTATATTTCCTTACAAAAAATACTAAATTATAAGAATTTTGTCATTTTAAGAAGGAAATTAGGAAGTTAAATGGAATTATAATTACACAAGTCAGAATATTCCTATTTTAAGGGAGCAGCAGGCTTAAAACCTGAGCCGCATACATACAGCATATAAAAGGGGGGACAGGGTTGATTTCATTTCGTCATGTAAATAAGCATTTTGGAGATTTTCAGGTTCTGACCGACATCAATCTTGAAGTGGCTGAAGGAGAGGTCGTGGTTGTAGTTGGACCCTCTGGATCAGGCAAAAGCACCATGCTCCGGTGCATTAACCGGCTGGAAACGATAACGGATGGGGAACTGGTGGTCAATAAAGAAGCCATTCACGATTCAAAGGTCAATATCAACGATTTACGGAAAAACATAGGGATGGTGTTTCAGCACTTTAATCTGTACCCGCACAGGACTGTAATGGAAAACATTACACTTGCTCCGAAAAAAGCGCTGAAAGTTTCAGATGAAGAAGCCAGGAAAACAGCGATGTACTATCTCGAAAAAGTAGGGATTCCCGATAAGGCGGATGTGTTCCCATCCCAGCTTTCAGGGGGACAGCAGCAGCGTGTGGCCATTGCCAGAGGGCTTGCCATGAAACCGAATATTATGCTCTTTGATGAACCAACGTCAGCGCTTGATCCGGAAATGATCGGAGAGGTGCTGGATGTCATGAAGACGCTCGCACGTGATGGGATGACGATGGTCGTGGTGACCCATGAAATGGGGTTTGCCCGTGAAGTGGCAAACCGGATTATCTTTATGGACCAGGGCAGAATCCTTGTAGACAGCAAACCGGATGAATTTTTCACAAACCCGAAGGAAGACCGGGCAAAAGTATTTTTAAGCCGTGTATTAAATCATTAAAAGATATAAGGGGGAAACAGAAATGAAAAAGCAATTGAGATGGTTGTTCAGCGCTTTCCTGATCCTGATCCTTGCCGTGGCAGCAGGGTGCGGCAGCAGCGGATCATCAGGATCGGAAAAGAAAAACACATTGGAAGCGATTAAAGACCGGGGGAAACTGGTTGTCGGGGTTAAATATGATACGAACCTTTTCGGCTATAAAGATCCTGCAAGCGGTAAAGTCGAAGGCTTCGATATCGATATAGCGAAGGCTCTTGCGAAAAAAATCCTGGGCGATGAAAAGAAAATTGAATTAAAAGAGGTCACATCCAAAACGCGTGTGCAAATGCTCCAAAATGGAGATATCGACGCGATTATTGCAACCATGACGATTACGGAGGAGCGCAAAAAAGAAGTGAATTTCTCCGACGTTTACTTTGAAGCAGGCCAGTCTCTTCTTGTGAAAAAGGGAAGCGACATTAAAAGCGTGGAAGATTTGAAAGGCAAAAAGGTATTGGCTGTTAAAGGTTCAACATCTGTTGCGAACGTGAAGGAAAAAGCACCTGAAGCGGAGGTTCTTGAATTTGAGAACTATGCAGAAGCCTTTACCGCTCTCAAATCAGGGCAGGGGGATGCGCTGACAACTGACAACTCCATTCTTTATGGGATGGCAGCACAGGATTCCAATTATGAATTAACAGGAGAACCGTTTACAGATGAGCCGTACGGAATTGCCATCGTAAAAGGTGATGACGAGTTCACTACTTACGTTAACGACTTCCTTAAAGAGCTGAAGGACAGTGGCGAGTACGACAAAATTAAACAAAAATGGATCAAGGAAGAATAGAAGCAAAAAGGAGATGGGTGGGCTTCCTGCTCATCTCGTCTTTGCTTGAAAGGAGACCCGTATGCTTGACTTTACCATTCTGACAGATAATCTGGATGTTTTTCTGCAAGGCTTCGGGAACACCGTAAAGACAAGCGTGATTGCCCTCATCGGCAGTTTTATCCTCGGCATTATCATTGCGGTGATGAGAATATCGCCGATGAAGATTCTAAATGCAATCGGTACGGTCTATGTTGAATTTATCCGGAATATCCCTCTTATCCTGATCGCTTTCATTTTCTTTTATGGTCTCCCTTCCCTTGGATTAAAGCTGAATGGCTACCAATCCGGTACGGTCGCTTTAATGATTTATACAGCTGCTTTCATTGCTGAAGCGGTGAGGGCCGGGATACAATCCGTTTCAGCAGGCCAGATGGAGGCAGCGAGATCTTCAGGGCTGACCTATATTCAGGCGATGAGGTATGTCATTTTGCCGCAGGCAATCAAAATTGTCATACCGCCGCTTGGCAATCAATTTATCAATTTAGTGAAAAACTCCTCGATCCTCGGGGTGATTGCCGGACTGGATTTAATGTATTTCGGAGATTCGGTCGCGAATAAGACGTACGCCATCTTTGATACGTACATTTTTGTCGCTGCGTTTTACCTCGTATTAACGATTCCGCTCAGTCTGTTTGTCGGCTATCTCGAACGCCGGCTTGCTGTAAGCGGGTAAGGAGGGGAGCATTATATGGACTTTATCGGAGCATACTCAATCGGAAATTTAAACTTTCTGCTCTCAGGCCTGTGGAATACACTTATTATGGCGGTCATCGCCATAATCTTCAGTTTTATAATCGGCAGTGTGCTCGGAATTCTCCGCTACGCTAAAATTCCCGTTGTCTCGCAGCTTGTAGCCATTTGGGTGGAGACAATCCGCAATCTGCCTTTGCTGCTTATCATCTTTTTTACGTATTTTGCTTTGCCGGAAGTGGGAATCAAGCTCGAAGTCATAGTGGCGGCAATTGTTGCCCTGATTGTCTTTGAATCAGCCATGCTCGCTGAAATTGTCCGAAGCGGCCTGGATTCGATTGAAAAGGGTCAAATTGAAGCAGGACGGTCATCCGGTTTAACGTGGATGCAGACAATGCAGCACATTATTTTACCGCAGGCTTTAAGAAGAATGGTACCGCCAATCGTCAGCCAGTTCATCTCGCTGCTGAAAGATACATCGCTTGCGGTCGTAATTGCCATGCCTGAACTTTTGCACAACGCCCAAATTATCAACGGAAAAAGCGTGAATTATGTGATACCGATCTTTCTGCTTACAGCCCTGATTTATTTTGCCGTGAATTTTTCACTCTCCATTGTTGCGAGAAAGCTTGAAAAGAAAGAGCGCAAAAGCAAGAAAACGAGTGGAAAAACGATGATCTATCAGGAGCAGTCAGGAGGAGGCACGGCCATTTGAGCTTGGAGGGAAAATTCCCTTTGAGCTTTTTTTATGGCGAAATCATTTGGAATTGAATGGAATTCCATCATTCAACGGGTGGTTCCGCTATACACGCAGACCGCCTATTGCCTGGAGGATGATGCGTTTGAGAGGCATCAGAACCGGTACAGATAAAAATCCGGCCGATTCCTGGCCGGATTTAAAACTTGCTCTTTTGATCCTGATGCAGCTGATCAAGCTTTTCTTCAATCCGGTCCAGCTGCTTTTTGGACCGTGCATTAGACTGGAAAAACCGGACAAAAACCGCGCCTGCCAAAAACAAAATACCAAAGCTGAATAGCTGAAACAGTAGATCGCCAGAATTAAAGTGCATGTTTCCCACCCCTTTTTCTTCCATTATACATGGCAGGGGAAAAGGGTGTTAGCTGGTTTTAACCTTTAATTCCTTCAATCCATAGACGAACGTGCTTTCAATCGGATTCAGCTCGAAATCGCTGCTTAATCCAAAGTCCGGAAATTTTTTAATCCATTCTCTCAGAACAATTTCTGCCTCCATCCGTGCAAGAGGGGAGCCTAAGCAAAAATGAATGCCTTTTCCAAAGGCAAGATGCGGATTGGGTTTCCGGTCGGCTATAAAGAGATGGGCATGTTCGAATACGTCCTCGTCTCTGTTGGCTGACCCCATCCATGCAAAAACAAAACTGCCTTTTGAAATGAATGTTCCTGAAATCTCCACGTCTTCTTTTGCGACCCTTGACATGGATTGGACAGGAGAGCGGTACCTTAAGCCTTCTTCAATGGCTGATTTTAAGTATAAATCAGGGTCCTTTTTTACTTTTTTATATTCATCCGGATACTCGATAAAAGAGTAAAGGGTATTGGAGATCAGGTTCGTAGTGGTTTCGTTTCCGGCGACAAGGAGAAGGATGCAGAATCCGATGATTTCTTCATCCGTCAGTTTTTCCCCGTCAATTTCGGAGCGGACGAGGACAGAAATGATGTCGTCTGCAGGTTCGGTTTTTTTGAAAGAGATGGTTTTCGCAAAATATTCATACAGCTCCCGGTACGTCCGCATCTGATTCTCCGCGAGCTTCTGCAGTTCTTCCGCTGAGTTATCTTTCGGGCCTGCGACCACCCAATCGGACCATTCTTTAAATTTCGCATGATCATGTGAAGGAATGCCCATTAATTCGGCTATAACCAGGACGGGAAGAGGGCTGGACAAAGCCGCCACAACATCCGTCTCTTTGCCGGGCTGGATGTCGTCCAGCAGCTCCCGGACGATTCGTTCAATCCTCGGTTCCCAGTCTTTCATCGCCCTCGGAGTAAACGCTTTGTTCACTAATGATCTCATGGCGGTATGCTTTGGAGGATCAATGCTGATTAAACTCTGCTCGATCGGTGACTTCTGGCTGCTCTGAGATCGGCTCGATGAGAATACATCCTTGTTTTCAAGAACAAATTTAACGTCCTCATACCGAAAAACATCCCATACGCCACGGGCTTCGTCATACCTAACCGGTGTTTTGCTCCGCATCTCGCGGTACCACCCGAATGGCTCATACCTTTCTTCTTTCGTAGAGATTTCACTCACCTGAAGAAATGCTGATCCTGTGTTATTCATCTTTACTCCTCCTGTCATTCCGTTTCCCCTTAAAACTACGGGATTGACGTGCCATTCCCCTTCTGTTTTGACGATAAAGGGACCTTTTCACTAGGAAATGACTTACTGCCTTCCAGTACATACGGAAGGATTACCGAAACTATTCGCCATTAAGCGAGTACAGGGAGGAAAATTTCCGGGTCAAATGGCAGGATGAACATCATGCCATTGTTCATGCCTTGCGGGAAAATAAAGAGTGAAATGATGATCAGTGATTAACAGAAGTTCCGAATGGGTCTCTTTTTTTATGCATGTCTCAACCCGCATCCGGCAAACTAACAGTACCAATTAGCGGCGGTGACGAAATGAGATCTGTTTTTTCCATTTATACGAAGGACTTAAAACGAATAGCGCGGAACTGGGCAGCACTGATCATGGCAGGAGGACTGATTCTGCTGCCCAGCCTTTACGCATGGTTTAACATTAAAGCGTCATGGGATCCATACGGACACACGAATCAAATAAAAATCGCTGTTTCCAATCTGGATGAAGGCGACAATTTAGAAGGAAAAAACGTAAACCTCGGAAACAAAATTGTCTCTAAGCTTCGGAACAACCATTCGTTTGACTGGCAGTTTGTCAGCAAAGAACAAGCGCTAAATGGAGTTCAGCATGGTGATTATTACGCACGTATGGAAATACCAAAGGACTTTTCCAAAAAAATTGGCACCGTCCTGTCCGATCAGCCGGTTCAGCCGGAAATTATCTATTCGGTAAATGAGAAAATCAATCCGATTGCTCCGAAAATAACGAACAAAGGGGCCACAACCATTATTGAACAGGTTAGCTCCAGTTTTGTAAAAGAAGCGACAAAAGCCATTTTTGCCGAATTCAATAAGCTTGGAATTAAACTGGAGGCTGAGCTTCCAGCCATCCAAAAACTCGAATCGCTCATATTCCGGCTGGAACGGGAATTTCCAAGAATTGAAGAAATCCTCCTTACAGCATCGGATGATGTAGAAAAGTCCCAGAAGGTCGTTAAAGAAGCAAAGAAACAGCTTCCCATCGCAGCGGACCTGTCTTCCAAGGGAATAGAAGTAACAGAATCTGTTCAAAAAATTCTAAGCAAGAGTGAAGAGGCTTTTCAAAAGCTTCCTGAAAATCTGAAAAGTGACCTCGGTGTGCTGAATGACCAATTTACTTCGCTCGAGGGACTAGCAGAAGAGTGGAAGAATCCAGAAGCTGACCCCGCCAAAATAGAGGAAGCAAAAAAACGCCTGTCAGCTGCCGCTGCTTTGTCAGGAGCTCTTTCTGACGTGCTCGGGAGACTTAAAAGCCAGTCTGATTCTTCTGCTCTGGATGAACCGATCAGCAGGCTGAACGAAATCAGCAGCGATAGCCGTCAGCAGCTGGAATTATTGGATAACTTGTCCGGCATATCCGATACCGTCGAGCGGGGACAGCGGGCTGATGAACTGAAAAAAAGAATTTCGGATACAAAATCAAAAGCGGCAGAGCTGGACAGTCAATTTGAGACGGTCATCCAGCCGAACATCATGGACGCTCTGAAGGGTGCCCGAAAGTCTGCTGATGAAGCTGCCTCCGTGCTTTCAGCTGTCAGCAGCAGCATTCCGGACGTGGAGAAAATCCTGAAAGATGCAGAAAAAGGCTTGTCACTCGGAGAAACGAAACTTGCCGATTTCAAAGAGGAAATGCCTCGCATTAAAAAGAAAATCGGTCAAATTGCCGGTGATATCCGGACGTTTAAAAAAACCGAGAATATCAATAATTTAATCGAATTGCTGAAAAACAACGCCGAAAAGGAAAGCAGTTTTTTCTCCGAGCCTGTCAAATTGAAGCAGGAGCGGATGTTTCCCATACCGAACTATGGATCTGCTCTGGCTCCGTTCTATACCGTTCTTTCTTTATGGGTAGGCTGCGTGCTGCTCGTTTCCCTGCTGTCAGTGGAAATTATGGAGGATCATCCGTACCGGAGCATTCACGTCTATTTTGGACGATTTTTAACCTTCTGGACCATCGGACTTTTTCAGGCACTGATCGCTGCCGCCGGAAACGTATTTCTGCTGGGGGTTTATGCAGTTCACCCAGGCTGGCTGATTCTCTTTTCATTGCTGATCAGCACCGTATTCATGCTCATCGTCTATTCACTTGTTTCTGTATTCGGCAATATCGGCAAAGCCTTTGCCATCATTTTGCTTGTCTTGCAGCTGGCAGGTTCAGGAGGCACGTTCCCCATACAGGTAACTCCGCCGTTTTTCCAGGCAATCAATCCATTTCTTCCTTTTACGTATGCCATCAGCCTATTGAGAGAAGCAATCGGAGGCATCCTGTGGGACATCGCCGCTGCGGATGTAGTGCGAATCATCTGTTACGGGGCGGGCGCCATTTTATTCGCAGTTTTTTTGAAAAAACCGATCAACCGGGCATCAGAAGGATTCAGGAGGAAACTAAGTGAGTCGAAGCTGATCCACTAAGGGGTGGCTTCGTTAAGCTGGGAACGAGAGGGAATTTGGATGGACAAATAAGCGTGGGGGATGGACAAATTCTGTCTTGGAACGGACAAATTAGGGTGGCGAATGGACAAATGAGATGGGGGAACGGACAGATAAATTCGGACGGACAAATTAGCGTAGGGAATGGACAAATCCTTTAAATTCTTTCTTGGAACGGACAAATCTGTGCGGCGAATGGACAAATAAAGTGGGGGAACGGACAGATAAAATCGAATGGACAAATTAGCTTGAGGGATGGACAAATTCCTTTTTAGAACGGAAAAATCAGGGCGGCGATTGGACAAATAAGGTGGGGGAACGGACAGATAAAATCGAACGGACAAATAATCGTGGGGAATGGACAAATTCCGTTTTGGAACGGATAAATAAGGCCGGCGAATGGACAAATTGAGGGGGAAAACGGACAGATAATTTCGGATAGACAAATAAGCGTTGGGAATGGACAAATTCCGTTTTGGAACGGACAAATTATGCCGGCGAATGGACAAATTGAGTGGGAAAACGGACAGAAAAATTCGGACGGACAAATTAGCTTGAGGGATGGACAAATTCCGTTTTGGAACGGAAAAATCAGGGCGGCGAATGGACAAATAAGGTGGAGGAACGGACAGATAAATTCGGACGGACAAATAATCGTGGGTAATGGACAAATTCCGTTTTGGAACGGACAAATAATGCCGGCGAATGGACAAATTGAGTGGGAAAACGGACAGAAAAATTCGGACGGACAAATAATCGTGGGTAATGGATAAATCCAGTCTTGGAACGGACAAATAATGCCGGCGAATGGACAAATTGAGTGGGAAAACGGACAGAAAAATTCGGACGGACAAATAATCGTGGGTAATGGATAAATCCAGTCTTGGAAAGGACAAATAATGCCGGCGAATGGACAAAGTGAGGGGGAAGACGGACAGATAAATCCGGACGGACAAATTACCGTGTGGAATGGACAAATTCCGTTTTAGAACGGACAAATCAGGGCGGCGAATGGACAAATAAAGTGGGAAAACGGACAAATAATTTCAGACGGACATTCAACTCCGTTCCATAAAAAAAGACCGCTCCCAGTCTGAGCAGTCTCATCCATTCCACACAATCTCTCCGCACTGGTTTTCACGGTCCAGCTCCACTTCAAACTGGTGTTTTTTATAAAAGTGGACAAGACGGTCCACGTGATCCCAATCCCGTTTGGCAATATCTCCGACGATAAATGGGATGTTGTTTTGGCGGGCTTTTTGTTTTAAATAATTCATGCAGATGGACCCATATCCTTTGTTGGCAGGTCCTTTGATGTCACCAATTTTAATGGTTCCATCGGTTTTGTATGTCGCTTGGATGGAGAAGTCCCACATTCCCCTGTAGGAGGTTTCACAGTCATTGATCATGATTTTGCATGCATTCCCGTCGTCCACAGCGTGCACAATCACCCATTTGTCTTCCTTTGACTGATCGATTCCGAGTACCTCGCCTTTTCCATTCTTCGCGATATCTTTTATATTGGCTTGCATCCTGTAAAGCTGCATTTCGAGTTCTTCTTTTTCCTCTAAAATTTCTTCTGCGTCCTTTTCCTGGTCAGGTCTGGTATCCGCAAGAAGCATGATATGCGCCCTCCTTTTTAAATGAAAATAAAACCGTTCAGCACACACAATTTGATATTTTACAAGAGTTTGGATGGAAATTCAAATGGTATGCAATCAAGATTTCATGCATAAAAAACCTATAAGGGACAAGGCTTAAGCCGGATTTCTGTGTGAATGAACAGAGTGAATTTGAAGGATTTGGAAGAGGGAAAATCGAATATATAGAACAAAGAGAGAGGCAGAGGGGGGACTGTGGGTTGTGGAGAAATAAATTCTTTCGGACTCTTTTCTATTCTTTTTGTTTAATCATTGTGATTTATTCTATTGGGGCGCTTGGAGTTTATTATTCTAAAAATATGGAAATAAGCCGGGTTGAGCGCAACAGCAGCCAGAAGCTTTTGCTTCAGCAGGCCCAGGAAATGATGGACCAGAGAATTCAAGTGGCGTTGAATGCCATGATCCAGCTGGAAACAAGTGAGGCATTTAAGGATTATACGGACCTCTCCGCGTCTGAACTAAAGTATTACCATATGGGAAGGGTTCTTCAGGAAATTCAGCGCAATAAAACAGCCTTTTCTAATTATGATTATGAGATAGCGGTTATGCTTCGGGGCGACAGAACGGTGATTACGTCAAATTATACGGTGCCTGCGCAGAATTTTTTAAATGAGCTTGCGATGAAAGGCAGCGCCCGCAAACGATTTGATCAATTTGCAAAGGATAATAGCTGGTCCAGTTATTTTGAAACCATTTCGATTCCCGGTGCCCGCAACGCAGATACTTTAACGCTTGTTAAAAAGTACAGGGTCAGCCATCTTAAAACGGTCCTGTTTTTCCTGACATTCAAAAAGATGGATCTTCTGCCGGAGGCTTTGGAACATCAGGATGATGCCTTGCTGCTTGTATCCGGAGGAGAGGTGCTCTCTTTGGATCAGGCTGAGAAAAAAACATTGCATCAGGACGTATCGAAGCACATTGCCCTCAGGAATGAACAGGTATCTTCGTACTCGAGAATGGAAAAGGAAGGAGAGATCATTCATTCAATCGGTTCTAAAAGTCTTAAAGATTTAAGCTATGTGTACGTTACACCAAAAAATCCGCCGCAAACGGATCAAAACAGCCAGTGGCTCGCAGCTGCGCTTCTTCCGGCTTTGCTTGTTCTTGCGGGAATGATCATCGCCTGCGCTTTGATTTGGTATACATATAAGCCGGTTCATAAAATGGTGGCCGCTCTTAGAGAAGAGTATCCAATGGAATCAGGTGAAGATGAATTTTTGTATATACAGGAAACAGCTAAGCGGATCAGAGAGGTTAATAGGGAGCTGACAATAGCCATCAGTCAAAATGAAATTCCGCTGAAAATGAAATTTTTGTGGGATGTCCTGCATGGCATCTCTTCCGAGGAAGCCATTCAAAAAGGGATCGGGCAATTTAAGCTGGCTCCATTTGAAAAGCATGCATCCGTTACCATTATTGAATTCGATTACCGCCTGCTGAATGAGGCAAGAATACAAGTGAGCCGTGAGACCATCCGCCTGCTAAAAGAGGTCTTGGGAGATAACGTTCCTTTTGAGATGGTGGAACTGGGTCCCGGGAGAGCCGCTCTCCTGACAGGAAAGATTCCCGTCTCAGCATTAAAAGAAAAAATTACATCTGCCCTAAAATTATTGGACCGGGAAATCAATCAATATATTACAGCTGCGATCGGTCCGGAGATTGAAGGTTTTTCGGGATTGGATCAGTCGTTTCAGCAGGCATCCGAACTGCTTGAAAAGAGGCAGTCTATGGAAAAGCTGCAGGTATTGAGTATGGATGATTTTACAGCCAAACGGAAACAAACCTTTTATTACCCAATAGAGGTCGAAAAAGAACTGATTCATTATTTTGTACAAGGCAAGAAGGAGGAAGCATTTCGCATTCTGCATCGGATCCTAAAGGAAAATATTGATGAAAAGAATTTGGACAAGGCGGATCTTTCCCAGTTTGTCTTTGCCATGGCTGGAACGGTCAACCGGATTGCCCAGTCATCTTCCAGTACCTCAGGAGGTGAATTGCTGCATTTAGAATTCAGTGAAATCAGGAATCGTGCAGCGTTAAAAGGAGAAATCGTGAAAACCTTCACAAGCGCGACCGACCAAATCGAAACGAATCAGAACGGATCCTCCACTGCCAGTCAAATCGTCATGTTTATCCAGCATCACTATCATGAGGACCTTTCTTTACAGGATTTATCTGAGCGCTTCCAGCTGACTCCAAGCTACATTAGCACCATTTTCAAAGACCATACCGGAGAGAACTACAAAGAGTATTTAAACCGGTATCGAATACAGAAGGCGAAGGAACTGCTTGCGGATAAAAAGATCAAGGTTCATGAAGCTTCAAAACTCGTTGGCTATAATAACGTCAATACTTTCATCAGGATTTTTAAAAAATACGTAGGATTATCACCCGGGCAATATGAGAGATCGGACTAATACGGAGCCTTAAGGGTTCTGTTTTTTTACTCTTCAATTTATCCGCTGTACCTCAAATCTTAAACCATCGCTATTTTTTCATATAAACCCTCATTTCTTTTAATTTTCATTCTCTTTTTAAAAAATGGATATCCGTTCAGGAAAATTGAGATAGATAGACGGCTTGCAGGCAGGATAAGATGAACACATTAAGAAAACGCTTACAAAAAAAGGAGGGATGATGGATTGGAATCACCCGTTATCCAATCAAAACAAACATCTGATCTTAAACCTGCACCTGTCAAAATCCCCTTTCTTCTGTCTGTCAAAAACAGCTTGGTCCGCGATAGGTATCTGTATTTAATGCTCGTACCCTTTATTCTGTGGTACATCATCTTCCAGTACAAACCGATGGCCGGCCTGCAGATCGCCTTTAAGGACTACAGTTTATTTAAAGGCATTGCGGAAAGTCCATGGGTAGGTTTTGATAATTTTATCCGTTTTTTTGAGAGCGAGTATTTTGTGCGCACCCTGACAAATACAATCTTGATCAGCTTTTACGGACTCGTTTTCGGATTTCCCGCACCGATTTTGCTTGCGCTTCTAATAAATGAAGTGAAAAACAAGGTTTTTAAAAATACGGTGCAGACGCTAACCTATCTTCCGCATTTTATCTCGGTAGTGGTCATAACAGGAATCATAACGAACATGCTTGCTCCGACAAACGGTCTGGTGAATATCATCATCGACAGGATGGGCGGGGATAAAACGTATTTTCTTACTGAATCTGAGTATTTTCGAACCATTTTCACGGGTATGAACATTTGGAAAGACGTTGGATTTAATGCCATCATTTATCTGGCGGCAATCGCCGGCATCAATCCGGCACTCTATGAAGCCGCAAAAATGGATGGGGCAAACCGGTGGCGGCAAATCTGGCATGTGACGATTCCGGGAATTCTGCCAACCATCATGATCTTGTTTCTGATTCAGATTGGAGCCTTCCTTGAGGTAGGGTATGAAGCCATTATCCTCCTTTATCAGCCAAGCACTTATGAGACAGCAGACGTAATCAATACGTATGTGTACCGTGCAGGACTTCAGGGGGGAGAGTATGAAATTGGCGCAGCGGCCGGATTATTTAACTCAGTTGTCGGACTCATCCTTGTGGTAACCGCCAATAAACTCAGCAAAAAATTTACGGAAAATAGTTTATGGTAGGTGGATCAAATTGAAAAAAAGCAGAAGTGAACGTTTGACCGATATCCTCATTTATGGATTTCTCACTCTTTTAGCTGTTGCCTGCATCTACCCATTCATCTACGTGTTTTCTGCTTCCATCAGTTCCGCACAGGCGGTGATATCAGGTGAAGTTATTCTGCTGCCGAAGGATATTACGTTTCTTTCATACTTTAAAGTGCTGGAAGATCCGGCAATTTGGACTGCTTACGGAAATACGATTTTTTACACAGTAGCGGGAACAGCGGTCAATCTTGTATTCACGATTTGCGGTGCGTATCCTTTATCGAAAAAACGGCTGCGCGGCAAAGCGCTGATCGCGTTCTTTATCGCCTTTACGATGTGGTTTCAGGCAGGAATCATCCCGACTTATCTTAATTTTAAAGAGCTTGGTCTATTGGATACACGAACAGGCATCCTTATCGGATTTGCTATTTCCACCTTCCTCGTCTTTATTTTAAGAAGCTTTTTTCAATCGATTCCGGATTCACTTGAGGAGTCGGCAAAGGTGGATGGAGCGAATGATCTTCAAATATTAATGAAAATCTATCTTCCGTTATCGAAGCCTGCACTCGTAACAGTGGGACTTTTCTATGCGGTTGCCCGCTGGAACGGCTACTTTTGGGCGATGGTCCTGCTCAATGATGAAGGCAAAATACCTCTGCAGGTGATGCTGAAAAAACTGATTGTCGAGATGACGGTCAGTGAGCAAGTTCTGTCAGCCGGGGATGTGATGATGGAGTTTTCCAGGGAAACCATTATTTATGCCACCATCTTCATCTCAATTTTGCCGATCATCATTGTGTATCCATTCCTTCAAAAGTACTTTGTGAAGGGAACGATGCTTGGGGGGATCAAAGAGTAGCCGGGATTTCTGATGGATAACAAAAACAAGGGGGAGAAAACATGGGAAAAGGGAAACAGCTATCATTGATTCTTGCTTCAGGAATGCTTGTCTTATCAGCTGCAGCATGCAGCAGTTCAGCTTCAGCGCCGAAGGAGAAAACAGAGCAGACGGGTGACAGCAATGAAACGAAGGGGCCGAAGGCGAGTGAAAAGCCGATGGAGATGACGATTCATCTTCATTACAATGACGGACAGGTGATCTTTGATGATAACTGGAGTACGTTCAAAAAAGCGGCCGAAGTGACAAATGTGAGCCTGAAGGGAGTCGCCCCTAAATCCTCTACCAAGAGTGAAGAAGCCTTTAACTTAATGATTGCTTCAGGGAAAATCCCGGACCTTGTTTTTGAGAAAAAAGAAAACCTCAATAAATATGGAAAAGAAGGGGCGTTTATTCCGCTGGAGGATTTGATCAAAGAGCACGCCCCGCATATACAGAGCTATCTGGATAAAATGCCTGAGATTATGAAGGTCTCAGAAGCGGCTGACGGGCACTTGTATTACCTGCCGTTTATTGCAGACGGGGAAGCCGCTGAAGGCTGGTTTATCCGCCAGGACTGGCTGGATAAGCTCGGGCTGAAAATGCCTCAGACTGTCGATGAATACTACACGGTTTTAAAAGCATTTAAAGAAAAGGACCCGAATGGAAACGGGAAGGCTGATGAAGTTCCGCTCTTTTCACGCATCAATCAGCGTATTTTTGACCTTGCGAGCCTTTGGGGCGGATACGGTGATTTTTACCTGAAAGGGGACAAAGTGGCCTATGGACCGATGGAAATAGACTTTGGCACAGCCATGGAAAACCTGGCCAAGTGGTATGGGGAAGGACTGATTGACCCTGAGATCTTTACCAGGGGTGCAACATCAAGAGACGTTCTATTCGGAAACAATACAGGCGGTTCCACCCACGATTGGTTCGCAAGTACAGTTACGTACAATGATATATCCAAAAAGCATACACCCGATTTTAATCTTGTCCCGATGGCTCCCCCTGAAAATGCGAAGGGTGAGCGCGTTGAACCGACGGTACGTTCACCATTTAATAATTACACAGGAGTGGCAATCGGCCACTCCGTTAAAGACAAGGTTGCAGCGATTAAATATTTAGATTACTTCTTCACCGAAGAAGGCCGCAGACTGATGAACTATGGCGTAGAAGGGGATACGTACACGGTTGAAAACGGAGTGCCTACATTCACGAAAGAAGTTTTAAGCAGTCCGGATGTGCCGGGAGCTCTCCGTGCAAAAGGCGCCCAGATCATGTTCGCTTATCAGCAGGACTTCGAATACGAAAAGCAATGGATGGCTCCTCTGGCATTGGAGGGAGTTAATGATTATGTGAAAAACGATTACTTCCTGAAAGAAGTTCCCGCTTTGAATTTCACTGAAGAGGAAGAGAAAATTAAAAATGACATCGGCCTGCAGATTATGACCTACCGTGATGAGATGATCCAGAAGTGGATGATGGGGGCAGAACCCGTAGACTTTGCTCAATTTAAAAAGCGGCTGAAGGAAATGGGAGTGGATCAGCTCATTAAAGTTCACAAGGATGCATACGACCGCTATACAAAGGGTTGATGACTAAGAGGGTCTGGTCTTATTGGCCAGACCTGTTTGAATAGGAGGATCTGTATGGGAACCCGTCTGTATGCGGGATTGGAATGGGTCATGCGGCTCGTGTATGTCCAGTTTCTGTGGATGGTTTTTTCTGTTTTCGGACTTGGAATATTCGGCTTTTTCCCCGCAACTGTCAGCATGTTTACCGTGATGCGCAAATGGATCAGGGGAGAATCGGAAGCCGGAATATTGGATACCTTTAAAAAGACATGGATGCGTGAATGGAAAAAAGCCAATATCATAGGCTGGGTCTTTACGGGCATCGGGTTTGTCCTATTCTTTTATTTAAAAGCGGCAATCGGAATGAGCGGAATAACAGGCATTATTTTCTATTTGCTGATGGCAATGGCTCTCGTTATCTATACCCTGTCCTTCCTCTTTGTTTTTCCGGTGTATGTGCACTTTCATGCAGGAGCACGGGAAGCGATGAAACTTGCCCTGCTTCTCGCCCTTTCCTTTCCGTTTCATTCGATTTCTATGCTGGCCGCAGCAGCGGGCTTTTATTTTTTAACGCTTTTTCTTCCATCGCTGCTGCCGTTCATCAGCTTCAGCCTGCTTGGGTTTGCTTTGATGGGGATTGCGGATTTAGCGTTCGCGAAAGCGGGAGAAAAGGAGGAACAGCGTATGCAAACAGAAGCCTGAGAAGGAACTGCTGCACCGGTGCCGGGGTTCTTTTTCGACAATATCTCCTCCATGTGACCAAAGCCTCAACAATAAATCACATATTTCATAATATTTAGATAATTAACGAAAATCGTTATACTGGATGTATAGATTGAGAGGAGTGGTGAAGTGGAGAGACGAGTGGGAAAGTGGGGAGCGGCTGCTGCGGCAGCGAGTCTGATCCTTGCAGGGATTATGCCGTCCGCAAATGCCGTAACCCCTTATTACGGAAAGGAATTCAGTCAGCCGAAGCAGGTTATGGATCTTTACCCGGAACCAAAGCCTGAAGTTTTGACGCCGGCCTTTGGAAGAGAGGGCGACGCCTTTACCTCGCAGGAAGAATTAGAAGATTTTGTGGCAGGACTGAGAAAGGAAACGAATCATTTGTCCGTAAAAAAAATCGGAGAATCCCAAACAGGTCTGTCCATCCTTGGCCTTTACTTTTCAAAGGATCAAAGAATCTCTCCATCGGCTGTCTCCAGGAAACCGACTGTATGGCTGCAGGGCCAGATCCATGGAAATGAGCCTGCGGCAGGGGAAGCCGTGCTTGCTTTGGCAAAAAAACTTTCCGGAAAGCTCGGGGATGAAGTACTGGACCGCATTAACGTCATCATCATCCCAAGGGTCAATCCAGACGGCTCTTATCAATTTAAACGACAGCTTGCAAACGGAATGGACGGCAACCGTGATCACGTAAAGCTTGAGTCAAAAGAAGTTCAGGCGATTCATGAGGAATTCAGCCGCTATATGCCGGAAGTCGTAATTGATGCTCATGAATACAGTGTCGGACAGGAATTTACAAAGCTTGGGCTGCTAAAGTATCATGATTTGCTGCTGCTGTCCGGGAAAAACTTAAACATCCCTAGAAACATAAGAAAACTCTCAGATGATCTATATGTTAAAGATACGGAAGCAGTATTAGATAAGAAAGGCTTTTCAAATGAACCGTACTACACTTCAAAAATCAGCAAAGATGGAAAAATCGAGCTTGAGGAGGGCAGTACGGAAGCAAGAATTGGCCGCAATGCTTTTGGTTTGTCCCCGGCAGTATCCTTTCTTGTGGAAACAAGAGGAATCGGAATCGGCAGGGAAAACTTTGCAAGAAGGACAGCAGCCCAGATTGCCGCCCACGAGAACATCATCAGGCTGACAGCCGAGCATGCGGGGAAGATTAAGCTGCAAGTAGCGAAAGAAAGACTGAAGCTCATCCAAAAGGGACTCACCCCGAATGACAAAGATGAGATTGTGATTAACAGCGAGAACCAGACAGTCGAAGGAAAAACATTGAAAATGGTCGACGTGTCCGCCGGCAAAGTGAAAGACGTTCCGGTTCTGTATAAGAGCGCATCTCAAGCAAAAGCCGTGATGACAAGAGAACGCCCTACCGCATATATTATAGAGCCCGGTCATGAAAAGGCAGCAGCCAAACTAAGAAATCAGGGATTAAAAAGCTTTACCCTGAAAAGGGACAAGACCTTGCCGCTTGAAACATTCGTCGTCACACACAAATCAAGAACCGAAGAATATGAAGGAATCGAGTTGAACGAAATCAAGGCAGCGGTAAAAGAGGAAAGCGTGACGGTTCCAAAAGGAAGTGTGGTGTTTTTAACGTCCCAGCCGCAGACAAATCTGCTCTCTCTATCACTGGAACCGGAATCTGTCGACAGCTTTGAAAGCTTTGGCTTTATCCCTTCTGAAGTAGGGGAAAGGCTCCCGGTATACCGGTTTATGGATAACATAAAAACGCTCAAATAAAGGGAGGGAATAGCGGGCAGAACCGCTCTGGTTGGACAAATAGTATGAAACGGCTAAATTACGTTCGTGATCGGCTTGATCAAGACGAGTAACGGACAAGCAGGCAGGAACGCACAAATAACAAGCGGGATAGACCTAAAAACGGAACGGCAAAATTGTGTTCAAGTTTGGCTGAATAAAGTCCAGGAACGGCTTAATAGGCCGGCAGATTGGACAAATAATGTGCGCGATTGGACAGAAAAAATGGAATGGACAAATTCCGTTTTCTATCGGCTAAATAAAGTCCAGGAACGGCTTAATAGGCCGGCAGATTGGACAAATAATGTGCGCGATTGGACAGAAAAAATGGAATGGACAAATTCCGTTTTCTATCGGCTAAATAAAGTCCAGGAACGGCTAAATAGGCCGGCGGGATGGACAAATAACGTGTGTGATTGGACAGAAAAATGGAATGGACAAATTCCGTTTTCTATCGGCCAAATAAAGTCCAGGAACAGCGAAAAAAGCCGGAGGGATGGACAAATAACGTTCGTGATTGGACAGAAAAAACAAACGGACAAATTTTAAGTGCCAGTCGGCTAGATATTTTTAAAGAGCTAAGAAGAAAAATAGATGGAAATTCATTCCTTTATATGTTAAAATAAGAACAAGCGTTCGTTTCTTTACCCCTTTATTACGGAAGAACCTATCTTAAAGGAGGACAAGAGCATGAGCAAAGTTCGTTTAATTCCATTTAAATTAGAAGAGGTTTTTGATTCGGCAGCTGAAGAAATTCCTTATGGGGTCAACATGATCAATGCCCCTGAACTGTGGGATCAGGGTATTAGGGGCGATTCAGTTGTTGTTGCCGTTCTGGACACAGGATGTGATGCCGCCCATCCGGATTTAAAGGACCGGATTATCGGCGGGAAAAGCTTCGTTGGCGGGGATGAGGCCGATTACAGTGATTCACACTATCATGGCACGCATGTTGCCGGTACCATTGCAGCAACATTGAATGACAAGGGAGTGGCCGGTGCAGCACCGGATGTGAAGCTGCTCATTCTGAAAGTGCTTGGTGATGACGGCAGCGGATCTTATGAAGGAATCATTCATGCGGTTCGTTATGCATCAGAGTGGAAGGGTGAGAATGGGGAGAAGGTAAGAGTGATTTCCATGTCGCTTGGCGGCCCTGAAGATATTCCTGAGCTTCATGAAGCCATTCAAGATGCAGTCGCAAATAACATTCTCGTCGTCTGTGCAGCTGGCAATGAAGGTGATTCGCGGGAGGATACAGTCGAAAAAGCCTACCCTGGCTATTATAAAGAAGTCGTACAGGTCGGGGCTGTAGATGAAAAGAAACAGCTGGCCGAGTTTTCCAATACAAATGATGAAATTGATCTGGTTGCACCGGGAGTAAATATTGTGTCGACTTATCCGGGCAATAAATACGCGAAGCTCTCCGGCACATCGATGGCTACGCCGCATGCCTCCGCAGCGGCTGCGCTGCTTATCCAAAAAGAAGAAAAAGAGTTTGGAAGAACATTAACAGAAGCAGAAGTTTATGCGCAGCTCTGTAAAAATACCGTCTCAGTGGGACTATCCAAAAAGGCGGAAGGAAACGGACTGATTTTTCTTCGGGCGCAGGAAAAAGAGGAAGCCAAACAAAATAATTCGGCAGTCAAGGCTGTGAACTAAATCAATTCCCTCCCGGACGATTCGGGAGGGAATTTTTTTTCTTTCTGTAAATAAGCATGGGCATCATGCCGATATAAAATCCGTATGGCTTATATTATAATTGGGAGTGGCGAGAATGGATTTGGATCGGAATAAGATGCGGGTGCATCAAAGAAATATCATCATGATCTATATCATTTGGGGATCATTGATTTTAGGCTTGGCGGCTTATTGGATTACAGGAGCAAGCTCGGCCTTTTTACTGACGCTTGGGGGTTTTGGCACAGTAATTGGGACGGTCTTTACAGTCTTAGTACTGAAAAAATGGCTTGTTATCCAATTGAGTTATTTAGCCATCATATTTATAGGGATCCTAAGCTTTATTATGATGGAAATGGAACCGACCATCATATCCTATTTGATGGCTTATTATATGATTGCCGTCAGCACGCTTTACTTAAATTACAGGCAAGTTGTTTTGGCCGGGATTCTTGGACTTGTGCTGACGAATTATTTTTATTTCACACATAGCGATACCATGTTTCCTGGCATTGAAGGAATAATGGTTGTGAATTTAAATACATTTATGATTCTGATTGTAGCCGCCCTTATTTTTCAAAGTCTGCAAGGGGAGAAGATGAGGAAAGAAGCAGAAAACAGCCTGAATGCTGCGGAAGAATCAAAAAGGAACAGTGATTTGCTGCTCGGACAAATCCAGCATGCCTTTGAAGCCCTTACGAAAAATACCGGTATCCTAAAAACAGATTCAGACACTGTTGGGGAAATCTCAAGTGATTTGACGATGGCGTTTAAAGAACTGGCAGCGGGAGCAGAAACACAGGCGGGAAGCATAGCAAAAATTGATCAATCGCTGAAATTGATCGGCAATTTTACTGAAGGTGTTCAAGATTCATCCGCTACTATGAAAGAATCATTTATCAAAACCGAAACATCGGTTGCGGATGTAAATACACAAATGACCTCTTTATCCGAAGAAATGGACAAAGTATCTGTTATTATTCAGAAGGTTGTTGAATCGATCACTGATTTGCAGAAGGAAACGAAAGATGTGGAATCGATTGTTAAGACCATTACCCATATTTCAGATCAGACGAATCTTTTGGCGCTCAACGCGAGTATTGAAGCGGCAAGAGCGGGCGAGCATGGAAAAGGATTCTCTGTTGTGGCAAATGAAATCAGAATTTTAGCTGAGAACTCTAAGCAATCTGCCGGAGGCATTCATGAAATTCTGGACCGGATTATCGAAAAAACGAACAAAACGTCAGAAGACATGCAATTAGGGAATGAAGCTTTCCTTTCAAGCCTTGCTTCCTCAGATGAAGTGAAAAAGAGGATGGACCATATCCTGCTGACGGTTGAAGATGTTTCCAATGGGGCCGTTCAGCTTGAAGAGCGCCTCGATGCCCTAAGTCAGAATACGAGTCTTGTTATGGAGGAAGCCTCTTCCGTTTCCGCTGTTACAGATCAGACAAGTGCGGTCATTGAAGAAGTGCTATCGAGTACAGAGGAACAAAATACACGGATCGGCAGCATGGTCCGGAGTATTCATGATCTGGAACAAACCGCTTCTGCCATGCTGAAAAAGGCAGGCGCCTAAATAAAAGACAGCCAGCGGACCAATCTCCTCTGGCTGTTTTTTTATTGAACAGAACGGGTAAATGCTTTAAATCTTGTTCCCTGATAACTGAGTTCACCTGAGTCGCCATCTGTAAGAAGTCCGAACTCCTCTCCTTTTATCTGAAATTCTTTTCGTTCAGAACCGCCGGTTTCAAAGGTAACAAAATAGGTGGTTATGACTCTCGTTTCCCCGCCGCCTCTTGTACCGGTCCTTTTTGTGACAACTTTTGCAGGAACCGTTAAAAGAGGCTGCTGATTATTGCGGCTCCATTCCGATATTCCTTTAATAATCGAGAAAAGGATCAGGCCAAATACAATAATAAAACCAATGATGACGACAGTGGATACAATTTGAAACATCATGTCCGGATTATCAGACATAGGGACCCCTCATTTCAGTAAGATGTGCTGTAAAACCACTTTAACATTTTTTACCTATTTACGGGATGGTTTGTAAATAATTTTTCGTGAGGAGTATTTGTCATTTTCTTCTATTCTCTCGTATAATGAATGGTATGAGCACAAAGCTCAGAAATCCCTTAAGGAGTGATGTATGATGAGAAAATTTGCGATTGCAGGCAGCGTCATGGAGGGATTGATCCTGTAAAGTGTCATCTCTCTATGACCGTTATTCATTGATGAACGAAACGGAATAGGGAGGAAATGAAAATTGAACTTAGCTGAATTGGGGATGACCCCATTTTTTGAACAGGCTTTTCTGCCTTTTAAGGCTGATGGATATGAAATCGGGAGAGTTACGCTGGAACATAAAAGACTGTACCGGATTTTGACTGAGCATGGAGAAGTGCTCAGTGAAGTGGCAGGAAAAATGAGATTTGAAGCTGGTAGCAGAGAGGATTTTCCTGCAGTTGGCGATTGGGTTGTTATTAAACCGCGCTATCAGGAAGGAAAAGCAACCATTCATGCGATTCTGCCAAGACAGAGCAAGTTTTCCAGAAAATCAGCGGGAAACACCACGGAAGAGCAAATTGTTGCAGCGAATGTCGATACGCTTTTTATTGTGATGGCCTTAAATCACGATTTCAACATACGAAGGCTTGAGCGATATTTAATCATGGCCTGGGAGAGCGGAGCGAGTCCGGTTGTGGTTTTGAATAAAGCAGACTTGTGTGAAGAGAGGGACGAGCGCATTGCTGAGGTGGAATCCGTGGCTTTCGGGGTGCCTGTTTATGCCATCAGCGCACTGGATGCTGATTCTGCAGCCATTCTCAGGAGCTACTGTGCACGAGGAAAGACGGCTGCACTGGTTGGTTCATCCGGTGTCGGAAAATCGACGATTACGAATCAGCTTCTCGGAACGGAGCACCTGAAAACTCAGGCGGCCCGTGAAGATGATGACCGCGGCAGACATACTACAACGTACCGCGAACTCCTTCCCCTAGAAACGGGAGGCTGCCTCATTGACACACCGGGAATGCGCGAGCTGCAGCTGTGGAGTGCAGATGAGGGGTTTCAGGGAACGTTTGAAGATATTGAAGCCCTCGCGTTAAGCTGCAGATTCACCGATTGCCGCCATCAGGCAGAACCGGGCTGCGCCATCCAAGCAGCACTCGAAGAAGGCGTATTGGAAACAGAACGGTATGAAAGCTACAAGAAGCTGCAGAAGGAGCTTGCTTTTCTAGCCAGAAAAGAAGATAAAAAAGCTCAGGCAGAAGAAAAAGCAAAATGGAAGCAAATATCCAAAAGCATGAAAAAGCATAAGAAATAAAAAAAGAGGCAATGGGAGTCCATTGCCTCTTTGTGCTTGCATTCGAACTTTGCTTACATGACCATGCTGGAGTGCAGGAAGCTGCAGCGGTAGAATTCAGCAATTAACGTTGAAAAGTCAGCAATTAACGGCAAAAAGTCAGCAATTAACGTTGAGAAGTCAGCAATTAACGGCAAAAAGTCAGCAATTCTCAGTCCGAGGTCAGCAATTGCACTCCTCTGAACCCGTTTCCTTGAAAGCGCCCTCCGCTTTTCTTGTTGTCGAGCTCCGGGCGCTAGCGCTTCGGCCGCTTCGCTGGTCCTGTCAAAGTCAAAATACGACTTTGTCAGTTCCAGCTCCACCGTCTCTCAGCGCTAAGCAAGCACCCTCCGCTTTTCTAGTTGTCCAGCTCCGGCGGCTAACCTCTCGAGGTCATAAGCCACTCACCCTCCGGAAGGAAAAAGCGCCTTCCTCCGGATGATTGTCTTATGCTTGTCGAGGATAAGCAAGCCGCCTCCGCTTTTCTAGTTGTCCAGCTCCGGGCGCTAGCGCTTCGGCCGCTTCGCTGGCCCTGTCAAAGTCAAAGAGCGACTTTGTCAGTTCCAGCTCCACCGTCTCTCAGCGCTAATCAAGCGCCCTCCGCTTTTCTTAGTACCCGATGTGGTCATCGAAGAAGAAGGCGATGACGATGACGAAGACGAGCAGGATGGATGATAGATTCATGTATTGGGCGAACTTTGAAAAATAGAGGATCTTTGCTGAAAAGTAGAGCAAAACAGATAAGATCGAACAAACCATGCATAATCTTGAGGTTAGCCTCATAACGTTCTCCTTTTTCCCTTTTTCCATTGTTCCCCTTTTTATATGTATACCCATATTCTATTCGAAATTGAATGCGCTTTTATGTACTAATTGCAAAAGGGGAAGATGGTAGCGGACTTTTCACCTTGTATCCGTTTTTAGGGGGCTCTATTGAACCATGAAGCTTTCTTGGAAGCAGACTTTTAAGAGGATGGTCGTGGGTGGTTTTTCTTGATTGAATAAAGATGGAATTATATGGATCTCGGCAGGCTGGGACAAACAGACGAATGGCGGCGAAAAGGGGACTAAATCCGGATCATGGAATGTATGGGGAAAAGTCTGCATACCTATTGTTTGAAGATAAACTCAAATGAGAGGATGGGTGCAGATGAAGGAGTTTCTGAATTTTAATAAAATGATTACTCCGGCTATTATTACGATTATATTTTATATCGGGAGCGGGATCAGTGTGCTGACCGGTGCAGTGATGGTATTCAGTTCGGCAAGTTCCATGACACCCGGGCTTCAGATATTGATGGGGCTGTTTACGCTGGTTCTGGGGCCGTTTGCGATAAGGATTTATTGTGAGCTGCTCATTGTCCTGTTCAAAATGAATGAATCCCTTGGCAAAATGGCATCCGATCATACAGAGGATGAAGAGAAGCTCGTGTAAAGCTTGATTTTCATCACGGTAAGGGATACACTTACGTTAAAAATACACGGAACGGGAGCTTGCGGATGCAGGCTGAGAGTACGGCTAAACCGCCGTAGACCGGGTGAACCTGTTGGATAATGCCAGCGTAGGGAAAATGTACAGCTTTATCATGATGGGATGATAAAGGCATTTCGCTTCGGGGCGGAATGCCTTTTTTTATATGGTACATACCTGCAGTAAGCCCCTTCCGGAGAGGATGAAATGGTTTGAATGCAAAAGATGCGGGATTGATGCTTAAAAAAGTGAGAGAGAAAAATCCGCTCGTTCACAACATTACAAACATTGTGGTTTCCAATTTTACCGCGAACGGTCTTCTAGCCCTGGGTGCATCACCGGTGATGGCAGATGCAAAAGAAGAGGTTGAAGAAATGGCCCGTATGGCGGATGCACTCGTTTTGAATATTGGCACCCTTACGGAACGGACGGTTGAGTCTATGATTCTTGCTGGAAAGTCCGCTAATCAGCATGGGGTCCCGGTTGTCCTGGATCCCGTTGCTGCAGGGGCAACAGAGTTCCGGGCAAGGTCTGCAAAAAGAATTTTAGAGGAAGTCCGGTTTGCGGTGATCCGCGGAAATGCAGGGGAGATTGCGAATGCAGCGGGTGAAAAATGGACGATGAAAGGTGTGGACTCCGGCAAAGCCGAAGGTGACTTAAAAGAGCTTGCATGGAAAGCAGCGAATAGCCTTGAAACCGTGGTGGCCGT